>DASUII010000106.1:0-17753 GCA_036279835.1 Pseudonocardiaceae bacterium
ATGGTGCGACGAGGCGCCGTTCTACACTCTCGGTCCATTGGCGACGGACATCGCGCCGGCTTATGACCACATCACCTCGGCGATCGGCGCGGCGATGATCGCCCAAGCCGGCACCGCGATGCTCTGCTACGTCACCCCCAAGGAGCACCTCGGCCTACCCGACCGTGACGACGTGAAAACCGGCGTGATCACCTACAAGATCGCCGCGCACAGCGCTGACCTGGCCAAGGGCCATCCCGGTGCCCAAGCCTGGGATGACGCGCTGTCCACCGCCCGGTTCGAGTTCCGCTGGCACGATCAGTTCGCGCTGGCGCTGGACCCGGACACCGCGCGGTCCTATCACGATGAGACGCTGCCTGCGGAACCGGCGAAATCCGCACATTTCTGCTCGATGTGTGGGCCCAAGTTCTGCTCGATGCGCATCTCCGCCGATGTCCGGGCCTACGCCGAAGAGCACGGGCTGTCTACTGTGGAGGCCATCGAGGTGGGTATGCAGGAGAAATCCGAAGAGTTCACCGCGGCCGGCGGGAAGGTGTACCTGCCAGTGACCGAAGCGTGACTGGGTCATGACCGGGGCCCCTCCCGTCGCGCTGACCATCGCGGGGTCGGACTCCGGGGGTGGGGCCGGGCTGCAGGCCGATCTGCGCACATTCACCGTGTGCGGCGTGCACGGTTGCGTCGCGGTCACCGCGGTGACGGTGCAGAACTCGCTGGGCGTGGGCGGCTACGTGGAGGTCCCACCGTCCACTGTGGCTGACCAGATCCGGGCGGTGGCGACCGACGTCGGGGTGGCCGCGGCGAAGACCGGCATGCTGTCCAGCGCGGCGATCATCGCGGCGGTGGCCGAGGTGTGCGACGAGGTCGGCATCGGTCACTCGGTGCCGTTGGTGGTCGACCCGGTGGCCGCGTCCATGCACGGCGATCCGCTGCTGGCCCCCGATGCGCTGTCCGCGCTGCGCTCCGTGCTGTTGCCCCGGGCCACCCTGGTTACCCCGAACCTCGACGAGGTGCGGCTGTTGGTCGGTCTGGACGTCAGGTGCCGCGCGGAGCAGCATGAGGCCGCCCGCGCACTGCATGCGCTGGGACCCCGGTGGGTCCTGATCAAGGGCGGCCACCTCCCTGCCGGGGCCGACGATGAACTGTGCCTGGACCTGCTGTACGACGGCACCGACTTCACCGAGTTCACCGGGCCGCGGCTCGCTACCCAGCACACTCACGGCAGCGGCGACTCCCTGGCCGCTGCGATCACCGCCGCGCTTGCCCATGGCTCCCCGATGCCCGAGGCGGTCGGCTACGGCAAGCGCTATATCAAGCAGGCGATAGCCCACGCCTACCCGCTCGGCGCCGGAATCGGCCCAGTTTCTCCGTTCTGGCGCATCAGGCCCCCGTTGTGATGTTCTCCGCGTTGACGCACCTCGAATGCGCGCGTACCGGCGAACGCTATGCAGCCGACGAGATCCAGGGCACATCAGCTGTGGGTGCGCCGTTGCTGGCCCGTTACGACCTCCAACGGGTGGCGGCGACCGTGACCCGCGAGGAGATCGCCAGCCGCGCGGCAACCCTGTGGCGATATCACGAGCTGCTTCCAGTCCGGTCGGCCCAGCGGGTGGTGAGCCTGGGCGAGGGGATGACTCCGCTGGTGACAGTGCCGCGCTTCGGCAGCCGTATCGGGGTGCCCGGTCTGCTGATGAAGGACGAGGGTCTGATCCCGACCGGCACATTCAAGGCACGCGGGGCGGTGGTCGGGGTGTCCCGCGCCGCGGAGCTCGGGGTCACTGGGGTCGCGATGCCGACCAATGGCAACGCCGGCGCCGCGTGGGCGCTCTACGCCGCCCGCGCCGGAATGCGCAGTCTGATCATGATGCCGGTGGATGCGCCCAAGATCACCCGCGCGGAGTGTTGGATCAGCGGAGCCGAGCTTTATCTGGTGGACGGCCTCATCGGTGACGCCAGCAAGCTGATCGCCGCTTCGGTCGCGGATCGGGCCGGTTACCAGGACGTCTCCACGTTGAAAGAGCCCTACCGGTTGGAGGGCAAGAAGACGATGGCCTACGAACTCGTCGAGCAGCTTGGCTGGCGGACCCCCGACGTGATCGTCTACCCCACGGGTGGCGGCGTGGGGATCATCGGCCTCTACAAGGCGCTGGGCGAGCTGCGAGAACTCGGCTGGATCCGCGGGGAGCTGCCGCGACTGGTCGCGGTGCAGGCCACTGGGTGCGCGCCGATCGTCGAGGCCTTCCAACGCGGAGCGGCCGAGAGTGAGCCGTTCCCCGACGCGCGAACCGTCGCGTTCGGCATCAACGTGCCCAAGGCGTTGGGTGATTTCCTGGTGCTCAATGCGGTGTATGAGACCGGCGGCACCGCCGTGGCCGTCACGGATGAGGCATTGCTCGACGCACTGGGGGAGCTGGCTCGCACTGAAGGTGCATTCGTGTGCCCCGAGGGCGCTGCCTGCTTCGCCGCCGTCGCACAGTTGCGGGAGGCCGGTTGGCTGACCGGTGCCGAGCAGGTCGTCGTGCTCAACACCGGCACCGGCATGAAGTATCCCGATACCGTGCCGATGAACGTGCCGGTACTAGCCAAAGACGGGCGCATTCTGATCCAGAATCGGTGATCGGGTCGACCGATGAACCGGACGGGGCTGTGAGCGCGCTTCGCCTGGTGCGGACCAACGGGCCGTTTCGGCTGCTGTGGGCCGCCCGCGCGGTGTCGTTCCTCGGCGACACGCTGAGCCTGGTGGCACTCATGCTCTACGTCGCCGAGACGACTGGCCACGCGCTGGCGGTGGCGATGCTGCTGCTGGCCGGCGACTTCGCCGGGCCGTGCCGGTCTTGACGTCCGCATTGGTTGGCGTCACGTCGCGAAGCGGGTGGCGGATCGCTCGCGGGCCTTGGCGGCCTCGACCTCTCGATCCTTCGGCGGTGCAGTCGTGACCAACTCAGTGAGCAGACGCATCGAGACCTCGGCGACGGCACCGACTGCCCGTTCGAACACCTCGGCGTTAGCCTGTGAGGGCTTCGTGCACCCACTGATCTTCCGCACGTACTGCAAGGCCGCGCTGTGCACCTCATCCGGTGTCGCGGGTGGGTCGAAGTTGTGCAGCGGGCGAATGTTGCGACACATACCGCCATCGTAGAGTCGCGGGTTGGCCGGCTGCCGGATGCTTCGCCTGCTGCCCTGCCAACGCGATCGCTCTACCGGACTACCCGACGACCGTCGCCGCAGGTCGGAGTAACGGCAGTCTCATTGATCCCACCAGTCCCTAAGAAAGCTGGGTAGATCCGCTGCGCATGTGCCACCGATGGCAACTCTGGGCGCAAGTTGCCGTGCACGGCACGTTCGTAGGCTGCAACACCTCTTCCCGGGAAGTCACGGACAGTGAGACTTATCCGTCGGGGGATGGCACCGTGATCGGTGCCGGTACCGGCACGCCGAACAGCAGGGCGACGACATCGCTGACGGTATGCACACCGCCGGGCAGAGTGCCGCGCGGATCCACCTGGTACATCTCGGCGATCAGGTAGCGCTCGTCGGGTCCGGCGAAGCCGACGGTGTTCGTCACCCAGTGCTTGCCGTAGGGATCGGTCTCATACGACCAACCGTCCTTGTTGCCCGGTCGCTGGTCGGAGCCAGCGGCCCAGACTCCCCACTGTTGGTTGGGCGCGACCCCGCGCAGCGCATCGACGAGGTAGGCGCGGTCGGCCGGGTTCACCTGGGTGAAGACGTAGTGGGTGAGGGCGGCCAGGTCATCGGTGGTGCACTTGACGAAGCCCCAGTACGTCTTGGCGGTAAAGCCGGGCACGAAGTGCAGGCCGGTCATGCCGTACTGGTTGCGGAACCGGGCGAGCATGTCCTCGCCACCGTATTTCGTCCACAGCCGGTCCGAAGCGGCTTCATCGGAGAAGTTGAGCATGGTGGCCATGTCGTGCCGGTCGCCAGCGGTCAAGGTGATCTGGCCGGCCCGCTGCCGGCGCAGCAGATCAGTGGCGATCGCAAGCTTGATGGTGGACGCGGTCCAACCCTCGTGCTGCGTCGGGCCGAAGCGCCACACTGCGCCGGTCTGCCGATCGGTGAATACCACGGCCAGGTAGCCATTGCCGCTGACATTGCGGCTGATGTAGGCGCCGGCAGCGGCGAAACGCTGCTGCTGGGTGCAGCTCCACGCCGGATCCGGGCAATCGGCCGGCGGTGATGGCGGCGGCGGCGATGCCACGGCAGGTGTCGCCGGCGGCACCAGTACCCGCGGCACCGCGAGCATCTGTGGCACCGAGGTTTTCGATACCGCAGCCGGATTGACGGCGGGGCGTCCGCAGCCCACCACGATGATCGCCGCGCCAGCGAACACCAGCGTCATGGCGAGACGAAGACGGCGTTGCAGGTTCGTGATGGCGGGACGTTACCCCAACCAACCCCCAACCCAGAGAGCGTGGCCACCGGTACCGTTGATCCGTCACCTCATCGACGAAGCAGCGGTCGCGGGTGTGACCGCCGTACCCGAGAGGAACAACAGATGAGTCCGACGATCCGCAGCGTGGTGGTCCCGGTGTCCGACCTGGACGCCGCCAAGGCGATCTACACCGCACTGCTCGGCGCGCCGCACACCGACCAGCCCTATTACGTCGGCTACTCCGCCGACGGCTTCGAGGTCAGCCTGGCTCCCCAAGGCGACGTGGCTGGTGGGCCGGTGGCCTATGCCGACGTTGACGATCTCGACGCCGTCCGCGCCGGTCTGCTCGCCGCCGGCGCGACCGAGCGGAGCGCTCCGCGCGAGGTCAGTCCGGGGGCGCGGGTGTGCGTGCTGGAGGACACCGACGGCAACCCGGTCGGCCTGCGCGGCAAGTAGCGGCGCCAAGCAACTGACTGAGCGAGCTCAACCCGAATAGGTGACTCGACGATGTCGGCTAACACAACGGGGTCTTCTCACGCTTAGTGAGAAGTACATTCAGTAGCGAGGTTGGGGGGGCCATGCTCAGTCTGCGTAACGCCGTGATCGCCTTGGTGGCGAGCGCCGGGCTTGTCCTGGTGTTGGCGGGTGTGTCCGCTGGGGTGTTCACCACCCAGCCCGCACGGTCGCCCGTCGGTCAGTCTGCCTCGGTGCAGCAGGATGCCGCCGCCCCGGCCCGGACCGCCCCAGTGCCTCCGGATATCGCTGCCCCAGCGCCCGCCGCCCCTGCCCCTGCCCCTGCCCCTGCACTTGCCGGGCCAGCGCCTGCCGCTCCGGTGCCTCACGATGTCGCTGCCCCGGCGCCCGCTCCGGTGCGTACCCAGCCCGTAACCCACTACCGCCAGGTGCAGATGCCAGTACCGCAGCAGCCTGTCCCAGCGGCCAACCCCGCGGTGTCGATCACACCCGCTCAGAAACCCCGGCCGGCGTCCCCACCACCCTCAGCGGCGTTGCCTGCACGCGATTCGAAGTCGCGGACGGTGAACACCGAGCCTTGTGCCTGCGACGGCACGATGCGGAAAGTGTCCACCCACTGGGACCCACCCCAAAGCTGAGATCGATCAGCGCCGTGAACTCGACTGTACCGACATCCTGCTCGACGAAAACGTCCATGGCGTCGAGTTCACGACAACTCCGCGGCATCGACCGCGGTGGCGCACGTGTCGTCGCTCGGCGCGGCCGTGCAGGTCTGTAATACGGATCCGAATCCGACGTCGTTGCCACCGATGGTGATCGTCACCAGGTCATCTGTGGGCTGCAGGGACGAGATCTGGGTGCTGAGCACGTCAGCCGTCGTGGCCCCAGAGCAGGCCGCGAACACGAAGCTGGTGGGGTGGTGTTCGGTGGCCCACAGCGGCGGGTAGGACAGCGGGCTGCGGGCACAGGCCCCGCTGGCCGGTCGTAGACGCCGGTGCCGACTCCGGAGGAGTAGGAGTCTCCCACAGCGACGTAGTCCCCCCCGACGGGCAACGGCCCCGTGTTCAAATGCTCGATGCTGCCACCCAGAATCGTGTCCTGGCTGGCGGCCGCCGTCGACGCGGCAGCTATCAGCACGGTGAACACCACGCTGACGAGAGTGGCGATGCGCAGTGACCCGCGGCGACCCGCAGGGCCGCATGGCACATCCCGACCGGCACGCTGCTCCGCCCCCTGCGGCTCGCTCATGGGCTGATACCTCTCGCCGTCATCGCGGCTCTGGCGGGTGTGCGATGTCCGCGGTGGGTGACACGCCAAGGGACGCTGCGCCCCCAAGGTGAACGACACCCAACTGCCAACCGAGCAGGAGATGGCTACCAAGCCCACAAGGGACGGCGCGCCCGCGCGACCAACTCAGCGACGGCCGCGCCGCTCACGCGCGGCCGGGGCTGGAGGCGCGGGCCCAGAACCGTTGCGGGATCCGGCCGGCTAGCCGGGCGTGCCGACCAGCCTGCACCGCTAGCCGCATCGCTTCGGCCATCCGCGGTGGGTCCTCGGCTCGGGTGACAGCGCTGGCCAGCAGCACCGCATCGCAACCCAGCTCCATCGCGAAGGCGGCCTCGGATGCGGTGCCGATCCCGGCGTCGAGCACTACCGGAACCTGGGCCTGCGCCACGATCATCTCGATGTTGTGCGGGTTGCGAATACCCAGCCCAGTGCCGATCGGTGAACCCAGCGGCATCACCGCCGCGCATCCCACATCGGCGAGCCTGCGGGCCAGCACCGGGTCGTCGTTGGTGTAGGGCAGGACCGTGAACCCGTCGTCGACGAGCTGTTCCGCGGCGTCGAGCAGCTCGATCGGATCGGGTAACAGGGTGCGGTCGTCGGCGATGACCTCGAGCTTGACCCAGGACGTCTGTAGGGCCTCACGACCCAGCGCAGCGGTGAGCACCGCCTCCGCAGCGCTGCGGCAACCCGCGGTATTGGGCAGTGGCTCGATCCCGTGCCGAGTCAACAGGTCGAGCACACCAGCACCGGCGCCGGTGGTGTCGATCCGGCGGATCGCGACCGTGGTGAGCTCGGTCTGCGCGGCGAGCAGCGCCTGCTCCAGGATGGCGAGGTTGCCCGCGCCCCCGGTTCCCAGGATCAGTCGCGAACCGAACTCCCGCCCAGCGATGACCAGCGGATCGTCTGCCATCTGCGTCAACCTCCCTGCACCGCGGTGACAACGTCGATCGATGCGCCATCCCGCAATGCTGTGCCGGCCCAGAACGCGCGGGGCACCACGGCGCCGTTCAGAGCCACCGCGACACCGCGCGGCGGCGTGCCGAGTCGCGCGAGCACATCGGCCAACGCGCTACCGTCGGGCAGTTCCCAGCACTGTCCATTCACGGTGACCGTCATGGCATCTCACTCACCAGGCGTGCCGGTGTAGCCGACTGCGCCTCCGCCGGGACGGGCTCACCACGGAGCAATGCAAGCACCGCGTCGGCGGTCAGCGGCGCCAGCAGGATCCCGTTGCGGTGGTGACCGGTGGCGGCGAGCACGCCGGGCTCCAGCTCTCCGATCACCGGAAGGTTGTCCGGGCTGCCCGGACGCAGTCCCGCCGCCACCTCCTCCAGGGCGTACTCCGCGATCGCGGGCAGCACCCGCTCGGCGTCGGTGAGCAGCTCGCGCACCCCACCGGCCGTGACGTCGGCGTCGAACCCGGTCTCCCGCTGGGTGGCGCCGAGCACCAGCCCACCGCCGTCGCGGGGGACCAGGTAACTGTGTCGCCCCCCGACGATCGCGCGAACGGTCCGGGACGGCGGCGTCAACGTGCCCGGCCGGGACCTCAGCCGCACTATCTCCCCTTTCACCGGGCGGATCGCTCGAGCCAGCGTGGGGTGCAGTGCAGCACTGTGCGCACCCGCGGCCAACACGACCACATCGGCCGCCGGTAGTCGGGCGCACCGTTGGCCGGAAAAGTGCACCCCGGCGCCTTGGCAGGCCGCCAGCAGGGCCTCCAGCAGTGCCCGGTTGTCCACCGAGAGGTCGCCTGGGACGGACAACGCCCGACACACCTGCGGGCCCAGCGACGGCTCGGCCCGGCGCGCTTGCCGGCCAGACAGCAGCTCCACCTGCCGTCCCATCCGGGACAGCTGCTCAGCCAGCCGGTCGAGGTCAGAGCGGTCGCCGGAATCCACCGCGACCACGAACGTGCCTCGGGTCCGTAGGCAAGGGTCGGCGCCGGCGGCGACGAGCTCACCAGCGAATGCCGGCCAGCGGCGCAGCGAGGCCGTCCCGAGCGCGAGCACTTCCGCCTCACCGGGTGCTGCTTCGGTGACCGGGGCGAGCATCCCGCCGGCGACGCGCGAGGCTCCCGATCCCGGCGCGGGATCGTGCACGGTTACCGCGAACCCAGCAGACGCCGCGCGCCAGGCGCAACTCAACCCGATGATGCCGCCGCCGACCACGGCGACGGTGCCAGCCGAACCGCTCATCACGCTCCCTGCGCCGGCATGACCCGGATCAGGTTCGACGGTCGGGGTCGCCAGGACCCCCTCTCAGCCCGGTCGGGCTCGGAGTGCGGACCGGTTTCCACCCTACCTCGATACGGTCGCCAGATGGACGGCGAGCAGATCAGGACCCGGCTGGCCGACGCGCGGCTGTACCTGTGCACCGACGCGCGGACCGACCGGGGTGACTTGGGCGAGTTCGCCGACGCGGCGCTGACCGGCGGCGTGGACATCATCCAGTTACGTGACAAAGCCCTGGAGGCCCGCCCGGAGCTCGCCGCCCTGGAAATACTCGCCGACGCATGCCGGCGCCACGGCGCGCTGCTGGCGGTGAACGACCGGGCCGACGTCGCGCTGGCCGCCGGTGCGCACGTGCTGCACCTGGGCCAGGACGACCTGCCGGTTAGCTGGGCACGCCGGATTCTCGGCGACGAGGTGGCGATCGGCCGTTCCACTCGTGATCCCGCGCAGGCCGCCGACGCCGCCAACCAGGTCGGGGTGGACTACTTCTGTGCGGGTCCCTGCTGGGCCACCCCGACCAAACCGGGACGCCCGGCCGCCGGGCTCGACCTGATCCATCGCGTCGCGACGGCAAACCCGACCCGGCCGTGGTTCGCCATCGGCGGCATCGAGAACACCCAACGTCTGGAACAGGTGCGTGCCGCCGGTGCGCAGCGTGTCGTGGTGGTGCGCGCGATCACCGAAGCAACTGATCCGCAGGCGACCGCCGCCGCCTTCGCGCAGCGGCTGCGGTCATCGCGCTAGCGTTCGTCGCCAGATGGCGGTCCGGTGAGCAGGGTGAGACCGTAGGTGGACAGCACCTCCTGGATCGGCTGGTAGTAAGTCTTGCCGCCGAGCAGGCACCCGCCGGAGCCGCCGGACAAGGTGCCCTGAGCCTGGGTGCCGCTCATGATGGAGCCACCGGAATCACCGGCCTCGGCGCAGATGTTAGTCCCGGTGAGCCCGTTAACGACGTCGCCGTCGCCGTAGTTCACGGTCTCGCCGACGGTCTCCACCTGGCCGCAGTGGTACCCGGTGGTGGACCCGGAGAGGCAGACCTGGTCGCCCACCGTGGCCGGTGCGTCCCCGGCCACGTTGAGGTAGCCGTTGTCGCTGTCCACGTCGTGGGTCTGCTCCCAGGCCTTCGATGTCACCTCGACCAGCCCGAAGTCATGACCGGGGAACGTGGATTTCGCGACTGGGCCGATGGCGGTGCCGTCCGGCCCGGACCAGGTGCCACCCAGCTTGGTGCAGTGTCCGGCGGTGATGATGTAGCGGGTGCGGCCCGAGATGGCGTTGAAGCCGACCGAACAGCGCCCGCCCACGCTGGTGGTGATCGTGTCACCACCGCGGAGATCGGCCAGCAGCCGCGGGCGCACGTTGACGTGCTGGATGCGCACGTTGCGCTGACCTGCGGCGAAAGTCCGAGCCGCTGCGTCATCGGTGGTCGACACCACGACAGAGTTGCTGGCCGGATCGACGTACCAGCCGGTCACCGAGTTCGGGACCGAGGCCGACCGGGCGTTCAGCACCGCCATCAGACCCTGCAAGGCCAGCAGCCGCTGCGCAGAGCTGATGGGCTGCGGTGATGCGGGCGCAGCCGACGCAGGTACCGCCACACCCACGCTGAGCAGGACGCCTATGGCAGCCGCCAACACGCGACGGTGGCTTCGGACGAGCACGGATCAGGTCCTCTCGGTGCAGTTACATGACCCACAGAGCTCCCCGACAGTCGCTCAACGCTATGGACCAGTCACGTTCTGGTGAAGAGACCATTCGATGGAAACCGGTAACCTATACGGTGCGTACTTATATCACTACCTGTAGTGAATACTCAAGATCCACCTTCACCGCGGCCGCCGCTGTCGCTGCTCAGAGCTTGACGAGCAGGCAGGTGGGATGGGCGAGCCCACACGCTACGGTGGTACTTCTAGGCCGTCCCGATCTGCTGCTGAGGACCTTAATGACGACGACCTCGGACACCGTCCGGTTACTGCATGAACTAGAGCCGGTGGTCACCGAGAATCTCCACCGGCACCTGGCCGCCGCCAAAGAGTGGATGCCGCACGAGTACGTGCCGTGGAGTCTCGGCCGCGACTACGCCGACCTCGGCGGGCAGGCTTGGGACCCCGAGCAGTCGGGGTTGTCACCGATCGCCCGGACCGCGTTGGAAGTCAACCTCCTCACCGAGGACAACCTGCCCAGCTATCACCGGGAGATCGAGCGCGCCTTCGGACGCGACGGCGCCTGGGGGACCTGGGTGCACCGTTGGACTGCCGAGGAGGGTAGGCACGCCTACTGCATCCGTGACTACCTGCTGGTCACCCGGGGCGTCGATCCGGTGGAGCTGGAGCGGGCTCGGATGCAGGTCATGCAAACCGGCTACGACACCCAGGAGGCGCCACTGCTCCATGTCCTGGCCTACGTCTCCTTCCAGGAACTCGCCACCCGAATCTCGCATCGCAACACTGGCCGCTATGCCGGCGACCCCATCGCCGAACGGCTGCTCACCCGGGTCTCCACCGACGAGAACCTGCACATGGTCTTCTACCGCAACCTGCTCAAGGCCGCCCTCGACGTATCCCCTGGCCCCACCCTGCGCGCGATCACCGACGAGGTCGCCGCATTCAACATGCCCGGCATCGTCATCCCCGGGTTTGCCCGCAAAGCCGCGCAGATCGCCCGGGCCGGCATCTACGACCTGCGGATCCACCACGATGAGGTGATCTTGCCGCTGCTCCGGCACTGGGGGGTCTTCGACCTTGAGGGCCTCGACGCGGAGGGCGAGAAAGCCCGCGTCGAGTTAGCCGAGTTCCTCAGCCAACTCGACGCACAGGCCAGCCGATTCGAGCAGCGCCGCGCGCAGGCCCAGGCGCGAGCCGCGGCCCGCTCGTGAGTGGGAAACAGTGTTATAACACTGTTTCCCACTCACGAGCGAGCGCGGCGCTGCGCTCGCTCCAGCAGGTCAGCGGCGTCCAACTCGGCGGCTTGTTGCGGCGTGGGAGCGGTGCCACCAAGGTGCGCCGGCATCCACCAGGGATCCTCACCCGGCGGGTCGGGATAGCGCGCCCGGGTCTCGTCGAGCAGCGCGCTCATCGCGTCGAGCAGGGCGGTGTCGGTGCCCCGCCCGCGGCTAGGTTGCAGTGGTGCGCCGATGGTGATGCTGATCGGGACGTGGCGCGCCGCGCGGATGCTCGGCTTGCGACCTTTGGTCCATACCCGCTGGCTGCCCCACAGCGTCACCGGAATCAGTGGGACGCCTGCAGCGCGGGCCATCCGGCTGGCGCCGGACTTGAACTCCTTGAGGCAGAAGCTGCGGCTGATCCCCGCCTCGGGGAACACGCCCACCAACTCACCCGCGCGCAGCGCGTTGACCGCTGCCCGGAATGAGGCCGCCCCGGCCGCTCGATCGACCGGGATGTGGTGCATGGCGCGCATCAACGGCCCTGTTACCCGCTGGCTGAAGACCTCCTGCTTGGCCATGAAACGCACGAACCGGCCACTCTCGCGCCAGAACGGCATGGCCGCGAGGGCGAAATCGAAGTACCCGGTGTGGTTCATCACCACCACAGCACCACCGGTAGCCGGCACATGCTCCCGCCCGACGACGTCGATCCGTAGGTCCAGCGCCCGGAACAAGCCCACAGCGGTGCGCGCCACGCAGCGGTACGGCACATCAGTCACCGTCTTACGCTAGCCGGTGGACGCCAAGGACAGCGCCTCGGTGTCACGCGCTGACACCTCGTACGCCTACGCAGTAGCGGCTTGAGCACCACCCATCGCCCTGAGCAGACCACAACCGAATACAAATGTCACCAGAGCGGTCACCAGGTGGAGGAAGTTGTCCCCAGACGCGCCGGCTGGGATGGACAGCAGCGAGAAGTAGCCAGAGAAGCCCAGCACGGTGGCTAGTGCGTAGGTGCCACCGATGGCGACGTTCATCCCCTCGGTGCCGGCCGGGGTGAGCGCGAAGGCCGCGAGCAGCCAGAGCCCGCCAAGAGCGATGTGCACGATGTTATGGAAGGGGTTCAGCATGAAGATGCCGAAAAGTGAGTGGTTGGTCACCTCGGTAATGCTGCCGAAGCCTGTGACGAAGAACCCGATGATTCCACCAACTACGTAGATACTGCCGGCGATCATCGAGAAGCTCTGCTCGAGCGTCCGGGGCGCCCTGGCGCTCTGAATCTTGATCCCGAACTTGTCTTCGGTATTAACAAACGTCACGTCTGTTCCCTTCCACTTGACGTTTCTGTAGTCGGCGCCCGCCAGCGCGGGTTTTGCCGAACGAACCTCGGATGTCCAGCTGGTCCAAACCAACTGCGGTATCGCCTGCCGGTAACTCCGCAGATACCGGCGTCGTTCGCCAGGGTCGGAGGTCTCGGCAACGCAGGAGGTCACTTCAGCCCACCAGGCCGTGCCCTCCGCTGCCGGCAGCAGGCCGCGTACCCAACCCAGTGATCGCAGAGCCGGCGCGGGACGTGGCACCGCCCGCCGCACCCCAGTGAGGAGTCCACTCTGACCGGTCATGCTGAGCCCCCCTCGATGATAGGAGTGCTACGGCGGCTGGGAGGGGTGAGCAACCGACTCAGGCCACTGCGGTCACGACCCTGTTGCAGGGCGTGCACGGCACGGGCACGCCCTGCGATGGTCAGCCGGTAGTAGCGGCGTGGGGGCCGACCCTGACTGCGAGCAGGGGCCGGGTCCTCCCATCGGTCGTTGACCCAGCCGGCGCCGCGCAGTCGTTGCAGAATCGGGTAGATCGTACCCGGCTCCAGACCGCTGGCGCGCACGATCTCCAGTCCATACAGCTCGTTGTCGGGGCGATCGAGGAGCGCCCCCAGCACCGCCAGCACACCCACCGTCATCCGCAAACCCCCCATAGCCCGTAACTCTACATAGCTAGTACACGGCTGTCCATTCGCCGCGCGCTGCTACGGCGCTTCACGCCGGAACGGGTCACTCGGAATGGGGCGCCAGTGGGAGGAGGATCTCGAAGCGGCAGCCGGTGCCGTGGTTGCGGGCTTGGATGTGGCCGGCGTGGGCTTCGACTAGGCCGCGCGCGATGGCCAGGCCCAGGCCGGCGCCGGACTCGTCAGCGGACGCCGGGGTGCGGGCGGTGTTGCCCCGGTAGGCGACGTCGAAGACCCGGTCCAGGTCCTGCTCAGGGATGCCGCCGCAGGCGTCGTCGACCCGTAACCACGCCTGCCCGTCGCGGGCTCCGGCGGCGACCACCACGGTGCCATCCGGCGGCGTGTGCCGGATCGCATTGGACAGCAGGTTGCGCAGCACGCGGGCCAGCTCCGGGTCGCTGCCGTGGACGACCGGCCATTGACTGCCGGCGTCGGCATGCAACCGGACGCCCTTGCGTGCGGCGGTGACGGCTTCGGCAGCCAGTGCCTCGGAAACGACCTCGCCCAACGGGATCGCGGACAGCGTCAACCGCAGTGCCCCGGAGCTGATCCGGGAGAGCTGGAACAGGTCGTCGACCATGCCGCTCAGGCGCTGCGTCTGGCGCCCGATGCGGTGCGCGTACTGGGCGACCTCGGCGGGGTCGGTGACCACGCGGTCAGCCAGTGCTTCAGTCATCGCGCGGATTCCGGCCAGTGGGGTGCGCAGGTCGTGGCTGATCCAAGCGACCAGCTCGCGCCGCGCCGATTCGGCCGCCCGGTCCCGGGCCCGGGCCTCCCGCTGCCAGGTCACCTCCTGCGCGATACCCCGGCCGAGTAGCAGCCCGGTCGGTACGCTCACCGCGGCCACTGCGGCGGCCACCGCGAGCTCGACGCTGAGCACGGGGGTGAACATCCATCCATTGACTCCCAGCACCCCGGCCAGGGTCGCGGCCACCGGCACCAGCACCAGCACGGTGACCGCGGCGGTGATCGAGTACCGGCGCATCCGGTGCAGCAGCAGCGCGCCGAGCAGGGCCACCGGCAGGGTGCACAACAACGCGACCAGGCCGACGTGTCGCAGCTCGTCGAACACCGCGGTCACTCCCCTGTCTGATTGCCGGCTCAGCCGGCCCCTGTCTGATTGCCGGCTCAGCCGGCGGCACGGTCGTAGCGGTAACCCACACCCCACACGGTGGCGATCCGGCTCGGCGCGGTGGGATCGACCTCCACCTTCTCCCGCAACCGTCGCACGTGGACGGTCACCGTGGAATGGTCACCGAAATTCCAGCCCCAGACCTGCTCGAGCAGCTCGCTGCGGGTGAAGGCGCGACCAGGGTGCTGGATGAGGAAGGCCAGCAGCTCGAACTCCCGTACAGTCAACGCCAGCTCCTGGCCGCCCAGCACCGCCCGGCGCCCGGCGACATCCACCGTCAGCCCGTCGTCGTCGATCGGTGGCACCTGGGTTCGCGTCTGGGGGGATCGGGCCCGGCGCAGCACCGAGGCGACGCGCAGGACGAGTTCGCGGGGGCTGAACGGCTTAGTGATGTAGTCGTCGGCACCCAGCTCCAGACCGACGATGCGGTCCTCCTCCTCACCCAGGGCGGTGAGCATGACGACCGGCACCGGACCTGCCGCCCGCAACCGCCGACACACCTCCAGCCCAGACACACCGGGCAGCATGAGATCGAGTACTACCAGGTCGGGTGGGTTGGCTTGGGCCGCACGCAGGGCGTGCTCACCGTCGCCGGCGACAGTGACCTGGTAGCCGGCCCGGCTGAGATAGCGCCCGACCACATCACGCACGAGCACATCGTCGTCGACGACGAGCACCGCCCCGGCTGCGGTCACGGCTTAACGCCTTGCATGGCACGCACCACAAGGGTTGCCGCGGAGATCGCGAAGAGCACCGCGCTGACGACCAGCCAGCGCGCCAGGAACGGCTGCGCCGAAAGCCCCGATGCCGCGTGGTAGGCACCGTTGGATACCCGCAGGATCAGCGGTGACCACACCAGCAGCAACAAGCCGGAGATCACGACGGGTACCCGCAGGTAGTTTAGCCACCGCACGCCGGCCACGGTGGCCCACTCGGGACGCCGGCGCAGCAGCAGCACCAGTGCGGCGTCGATACCCGCATAGAGCGGGAAGAGCACCAGATCGTGGACGACGGCGCTGCCAACGAACCAGGCGCCGGTCCCGATCACATTGCCGGTCAGTAACCGGATCCCGGCGTAGCCGGCGACGACGAAGCTGGCCAGCAGCGCCAGCAGTTGCACTCCTTCGCGGCGAGTCACGGCTGTATCACCCTTGGCCCGGTTGGAACGTCATGCGAGTGACCCATTTTGTGTTGTGCACTCCGGGCAGGGCCGGCACGATCACCCGGGCCGGGAAACCGTGGTCAATGCTCAGGTCCGCGCCGTTGACCCGCAGCGCGAGTAGGGCGTCGGAGGCCTGAACTTGGCCAGCGGACAGCGTCGCCGAGCCGAACCCGCCACCGCGCTGCAGCGACTCGACGAACAGACTGGTGTCGGGCGCCGCGCCGACCATGGCGGCGAGGTCGGCCAGCCGCACCCCAGTCCAGGTCTGCACGCCGGTGGACCAGCCCTCCACGCAGGCGATCGGTAGCCGCGCGGTGTGCTGTGGCAGGGCGAGCAGCTGGGCGCGGGACAGCGATGTGCTGGCCGCGCCCTTCAGGTCGAGCCGCCAGCTGGCGTCGGCCGGACCGATCCCTGCCTCCGCAGCGGTCTTGTTCACTTGAAAATCCTGTCCCATGTTCTGCCCGCGCGGCGCCAGCAGCGCGGTCGAGCGGGTCGCCCCGCCGATGGTCTGACCCACGCTGAGCCCGAACAGGGTCAGCGAAGCGGCCGCGACCATGCCCAGCGCGCCCCGCCGCGAGATCGTCGCCGGGGCGGGATCCGACGACACCAGGTGATCGGGATCAGGTTCCTCAGCGGTGGTCTGCGACGCCGGGGTGCGAAGCTCCACCCGGAGGCTGCGGCCGCGCAGCGCGCTGACCATGGTGCGTAGCCGAAACGACACGTGCACGACGAACGCGGCGATGAACACCCACGCCCCGTAGTAGTGCGCCTGGTAGAAACCGAACGGCCAGGCATAGTAGTACTGGATGTTCATCACACCGGTGACCAGCTCGAACACCGCGCCACCGACGAGTAGCAGCAGCGAGGCCCGTTCCACCAGCTGGGTCACCGAGCGGGCCGGTGGCCACTCGAAAAGCTTGGGCAACACCGACCACAACTTGGCCAGCACAACTGGGATGAGTACCAACCCCAGCGTCACGTGCACACCCTGGTTCACCCAGTACAGCCAGGACGGACCGGCCGGCCAGCCCGGCAGCCAGGAGCCGAGCAACCCCTTGTCGGGTGTGGTGTCGTTGCCGGGCGCCAGGTTCGGGTTGTAAGCGGCGTAGGACGCCAGGCCGGTGAGGAACAGCAGCGTGATGCCGGGCAGCAGCGCCACGCTGAGGATTGCGGTGAACCACGGGCCGCGCAGTGGGCTACGCCAGAAGCCGGCTCGAAACGGTCCCGGCGGGGGGTGCTCGGCTGCTCGATCGGCCCACCGGTCCAGCACACTCATGCTCGCAACGCTAGCGTTCCGGCAGGTTACTAGGGCTTACCGTCCGCTGACATAGCGCAGCTCGAGAAAGCAGCGGCCGGCGCGGTAGCGGTCCCCGGCCTGAAACCCGGCCAGAGCGGCGAGCGCGACGAGTGCCGTCAGCTCGGCGACCGCCCACGGAAACCACGGACCCGCAGCGCTGCCGATCACCTGGAGCCTGGCAGCGCCGCGCCACAGCCCAGCTCCGGGCTGTCCAGCCTCGACCAGCATGGTGCCGCCGGGTCTGAGCAGGGCGGCGCAGCGGCGCAGCAGGCGCAGCGGATCCCCGCCGATCCCGATGTTGCCGTCCGCTAGCAACACGTGGTGCCACCGACCCTCAGCGGGAAGCGTGGCGAAGACATCGCGGTGCAGCACCGCGGCGCCGCGGGAGTGGCATTGCCGGACCGCCAGTGGCGAGCAGTCCACCCCCAGCGCGGGGACGCCTCGGCCGGCTAGCTCGGCCACCAATCGGCCCGGACCGCAGCCCACGTCGACTGTCGGACCGGTGCAGCGGTTCAACAGCCAGGCATCCTCGTCGTCAGCCGGGGCCAGCCAGCGCTGCGGGGCGACCGGAAGGATCCGCCCATCGTCGCCGACGAGCTGGGCGGCCCTTCCGGCCAACGCCGGATCGAAGACTGACGTGTGTTCGGCGATCACCGGTGGCTCTCCAGGGCAGCCGCGGCGGCGGCGACCGCTGCGGCGAAGCGACCGTCCGGCACCTCGGCGGCCACCGCGACCGCGTCCTGCCAGGTGTCCACGTCGGACAGTTCCGGCAGTTCCACTAGTCGACATCCGGAGGCACGTAGCGCGGCGAGCGTCCGCTGCCCGGTGTCTGGCAGCGACGTCGGAATATCAGCGATCAGATCAGCCAGCTCGGGTCGTCGGACGCCCAGCACC
>DASUII010000107.1:0-6135 GCA_036279835.1 Pseudonocardiaceae bacterium
CACAACAGCTGCATGCCGGCCATGTGGCGTGGCCACTCCGTATCCAACTATTGCGTAAGCTGATCGAAGGAGTAACCTTCAATCCCAAACCTGAATACCCACGCTCAGTGCTGTGAGTTCCCGTCAGTCATGCCCGGATCCCCAGAGTCGCATGCGGGTTGGTTCAGCCACCAGCGAGCGGGAGCTATGGAGGCGACAGGTTTTTTTATCTGCCGCCGCAGTGTCTCTGGTGGCCGCCGGCGTGTTCATGATCGTGCGCACCGGCATTGTCGACGACGCCTACATCACCTTGACCTACGCTCGCAATCTCGCCTTCCACCTGCATTGGGGGCTGACGCCCGCGCGTACCGCGACCACCGCGACCTCCCCGCTGAATGTCCTGGTCCAAGGCCTGCTCACGGCTGTCCTGCGGCGTCCGGTTCTGGCGCTCGGAGTTCTATTTGTACTGTCGAACGTGGCCGAGGCCTATGCCTTGTTGCGGGTCACCTGGACGTTGCGATTACCAGCCTGGAGTGCACTGCTCGGCTGCGCTCTCGTGTTATTCAACCCACTGCTGGACTCCGCGGTCGGCTTGGAGATCGCCCTCAGCGCGGCGGTGATGGCTCTGCTGCTGATGGCCGCAGTCGAGGCTCGGCCAGGGTTGTTCGGTCTGTTCGCCGGTCTGCGCGCGTACACCCGGGTCGACTTGGTCATCTTCGCTTTGGTGCTATTTCTGGGCTACCGCGTGTTGCTCCGGGCTTGGCTTGGATCGTGCTCGGCTCGGCCGCACCCGACACGTTGCTGATCAAGGCCACGCAGGGTGCCAATCAACCGCCCTACGCCTTCACCACGGGCCCGCTAGGCATGTACCGCAGTTTCCCCGCGATGACTGTGTTGGCGTTCGTTCCGGCGCTGCTGGGCATTGTCGCGTTGTCAGCCTGGGCCCGTATCGGCGCGGCCCCGCACCACGCAGCGCCGGCCGCCGTCAGCATGGTCACAGTGTTGATCGTTGTCGGCCAAGTTGGTTACAACGTCCAGCACGGAATTCCGTGGACACAGGCAGCATACAACGGGAATGCGGCCACCCCCACCGAGTACGCGGCCGTTGGCCGTGGCATCCGGTGCGATCCCCCGGCGAAGTTGGCACGATCGCCTATTTCTGCGACTGTGAGGTTCTCGACGAGCTTTCCGATCGAGGCATTGCGGTGTCCCTGTTGAACCAGCAGAAACAACATGATGGCCCGATCAGCAGGTTCGTGCTCGACGTGAACTTCTATTTTTTAGACAAAAACCTCAAACCGACTCCGGTCGACTACACGATCCTCCACTCCAAGCAAAAGCGTGCGAACGGTCGTTACTGGCCGGTCACCGGGCCTAGCTGGGTAGGCAACGGCTATGACGTTCTCGTGCCGAGACCTGGCACCGTCGGCTAGCCATGTGCTGGCAATCGGCGGTGCGTTGGACCCGCCCCGATTCATCCCGTGGCGCTAGACGGCGACATGGAGATTAACGTTGAGAAGCACGAGAGGCCAGAGGAACATAGCCAGTACGAACGACAGGAGCTCACCGCCGGTATGAATAGTATATCCGTTGCTGAGCGCTACCACGACACCGATAATGATGTACACGAGACCGAAAAGTGAGACGCCATATTCGTGCATGATTTCTCCTTAGGCTCTACGTAATGTGAAAGACACATGCGTCGTCGGCCACGCCGAGGACCGCCCGGCTCATAACGGCTCCGACGCAAGGATCCCGCGGGCTCCGCGCGGTACGCAGCAGTCGATTCGCTTCCGGCACGCACGGTCCTGCCTCTCGTCGTGTACGGAGTGTATCCACGCTGGCCTGATCATGGAACGCTCTGAATCAGAAAACCTGCGAGAGTCTGCGCAGCGTTGCGGCCGCGCGTCATCGTGCTAGCTGCGCAAACGTGCGTCCGCGACTTGAGGCGGAACCTCCACCTGAGCGTTTCGACCAGCGGCGAGGCCGGATCACGGCCCTGACCAGCACTTCGGCGTTCGCACCGGTCAAGGAACTTGGGCGACTCATGACCGGACGGCCCACCCGACGCAACACCACCGAATCCGGGTCAGAAGATCGAGGAAGGCTCGCTGATCCGGTTCCGCTGCCGAGACGACCAGGTCCTCACCCGCGTCACCCGCATCGCCCACGTGTTCGCTCACGAGACCGTCGCCTCGGTCAACCCACTAGCGACCAAACAGGAGCAACTGGCCAGCATCCGCCAGATCTATCCTCCCGAGCGTGAGGGCCTCGGCGTCGTCGCATCGGCATCGGACTCATCCCCCACCCCGACATGACGACGAAGCTGATTGCACGACCTCGCCGCTTTCCGTCGCGTAGCCCGGAAGCGGCGTCGACAGCGAAACATCGACATCCTTTTGTCGCCGCTTACCGCCGGCTCAGAGACTTTGTCATGGAAGGTCACACGCAGGAGGAGGTTACCGAATTCGCGCAGCAGCTGAACCGTGAATTGCCGCAAGGCAATGACATTGCAACGGCCATGATGAAGATACGTGCGATCGGGCACGTCATCAGCGATCTGAATGGAGAGACACATGAGTAAGGTGGAATTGTACGCTCGTGACATCAACGGTGATGGGGCGGTCGCTCTACGCGATTCGGTTTCGCGTGGCCGTCCGGACCTACGGTTCACCAGCGCGGAATGGTCGGCGTTCACCGCTGGAGTCCGACACGGTGAGTTCGACAGCTAGAACGAGCTGTGAGTGCCGGTTCGGCTGATGATCAGCAGCCGGCGGTGGCCCGGCCGGTTCCATGCAACGACGTGGCGGGACGCACCCCGATCAGCTAGCGGCGAACTTGTCCGGCCTGCGGGCGGCTGCGGCGAGGTGTCGGCGCCTACGCGTGGTTCGCGGACATCCGGCGGGTGCGCCCAATTCCGGTGGATCGAGGGAATGAGCGGCGCTCCGCTTGGCTAGCGCACCCCGGCAGCAACGAAGAAACGCGCGCTGTCCAGGCGGATGGTCGCTGCGAAATCGGATAGTGATCGCACGTTTCCGGGTGGATGCTAGTGGATCCTCCCGACGACCCAACGACCTACCATGATCGCCGAAACTGAGCGATAGTCGCGCGATCCTGCACGGTTGCCTCTCAGTTTCAAACGATCTTGAGAACGCGGGAAAGGCGATAGGCACAGCCTCTTGAGGACCGGACTCGCACCGCGGCGGCTGGCTGATGGCGTCGGTGCTTTCGACTGCTCCAGCTCCGGGAGTCGCTGCCGGGACAGGGAGCCGGTGACAAAGCTGTGGCCTAAGCAGACGCGCTCATTTACACGTTGAAGCGGAAATCGACGACATCATCGTGCAATCCATCGTGCGTGGCCCAACATTCGACCCGTTGCGCGATCTACCTGCGGCAAGGCCGTGACGCGATTAGTGAGCATCCCACCCTCCAACGCCAGCGGGGACTGCTACCGCGTCGAACCCGGCGCCGGCAGCGACCGAGGTGCGCGCCTGGACCGTCACCGGCATCGCCTGGTCACCTCGCGCATCAAGCCCAGAGCACCGATCATGCTCGATGGTCCGGTCGAGCGGCCCTTCGGGGCGTCTGGCTTTCCTTTTTCGCCGAACCCCGCCATGATCGCGGCTCGCGGGGAGCAGTCAAGGTTCGAGCGCGGAGGCGAGGATGTCGGATCGGCTGATCTTTCAGCTGGGCACCAACAACTGGCAGCGCGGCGGGGAGTTCGCGCCGGGCTCGGGGATCCTGCACGAGGCGCACCACCACGCCTACAACGCTTTGCCGGGAGTGCGCACCTACTCGATGTATCCCTCCCGGCGGCAGCGGTTCCGCGACAAGGACGTGCGGGTTTTCGCGTTAGAGCACGACATCCCGATCTGCGAGTCGATCTCCCCGGTCAGCAACTACCGCTGGCACAGCATGAGCGAGGACGAGGTCAACGCCTACCGGCAGCGGCTGACCAACGAGGTCGCGGAGTGGCTCGACGAGATCGAGGCCAACTCCGAGGACCGATTTAGCCTAGCGATCGCCCATCACGGCTTCATGAACACGGTGGTGATGCGCGACGTGATCCGCCGCAGGGCCGCCGCCGGGCGCGGCTCGCTGCCGCTGCTGTGCTTCGTGCATGGAACCGAGCTGAAGATGTACGCCAACGAGCGACGCACCGATCAGCCGGCGGAGTTTCCGCTGCGCTTCCTGCCGTTCATACAGGGCGAGAAGATCTTCGACTACAACGCCCCGCAGCATGCCGTGGACGTCGTCGCGTCGATCTCGGCCGAGCAGGTCGAGGCGCTGCTGGACCTCTTCCCGGAGTTCCCCCGTGAGCGGGTGGTGCTCTCCCAGAACGGCTACAACCAGGACGTCTTCCACAGGCTGACCGACCCGACGGACCTCTATGCTGATCGGGCGAAGGCGCTGGCCGGGTTCATGACACAGGTACCCGAGGGCAGCGGCCGGCAGCCCGAGCCGATCGCCCCGGCGGACGGGTTCGACGCGGTGGTGGCGTTCTGCGGCAAGTTCGCCGACTGGAAACGGCTGGATGCCCTGCTGGGCGCGGCGGCCATCTACGAGCAGCACGAGCGCCGGATCCTCACCCTGGTGATCGGTTCCGGGCCACACGAGGCGCAGGTTGAAATGCACGACCTGGCCGCGCGACTCGGCCTGCGCCGGACCTACTTCCTCGGGCCCAGGCCGCAGGATGAATTAGCGCTGCTGTTCAACTGCGCCGACGTGGGCTGCTTCCCGTCCTACCGTGAACCTTTCGGTCTGGTGTTCATCGAATGCATGGCCTGCGGGACGCCAGTGATCGGCGCCGACTCCGGCGGCCCGCGCGACTTCGTGACCCCTAAGGTCGGGATGCTGGTACCCGAGACCGACGATCGCGCGGCGCTCGCCCAGTCACTCGCCGCCGCTGTCAACCGGAGTCTGGACGAGGGCTGGAAACAGACCAAGGGCCCCACCGCCGAGGCCTATGCCAAGGAGAACTTCAGCGTGGTCAGCCAAGTCTCCAAACTGCTCGCCGAGGTAGACCGACTGACCACCACCTCAGGATCACACGGTGAGCATCGACAGCCAGAACTTCGCCAAAACCCTTCCACCACTCAGGGTGCAGCTACTTGTTGGATTTAGAGGTTAGTCCGGTGCGGAACTCGACCACGTCACCGTCGGCCATCACATAGTCCTTACCCTCCATCCGGACCTTCCCCGCGGCCCGGGCCTGCGCCATGGATCCGGCCGCGATCAGATCGTCGTAGGACACGATCTCGGCCTTGATGAACCCGCGCTGGAAGTCACTGTGGATCACTCCGGCGGCTTCCGGAGCGGTGGCGCCGGACCGGATCGTCCACGCCCTGGACTCCTTGGGACCTGCGGTAAGAAACGTCTGCAGCCCCAAGGTGTGGAAACCGGCGCGGGCCAGCGCGTGCAGCCCCGGCTCGGGTTGGCCGATCGAGTCCAGCAACTCTCGAGCGGACTCCGGGTCCAGTTCGAGCAGCTCAGACTCCACCTTGGCGTCGACGAACACCGCGTCTGCGGGGGCGACGAGCTTGCGCAAATCCGCCTGCCGCCCCAGGTCGGCGAGCACGCCTTCGTCGGCGTTGAAGACATACAGAAACGGCTTGCCGGTGAGCAAGCTGAGCTCGGCGAGCGCGGGGACGTCCAGCTCCGCGCGGGCGGCGAACAGGGTGCGCCCGGCATCGAGCACTTCCCTCGCGGCCTGCGCGGCGGTCAGCGCGGCGCGCCGTTCCCGGGGATTCGTGCGAGCTTCCTTCTCCAACCGGGGCAATGCGCGATCCAGGGTCTGCAGGTCGGCCAACACCAGCTCGGTCTCGACGGTGGCGATGTCATCGGCCGGGTCGACCCGCCCGTCGACGTGCAGCACGTCGGGGTCGTCGAAGACCCGCACAACCTGGCAGATCGCGTTGGCCTCGCGGATATTGGCGAGGAACTTGTTGCCCAACCCAGCGCCCTCCGAGGCGCCCGCGACGATGCCCGCGATGTCGACGAACGACACCGTCGCCGGCACCACCTTGGCGCTGTCGTAGACCTCGGCCAACCGACCGAGACGTTCGTCGGGCAACGCCACCACCCCGACGTTCGGCTCGATGGTGGCGAAGGCATAGTTCGCCGCGAGAACGTTGTTGCGGGTCAGGGCGTTGAACA
>DASUII010000108.1:0-9668 GCA_036279835.1 Pseudonocardiaceae bacterium
GGCCGGCTTCCGCAAGGTCGGCTCGCAGGCGGTACCGGCCCCACTGCGCATGGCGCACGCCCAGGACTGCGTCCGGTTCGAGCGGGAATCCTTCGGTGCGCTGCACCAGATGCTGGCCGGACTCACGCCCACCGAACAGGACCAGGCCTGGCAGGAGATCAGCACCGAGCTGGCCCGCTTTGAGGGACCCGAGGGTTTCCAGGCCCCGGCCGAGTTGATCGTCGCCTGGGGTGTGAAGTGACCTAGATCCGGTCAACCAACCCTCGCGGCGGCCCTACGCTGTGATCCGTAGCGGCGACAGCGGCGTGAGAGGGGCTCGGCTATGACGGCCACCGCGAGCACGGTCGACTCGCCGGGACCTGCCCTGCGCTACGCCAGCGCGGTCGGCCGGTGGGTGCTCGCTGCCACCGTCCTCGGCTCAGGCATCGCCTCGTTGGACGCCACCGTGGTGGGGATCGCACTGCCCGCCATTGGACGGGACTTCGGGGTCGGGGTGGCCGCCCTGCAGTGGGTGGTCAACGCTTACACCTTGGCTTTGGCCGGGCTGCTCCTGCTCGGCGGCACCCTCGGGGACCGGTACGGACGGCGGCGGATCTTCATCGTCGGCACGATCTGGTTCGCCGTTGCATCCCTGGTCTGCGCACTGGCACCGACTGCGGGCGTGCTCATCCTCGCTCGCGCCCTGCAGGGCGTCGGGGCAGCGCTGCTCACCCCGGGCAGCCTGGCGATCCTGCAGGCCTCCTTCGTCGCTGACGACCGATCGAAGGCCCTCGGGGCCTGGTCCGGGCTGGGTGGCATCGCCACCGCCATCGGCCCGTTCCTCGGCGGCTGGTTGATCTCGGCCGTCTCCTGGCGGCTAGTGTTTTTCATCAACCTGCCGCTGGCGGTGGCGGTGGTCGTCATCGCTGCCCGACACGTCCCAGAAACCCGCGATCCGAGCACCGGGCGCATCGACGCATCGGGTGCCACCGCTATCACCGGCGGGCTGGTCGGATTGACCTACGGCCTGATCGCCGGTCCCGGCCAGGGCTGGACCTCCCCAGCGGTCCTGGTGGCGCTGTGCGCTGGCGCCAGCCTGATCGCCGGATTCCTGCTCATCGAGGCGCGGCGAAAGGAGCCGATGCTGCCGCTGACGGTGTTCCGCTCGCGGCAGTTCTCCGCTGCCAACGCCGTCACCTTCATCGTCTACGCGGCTTTAAGCGGAGTGCTGTTCCTGCTGCCGATCGTGCTGCAAGAGGTCGCCGGCTACAGCCCACTGCAGGCCGGTACCGCTCTGCTGCCCGTCACCGTCATCATGCTGGCGCTGTCCGCCCGCTCGGGGGCGCTGGCCGCCCGGATCGGACCTCGCCTGCAGATGACCGCCGGACCCCTCGTCATCGCCGCCGGGCTGGCGCTGTTCGTCAGCATCGGGCCAGCCGGGACCTACCTGACCCAGGTGCTACCTGCGGTCGTTGTCTTCGGCCTGGGTTTGGCGATCAACGTCGCACCGCTCACCGCCACCGCGCTGGCTGCCGTTCCCGGCGAACACGCTGGGGTCGCCTCCGCGGTCAACAACGACGTCGCTCGAGCCGGCGGCCTCATCGCCGTTGCCGTCCTTCAGGTGCTCGCCGGTATCACCGGCGATGCCTACCTGCATCCGGCAGCCCTCACGCACGGCTTCCACACCGCGGTCCTGCTCGCCGCCGGCGCCTGTGCCGCCGGTGGGCTGCTGGCCGCCGCCACCATCCGCAACCCCGCTCGTCGGCGTACCGCTCATCCGCACGACCGTGAATGGCACTGCGGCCTCGACGCGCCGCCGCTGCGCGGCCACTACCACGTCATCACCAACTAAGCGGTTACTCGAACGGCGCCGGGTCGCCGGCGCCCCGGCGGACGATCTCGGGTTCGGGTCCAGTCAAGTCGATCACGGTCGTCGGCTCGGTGCCGCAGTCGCCCGAGTCGACGACCGCATCGACCGCGTGGTCGAGCTGTTCCTTGATCTCCCAACCCTGGGTCAGCGGTTCGGGCTCGTCGGGAAGCAACAGCGTCGACGACAGCAGCGGCTCGTCCAGCTCGGCGAGCAGCGCCTGCGCGACGGCGTGCTGCGGGATCCGCACCCCGACAGTTTTCTTGTTCGGGCGCAGCAGCCGGCGCGGGACATCTTTCGTCGCAGGCAGGATGAACGTGTACCTGCCCGGAGTCGCGGCTCTGATCAGCCGGAACACCGCGTTGCTGACGTAGACGAACTGGCCGAGCTGGGCGAAGTCCCGGCACACCAGGGTGAAGTGATGCTTGTCGTCGAGGTGGCGGATCTCGCGGATCCGGCGCAGGCCGTCGGCGTTGCCGAGCTGGCAGCCCAGCGCGAAACAGGAGTCCGTCGGGTAGGCGATGAGCCCACCATCGCGGACCAGCTCGACCACTTGGCTGATCGCGCGCCGTTGTGGGTCGACCGGATGCACATCGAAGTACCGCGCCATGCCGGGGAGCTTAGGGGGCCGCGCTCAGCGCAGTGCCGGCAGCGATATCTGATCCAGGGCGTTTCGGTCGGACGCGGAGCCGGCGGCCTGGTCGTTCCAGTTGTGCACCGCTGCGGTGGCCTCGGTGCTCTGCTTGGTCGTCACCGTGGGGGTCTGCTGGGTGAGCTTGAGGTCAGCGTCGACCGTGAAGCCCCATGTGACGACCCCGTAGACCTTCCCGGCGTCCGCCCCGCAGCGGCAGACCACCATCGTCTCGAACTGCCACGTGGTGTTCGGCTGGTTCCAGCTCGAGCGATCCCACATCGTGGCCGGCGAGGCCGGGGTCGACTTCTTCCACACGGACAGCTGCGTGCTGCCCGTTGCGTCGTCCTTCATCCCGTACCAGCCTTGCTTCTTGCCGCTGCGCCGGTCCACGCTCGTGGCCGACGGTGTCTGGCGTTTCTGGTTTGTCTGCTCGGGATCGGTGTTGGCGCCGCTCGTGGTGTCGACCAGGCGCACCGTCTGGATGAACGCGATCTCGTCCGCGTCGACCACGGCGGGGTCGGGCGTGAACACTATGTTGATCTTGTACGTGTACCAGCTATCCGTTACCTTGTCGCCGTCGATGCTCTCGTCGACCTTGGTCTCGAGCTTCCCGAACGCGGTGCCTGCCGCGATCTTGGCCGCCGGGACGCCCTTGCTCTGCAGCTCGACGGCGATCGCGATCTGGAGCACGCGGCCGACGCCGCCAAGCAGGGCGCGAGCGCGGATCACGGCATCCTGGAGCAGGCGCAGCTGGTCGAGCGTGAGTGGGTGCAGCTTCGTCGTCGGCACGGCCAGCTTCGCCAGCGACCTCACCGCGGTGGCCCAGTCGCCCGACTTGACGGCGTCGTCGAAGACGGCTGCTGCTCGTTCGGTTTCGACGGTCCGGAGTTGCACGCGCACATGTCGATCGTGTCAAACTCTGGTGGCACGGGGGAGGGATGTCGGTGGCCGCAGGTAGGCGTGCTGTTGTGGTCGCCGCCGTGCTGATCGGTCTCGGTGCGGGCGGTTGCGGCACCCCGCCTCGGGGATCGGTGTCCGAGCCGACCTCTGAGCTGACCGGCGTTCATCCGTGCGACCCGGCTGCTCTCGGCGCCACCGCATCCGGTCCGTTCCGGGATTCTGCGGGCGTCACGTTCAGCTGCGCGACGCTGTCCGTGCCGTTGGATCATGCTGGGCTGCGGGCCGCTCCCCAGCAGCCCGGGCAGCTTTCGTTGCAGGTCGCGATGGCCGACAACATCAACGCACCGCGCGGTGTGCTGATGTGGCTGGTCGGCGGCCCAGGTGAACCGGGGGTGGGGTTGACCGCGGTGATCACCCACCAGTTCGATCCGGCTGTGCTGCGCGACTACCGGCTGGTGATGATCTCCTCGCGCGGCACCGGCGCCGGCGCACTGCAATGCCCGCAACTACAGCAGGTGATGGGCGACTCGGATCAGACGGTGCCCCCGCCCAGCGCCGTGCAGGAGTGCGCCCAATCCATCGGGGCTGACCGGCGGTTTTACACCACCGCTGACACCGTCGCTGACCTGGAAACGCTGCGCCAAGCGTTGCGGGTGGGCACCCTCACCCTCGACGGCGCCTCGTACGGCACATTCGTCGCCGAGCGCTATGCGATCACCCATCCAGACCGGGTATCGCGGTTGGTGCTGGACTCGGTTGTACCGCATGACACCTTCGATCCGCTGGCGATTGCCGTCTTCAACCGCACCGCGCAAGTGCTGCGGGTGGTGTGCGCGGAAACCCGGTGTAGTACCGACCCGGCGCAGGACCTTTCCGAGGTGATCAGGGTCCGACACGATGGCCCCCAGCTGCTCACCATCCTCAGCGGGCTGACCGGCGGCGCGCCCCGGTTGACCGGCATAGTGGCCGCGCTCCACGACGCGGCGCGGGGTGACTACACCGCGCTGGACACGATCATCGCTACCGAAATCCGCGACCAGGCCATCTCGGCCGAGCAGCTGAGTCAGGGCTTGCACGCCGCCACAGTGTGTGAGGACTACAGCTGGCCGTGGGGCAATGCCGATGCCCCGGTGCCCGGCCGGGCCAGCGCTATCGCGAAGGCAGTCGCCGCGTTGCCGGACGCAGCGGTGTTCCCCTACGACCGGGACACCGCGGCTGGCACCGGAACTGTGCTGACCTGTGAGCAGTGGCCGCAAACCCCGGTGGTGGCGTTCCCGTCCGGTGCCGACCTGCCGCCGGTGCCGACGCTGCTGCTGGCCGGCGACCATGACCTGATCACTCCCCTGGCGTGGACCCAGCACGAGACCGCCCACGCCCCCCATGGTCACCTAGTCGTCATCCCCGGCTCCGGCCACATCACCCAAAACACCGGCAACGGCCCGGCAGCCCGCACAGCCGTCACCGAGTTCCTCACCGCCCCGTGAGGCCTGGCTTCCTGCCATCGCAGTTCGGCTCCGAATGGTGGTCCAGCAGGTGCCCAGCACCTGAGGCGCAGCGTTCCGGATGTGAAATCCAGGTGTGCGGACAGCAGGCGTCCCGCGAGGCCGATGCCGGGGCAACCGCTCCAGACGATCCTCACCTCCCTGCAGAACCTCCTTCAGTCCCTCCTTCGAGAGGTCCTGTCCATCCGGTGGAACTAAGCAGGGTGCTCCGGTGAGCCTGACTGTCGCGCCCGCTACGCGCGTCGCGACGGACATCGTGGGCCGCCCGAGGCAGCTGGTGCAGATGCTGCGAGCCGGCTCCACCACGCCCGAGCGGCTACGTCGGGTTGCCGCCGCACTCGTGGTGGGTTGCCTAGCGCCGCTTGGGCGCTAGTCACAGACGTCGCAAGTTTCACGCGGTAATCGTGTCACCCGAACGTGTGTGATCCCTAGTCCTGGCGTACTGCGAGTGATCCTATCCAATGCCAATGGGGAAACCTTCATCCGTCGTTCACAGCGGGTTCATTTCCCACAGCGTTCGAGGGCGACTGAACTGGGTCTCTCTCGTTATCACCGGATGCCGAATTGCAGCAGCGCCACTTCCCGTGGTGAACTGACTGTGCAACAGACAGGGTACGGGTGTTTTCGTGCGGGTGAACAATAAAATGAGAAGACATGATCCGGTAACACTTGGCGGTAAAGGGACGATTACCATGTTGTCAGGATCTCGCTGTCTGCTAACCGCCCTGTGATGAGATGGACCGGGATATCACGCGGTAATCTGCACCGCGGTCCCCGTCCTATTCGCGACCCGACCCTCCGCCTCCCCACCGGAGGGTCGGGCCGCCACTACTCGAACTTCCGTCTCACGGCGTCCGTCGTTCATCTCCTCCTGACCGAATGGCCTGCCTGACCGTGTCTCCTCGACTTTCCGCGTCGGGAACAGGAAGGAATGTCCATGAAAGCAGTGTTACCTCGTCGACGCGCCCTCGTTGGGGCCGTTGCCCTGGCGACCGGGTTTGCCGTGGTGGTCGCCGGTCCGGGCGTTGGGTCGGGTGTGGCTGCCCCGAAGGACAAGGCCGCGACGCCGATTAAGCATCTGGTGGTCATCTTCGGCGAGAACGTCTCGTTCGACCACTACTTCGGCACCTACCCCAACGCGACGAACGCCAGTGGCCAGCACTTCACCGCAGCCGCCGGCACCCCCGCTGTCAACGGACTGAGCGGTGCACTGCTCGCCGCCAGCCCCAACGGTAATCCTCGGCGTTATGACCCGGCCAACATCAATGACGTGCTCACCTGCGACCAGGATCACAACTACTCCGACGAGCAGAAAGCCTTCGACAACGCAGCGATGGACAAGTTCGTCGCCAGCGTCGGCACCGGCACCGGTACCAGCCCGACGGGAAGCCCCTGCAAGCCCGGCGACGTCATGAACTACTACGACGGCAACACGGTGACCGGGTTGTGGAACTACGCCCAGCACTGTGCGATGAGCGACAACTCCTTCGGCACCACGTTCGGGCCGTCCTCACCCGGCGCGATCAACCTCGTCTCCGGCAACACCGGCAACGTCGACATGACACACACGGTCAACAATCCCTCGATCGCCACCACCGCGAAGCCCAACGCCGACCTCACCCCCGACGGCCACGGTGGCTACTCGGTGACCAGCGACGCGCAGCCGTACTGGGACGACTGCTCCACCCGGGACGCGGTCGCGATGAGCGGTCAGAACATCGGTGACAAGCTCAACACCGCCGGACTGTCCTGGGGATTCTTCCAGGGCGGATACCGCCCCACCACTTCATTCACCGACGCCCTTGCCGCCACCGGCCACAGCGGCCAGAGCACCGCGACCTTCACCCCTGATGAGTTCAAGAGCGCCAACTTCCAGACCTCCGTGCCGAACTCGTCGAACCAGGGCATCTGCAACGCAGTCCATCCCATCGGGGCCGGGCTGAGTAGCCCGCTGACCCCGGGCACCGGGCAGTACGGCTACAAGGACGACTACATCCCGCATCACCAGCCGTTCAACTACTACGCGTTCACGGCCAACCCGCACCACCTCACGCTGCCCACCGACACCAACGGCACCGTCGACCGCAAGGCACTGAAGAGCGGCCACGGCGACCTACCGCCGTCTGCCCTGCCCGCGGTCAGCTTCCTCAAGGCGCCGGGATACCAGGACGGGCACGCCGCCTACTCCGATCCACTCGACGAGCAGCGATTCGTCACCAGCGAGATCAACGCCCTGATGAAGACACCGGACTGGGCCAACACCGCGGTGGGAATTGCACTAGCCGGCACTCTCGGGTTGGGGGGCACCGCGCTGGCGGTGGGCCTGCAACACGCCGGGCCCGGAGACGATGGCACCGCAGTGACGCCGATCGGCTACACCGTCACTCCGGCCGGGAAGCAGACCAACCTCGGTGATCTTCCATTAGGTGCGGTGAGCTCGCCGGACGGTCGCTGGTTGGTGGTCAGCAACGATGGGCAGGGCGCGCAGTCGCTGCAGGTCGTCGACACCACAAGCAGCAAGGTGACCCAGACGCTGCCCTATCCGGCGCCCAAGGCGTTGTTCGTCGGGCTGGTCTTCGCCCCGGACGGCAAGACGCTGTATGCCAGCGGCGGTGGTAACAACATCATCCGGCGTTTCACGGTCACCGGCGGCACGCTCACCGAGGGCACGCCGATCCCACTGCCGACCACCAACCCGGCCGGGTCGAAGATCAATCCGTTGCCGGCCGGGATCGCGATCACCCCGGACGGGCAGCGGTTGCTCGTCGCCGACCAGCAGGCCGACGCGTTCTCGGTGGTCGATGTGGCGACCGGGATGGTGCACACCAGCGCCGCGGGGCACCGTCCCTACGCCGTAGTGGCCTCGGCTGACGGGCACAGCGCCTATGTCACCGACCAGGGCAGCAACACCATCGCGGTGTTCGACCTGACCGGCCCCGAGCCGGCCATGCAGAAGACCATCACCGTCGGCACGCACCCCAACAAGGCGGTGGCCGCAGCCGATGGGCGGACCCTTTATGTGGCCAACGGCGACTCGGACGAGATCAGTGTGATCGACGCCGCCACGGTGGCGGTGACCCGCACGATCAGCCTGGCCCCGTACCGGGGAGCTCAGGTCGGGAGCAATCCCGATGCGCTGACGGTGTCTCCGGACGGGCACACGCTGTATGTCGCCAACGCCGGCAACAACGACGTCGCGGTCATCGACCTCGGTTCGGGACAGGTCAGCGGCCTGATCCCGACCGCGTGGTATCCCACCGCGCTGGTCGCCACCGACCGAGCGCTGTTCGTCACCCACGGCAAGGGCCTGGGCGCGGGCCCCAACGACGGGCCGGGTCACCCCAACCCGTATGACCCCAACACCCCCACCCCCGATCAGTACGCCGGCTCGATGATGGTCGGCACGCTGTCCACCGTGCAGATCCCCGCCGGGAACGGTCAGCTGAAGAAATGGACCGAGCAGGTGGCCCGCAACGACGGGTTCAACTCCCACGGCGATGTTCGCGCTGAGGGTCGAGTCTCGGCCATCGTGCCGGGCAACCCAGGGCAGCACAGCCCGATCCAGCATGTGATCTACGTGGTCAAGGAGAACCGGACCTACGACCAGGTATTCGGCAGCCTCGGTAAGGGCAACGGCGACCCCACGCTGAACCTCTTCGGTACGGAGTCCGCGCCCAACGCCCGCACCCTGGAAAGCGGATATGTCACCCTGGACAACTTCTACGCCGACGCCGAGGTCAGCGCCCAGGGCTGGAACTGGACCGTCGCGGCCAACTCCAACCCCTACTCCGAGCAGGTCTGGCCGGGTAACTACTCCGGTCGGGGCGCGCCCTACCCCTCGGAGAGCAGCGACCCGGCGACCGCCCCGAACCGCGACCCGGCCCAGGTCTACATCTGGGACCGCCTGGCCGCGAACAACGTCTCGTTCCGTAACTACGGCTTCTACGTCAACACCCAACCCGACGGCAGCTCCAAGGCCACCGATCCGGTGTTGGACGCCAACACCGACCACGCCTTCCGTGGCTTCGATCTGGCCTGCCCGGACAGCCCCGACAGCTTCACCCCGCGCAAGGCGAACTGTGGCTCGCCCCGGTTCACCGAGTGGAAAAAGGAATTCGACAGCTACGTTGCAGGAAACAACCTGCCCACCGTGGAAATGGTTCGCCTGCCCAACGACCACAACGCGGGTACCACTCTCGGCGCTCCCACCCCGCGGGCTTACACCGCCGACAACGACTGGGCCCTGGGCCAGCTCGTCGACGCCGTGTCGCACTCGAAGTACTGGGCCAACACCGCCATCTTCGTCACCGAGGACGACGCCCAGAACGGGCCCGACCACGTCGACGCGCACCGCACCGTCGCCGAGGTGATCAGCCCCTACACCCGCACCGGCCGGGTCGACTCCACCTTCTACAGCACCGCTTCGATGCTAAGAACCATCGAGCTCATCGTCGGCCTGCACCCGTTGACCCAGTTCGACGCCTACGCGACCCCCATGCTCGCAGCCTTCAGCAACAAACCCGACCCCAGCCCATACACCGCGACCAAACCCACTCAGAAACTGCAGGAAGTCAACCCGGTCAACGCCCCATTCGCAGCCCAATCCCAGGCCCAGGACCTCACCAAGGAAGACCAAATCAACATGCAGCAGTTCAACCAAGCCACTTGGGCCAGTGTTAAAGGCGCCAACACCCCCATGCCCGCTCCCCGACACACCGTGTTCCCCGCCCCAGCGGACGACGGCGACGGTCAATAACCTGCGCATACCTGGTCCTGTAAGTGTGCG
>DASUII010000109.1:0-7600 GCA_036279835.1 Pseudonocardiaceae bacterium
CACGCCCGTTGGGCCCACCGGTGTCGTAGCGGATGACGCGGTGGACCGGTCCCGGCGGCGCCGCAGTCGCGGTTCGACCGGGTTCGGCGTTGACCAGCAGCGCGGTGACGCCGAGTACGACGGCACCCAGCGCGGCTTCAGTCAGCACGCTGCGCCGCAGCGTGCTCGTGAGTGGCAATCGGTGCCAGAACACTGTTACGCGCTCACGAGCCGCCTGATGCGACCGCAGGGCGACCAGGAGCATGAGGGTGAAGACCCCGAGCTTCACCAGGAGCAGCCGGCCGTAGTCGGTGGAGCCGAACGCTGCCCAACTGCCGAGCTGGCGCCACGACTGGTAGCTGCCGGTGGCGATGAGGGTCACAATCGAGCCGGTTGCGATCGAGGAGAACCGGTGCACGGCGCGCTCGGGTACCGCTTGGACGGCGGCGTTTGTAGTGCCCGCGGGTCGCAAAACAATGACGAGGGTGGCCAGGCCGCCGAGCCACAGGCCCATGGTCAACAGATGCACGACGTCTACTGGCAACGCCACCGCTGGTTGCCGGCCCACCGCTGCGTGGTCCGCCGCGGCCCAGGTAGAGGCCAAGCCGAGTGCCAATACCACACCAAGCGCACCGAAGTACGCTCTGCCCCGCTGCTGGAGGTGACCCAGCCAGGCGCACAACAGCACCAGGTAGCCGCCGGCCAAAGCCAGCAACAGCAGCCGTGCAGTCACCGCGGCACCCAACCGGCTGTCCAAGGTCTCCGAGACGATCGCCGAGTCGAAGACTCGATCAAGACCCAGGCCGTTGCCATAGGGTCCCTGCAGCAGCAACGTTGCGATGCTCATGGCCAACAAGCCGGCCCAGCCGACCAGCATGATGCGGCGGACGTCGCGCCTGGCGATCGCGCCGGGCCAGCAGAGAAGGACGAACGCGATCGATCCCACCAGCAACGCATAAGATGCGAACGCCGCCGCCCGAGCGATGCCGTACACCACACCGACTGTGCGGCTGCCCCGCGGCTGCGCGGCCGCTGGTGCCCGGCTCGCCGAGGGGTGACCCACCGAGAAGGTGAAGGCACCCGCCACTGGGTGCGAGTCGGCCGAGATCACGCGCCAGGACACGGTGAACGTGCCCTGCGGTGGCTTAGCGACGCGAAGCAGGCCCACTCCCACCGTGGTGGAGCGACCCAGCGAAGCGGCATGGCCGTTGTCCACCTCGGCACCATCCGGCCCGAAGACCCGGACCCCATCGGCCGCCACTACCACCGGCTCGCCGAAGGTCAGCGACACTGTGGCCGGCGCCGTGGCGACCACCGCGCCTGACCCGGGATCGGTGGAGATCAGCACCGCGTGAGCGGAGGCCGGGCCGGTGCCGGCAAGTAGCCCGAACACCGCGCACAGCACCGCCACGGCGGATACTCGCAGCGCTCGCCGACAAGGCACTGGCAGGGCTCAGCCAGCAGCCGCGTTACGCCGGTTTCGCAGTCCGACGACGATGCCGATGCTTCCCAGCACGATCCCCACGATGCCGAGCGCCACGCCCCAGATGCCCGTCGAGGAACCGGCGTCGCTGCTCGTGGTGGCCGCAGAATTGGTGTCGGCCGGGGTCAGCGTGAGCACCGGCGCGGGGTGGTCCGGCTCCGATGCCCCCTGAGGCGCGGTATCGATCCATCGCACCACGTCACCGTTGTCGTAGGTCTGCAGGGCCTTGAACACCAACTGATCGGTGTCGGTCGGCAACGGGCCCATCGACACGTCGAACTCCTCGAACGATCCGGGCGCGATCTTGCTGCCCGTCCAGGTGATCTTCGAGACAGCTTCAGTGACCTGCCCGTCATCGGTGGTGATCGGTTTCGCCAGCGTGGTCTTCTGCACGGTCGAGGTCCAGCCGGGCACCGGACGGGTCTGCACCGACGCGATCGGGTGATCGGTGGGGAGATCTACTTCCAGCTGGGTGGTGGACGCGTCGTCGCGCTCATTGGGAACCCGGAAGGAGACCTTGGTATAGCTGCCCTGCTGCGCGGTATGAGGGTTCACCGTGACGTGCGCCCACGCGACACCGGCGAGGGTGAGCAGCGCCACGGCGCAGACGGCGCCGATCGCGGCAATCCGTCGTACCAGTCGATGCCCCAACCGATAGCGGATCATCACCATGCCGCAACCTCCATCGGGTAGGGGCTCACAGCATCGTCATGAGCATGTAACTCATCCCGATTGCCATGACGAGCTCTGAGGAACCGAGCAGATGGGGCGAGACGACCACGCCTCGGGTTCCACCACCCAGGGCAGCGGACGCCAGGGCTTCCGTCTCCACAGCGTTCGCGGGCATCGCCAGCCGGGCGCCCAACCGCACCACGAACACCAGGAAATACCCGATGAACGCCCAAGTCAGCACCGGCAGGGCAACGCCAGCGGCGCTGGTTGCGGCCATCTCCATGCCGTCGGCCATGGCATGCTCCACCGGCATCGCTGCGAGCATGTACACCATCGCCACGCCGCCGATGACGAGATGCAGTTCATGGTGGCCGCCCAGGTCGCGCAACGGTACCGGGGCTGACCGCACTTGCCGCCGGATCAGCCGGACTGCGATGTGCCCGGCGGCCACGCCGAAGGCCACCTGCCAGTACAGCCGGGGTAGTGGATCAATCCAGGGCACCAGCATGGCGACCATGCCGAGGCTCATCACGCCGCGCGAAACATCCACGTCCCGGTGGGCGGCACCACCCCACGCCGACGTCTCCCGGCGAGGAGTGCACAGCCGAGCCAGGTAGAACAGGGTCAGCGCGGCGAACATTGCCGCAAAAAGCCAGTGCACCCACTCCGCGCCCGTCACCGCATCACCTCCCGCGCCCAACCTCAACTAGGTAGTCGGCTGCCGCCCGCCGTTAGTTCCGAGTAGGCGATGATCAGCGGTCCTCGTCGGACACGGGGATGGCGTGGTGTTGATCGGCGAAGTCCGCGGGGTCGGCTTCTAGGGGCGGCTGGCTGGAGCCCGCGTCGTCGTCCTCGTCGAGATCGATTGCAAGACGCTGCTGCTCGGCCACGTCCGGATCAGGATCCTCAATGCCCATGTGGTGTTTCCTTTCACTAGCGCTTGTCGCGATCATGCTATCCGCGGGGCCTGACATCCGCCTCGACGCCAGTGCCATGCTGCCGTGGTGAACCAGATCGACGCCGACCGGCTCGTGTTGGCGCCGATCTTCCGGCCGGTGGCGCGGATGCTGCTCGATGGCGGCATCCCGAAGGCGCTCAACTTCGCCCCCGGATACCCCTCGCGATTCTCCCTCGAGGTCATGGAGGCGGTAGTCGATGCCCAGGAGCCGGGTCGGTTCGGGCCGTACTTCATAGTCCGCAAGGCCGATGGCACGATCATCGGGGAGATCGGATGCAGCGTCGAGGAGGCCTCGGACACCGGTTACATCGGCTACACCGTGGTGGAGCCGTGTTGGGGACATGGATATGCCACCGAGGCGCTGCGAGCGTTGCTCGGGCACGTCCTCGACGCGCCGGGAATCCGCCGGGTGGTGGCCGAGACCATGGTGGAGCATGTGGCGAGTCGCCGCGTGATGGAGAAGGCAGGCATGCGCCAGTGCGGGACGCGGATCGATATCGAAGACGGTGAGCCAGTGGAACTGGTCAGCTATGAAACGCTCGCTACCACGCAACCGGAAGCTCACTGACCGCGCCGGCCACCGCCTCGCGCAGGGGTTGGATCTCCTCGAGGGGAACAGCAAGGCGCAGGGCGGGGAAGCGTTGCAGGAGCCTGACGAACAGGTACTGCAGCTCCACCCGGGCTAGGTGAGCTCCGAGACAGAAGTGTGCGCCGTGGCTCAGTGACAGGTGCGGAATGCGCTCCCGGGTGATGTCGAAGCGCTTCGGGTCGGGAAAGACACTCTCGTCCTCGTTGGCCTCCTGCACGGCGAACATCACGGTGTCCCCGGCGCGCAGGGTGACGCCGTCGACCTCGACGTCGACGGAGGCGTACCGGGTCAGGCCGCCGCGCCGAGCGGCGGGCATCCGTTCGATCGGGCTGGCGAAACGAAAGATCTCTTCGACGGCCTGGGCGGCCAGCGCCGGCTCATTCTGCAGCGCGTCGCGCTGCTCCTGGTGGGTCAGCAACAACAACATGCCCCGGTCGATGATAGCGACGACGGGGGCGTGCCCGGCGAACAGCAGACCGGCTGCAAGATGAGCGATTCCGTCGTCGGTGAGCTGCGGGTCCAGCTTGGCGGCGTCGAGCAGGTCGGAGATGATGTCATCGGCCGGAACCCAGCGTTTGCGTTCGATCAGGGTGCCCAGGTAGCGCCACAGCGACTGCAGGCCGCCGCGGGCGACTGCGGGCTTGCTGACCTGCTTGGCTTCGATCTGCCACCGGCAGAAGTCCGCGCGGTCCTCGGTAGGCACGCCGAGCAGCTCACAGATCACCAACGCCGGCAGCGGGAAGGCGACGGCGGTGTGGAGGTCGGCCGGGGGTCCGCTGCGGGCGAGCTTATCGAGCAGGGTCTCGACAATCGTTTCGACGCGGGGCCGCAAGCTCTCTAACCGGCGGGCCGACAACGGCGGCGTCAGCAGCTTGCGCATCCGGTGCAGATCCGCCAACTCCCCCTCCGGATCGGGAATCGGTCCACCGAACAGGCCCGGCTGGGTGAGCCGGACCGGATGCCCCGGGTTGGGATGCGACCGGCTCAGCCGCGGGTCGGCCAGCAGCTCCCGCACCCGCTCGTGCCCGGACACCAGCCAAGCGTGCCGACCCTGGGTATCGCTCACCCGCTGGATCATGTCGGTGGGTGTCATACCTCGCCCTTCGCCAATAGTCGGCCAACCAGCCAGCCCGGAGTTTAGGCCGCGCACCGCACTCACTGCGGCGGTTCACGACGTGAACTCGACACCACGGACGTTTCACCGCCCGCAAAACGTCGGTATTGTCGAGTTCACGACGCAGGCCGTCAGCGGGGGGTGCGGTGGTGTTGTCTGCGCCATGCCCAGCGGGCGAGGGCGGCGACGATCAGGGCGCCGGCTGCGGCTAGCAGGATGGCCTGATAGCGGTGGAACCCGTGATAGATGGCGGGCAGGTGGCCGCCGGCGAAGTAGCCGACGGAGGTCCACACCGCCACCCACGCCACCGCACCCAGCGCGTTGAAAGCCAGAAACCGCCGCCATGGCATCCCGGCGATGCCGGCGACGACGCCGTTGAGCTGGCGCAGGCCGTCGATGAACCGGGCCACGCCAACGATCTTGCCGCCATGGCGTCGGAAGAAGTCCTCGGCTTTGTTGAGGCGCTTTTCGGTCACGAAGATGTAACGGCCGAACCGGAGAACCAGCCGCCGGCCGCCGAAGCGCCCGATCAGGTAGCCGACGTTGTCGCCGGCGACGGCGGCGAGAAAACCCAGGATGGCCACGCCGGCAACGTTGAGTCGCCCGGCTCCGGCGAAGACACCCGCGGCCATCAGCATGGTCTGGCCAGGCACCGGTGCACCGAAGCTCTCAATGAACAGGAACCCGAAGACCGCCAGGTAACCGTACGAGACGAGGATCGGAGCCAGCCAAGCTAACACTCCCGGCAGCTCAGGAGCCACCCCACCACCTCCCCAGGTTCCGGGGCGTCTCGTTGCGTCTGCGCTGCCGCCGACGTGCTGCGGCCGAGATTACCCGCAAGCCGGCCGGCTACCGCCTGGCCGGATGCCTGATAGCGCAGCCCGGTAGTAAACAGGGGTTTGCGCGCCGCGGATTCGGGAAGTCGAACCCAACTACACGGTGTCACGGGCTCCACAACGAGGACAGCGCGCGGCACGCATTGGGAACGGCGGGTGTGGCGATAGTGTGCAACTCGGCTGGCGGCCGGGGACTGGCCCATCACGGGTTGCTCTACCCCGCTACCGTGAATGTGGCCGCCACCCTCGCCCCGCTGGTCGCTGATCGGCTCGCCCGCGGCGAGCCGGTGCTCGCGGTGCTGCCCCCCGCCACCGCTGACCTGCTGCGGAACAGGCTGCCCGCGGCGGCTGGTTTACACACCACCGACCCGGCCGAGCTCTACCGACATCCCGGTCGGGTGCTGAGCCGTTACCGGGCCTGGATTGGAGACACCAGCCCGCACGGCGAGCCGGTCACCATCGTGGCAGCCCCTGACCCGGACGGTGACAACTACCGGACGGCGCTGTGGATGCACATCGACGCCGTTACCACGGTTGCCTTGGCCGAGTGCGATCTCACGCTGGTCTGCGTCTACTCCGACGACGCCAGCAGCGCCGACCCCGTACGCCGTGCGCACCCCAGCCTGCTCAACGGGGCGAGCGTGCCCAATCCGGACCACCTGCCAGCGGAACAGTTCGTGGCCCGATACCCGTTGCCTCCGCCGGCCGACCTGGGAGAACCCGCCATCAGCCACACCATCGACCACCCGGTGCAGCTGGCCGGGCTGCGTCAGATGGTGGCCCGTCACGCCACTAGCGCCGGGCTGCCCCGGGAACGGTGCGATGATTTCGTGCTGGCCGTCACCGAGGTCGCCAGCAACGCGATCGAACATGGCGTGCCGCCTGCCGGCGTGCAGTTGTGGACCACCTCGACCTCGGTGATCTGCCAGATCACCGACAGCGGCTGGCACACCCAACCGCTAGCCGGGCTGCTGGCCCCACCGACGACCCAACGTCGGGGCCGCGGCCTGTGGATGGCCCACCAGCTCTGCGACGAGTTGTACCTGTGGCCGCGGCCCACCACCGTCCGGCTCCAGATGGACCGGACCTAACCGTTCTGGTGGCGCTCGGCGAGCACCTTGTGAGGCACCTGGAGCAGGCGCAGGATGGTGACCAGACCGAGGCCACCGAGCATGTTCCCGAGCGCCGCGAACGCGGCCAGCTCGAGCCAGTCCAGGTAGCCGAACGGTGCGCCGGCCTGCAGCGCCGCGAAACACACCAGCGACGCGACGATCGCGTGGTTGACCTTGCCGGCGCCGAGCAGGAAGCCCGCGAGTACCGCCGGCACCACGCGTACCCCGTCGGATTCGGTGGCGTGCTGCAAGTGGGTCATCAGCGTGATGAGCATCCCGCCGATCAGCGCGAGGGCGAAGGCCGACCATCCGAAGCCCAGGTCGACATAAGATTGGGCCGCTTCGACGGCGCTGGAGCGCAACGCCGGGAACCCTGCCATCACCAACCCGGTGAGGACCCACCCGCCGAGGAGGTTGGTCAGCAGGGTCATCGCCCACAACCGGGCCAACCCGACCACGGTGCCGCGCTTGGCGGCGACGGCGACCACCGGGACCAGGAAGTTCTCGGTGAACAGCTCACTGCGCGCCAAGGTCAGCGCGATGAAACCCGCCGAGAACGCCAGACCGCCCAGCAGCACGCTGTGCGTGACGTGCTCCACCAGCAGCAGCGCGAGCACGCCGACACCGACGTCGAGGCCGCCGAGGAAGCCGGTCGCAGCCAGCCCGAGCCAGGACCGGCCCAACCGCTGTTCCCCCTCGTCGACCAGCCGATCGAACGTCTCCTCGCTGTCCTGCTGGGGGACATCAGGCTCGGCGGGCGCGCGCTGCGTCATCAGCGAAGATTAGAGCCACCGCAGACCAGCGGCCCAGATCAATGACGGGTGGAAAACCGTGACCGGTTCCGCGCGGCCGTCAGG
>DASUII010000110.1:0-12450 GCA_036279835.1 Pseudonocardiaceae bacterium
GCGCCGGTGATCGCCGACGATCCGGTGGTGAGCTGGCCACGTGCCGGCCAGCTTCCCAGCTCGACGGTGCTGCCACTGTCGCCCTACCGCCCGTTACAGCTCACCGCGACGGTTCCGTGCGCGACGCTGCGAGCGCTGGACGCCCGCCCGGGTGGGGGTGAGGCGCTGCGCACGGTGCCCGCCGACGTGGGCACCGCCCCGGGGGAGGGCCTGGTGGTGACCGCGGACCAGGGCGTCGTGACGGTCACCGCCTCCGGTGCCGAGGTGCTACGCCAGGCGCTGCCCGGCGGCCCCTGCTCCTACCAGGTGCGCGCCGATGCGGGCGGCGTGCGGGTGGCCCGGGATGGCGCGGGCATCGTCAGCCGCAGCGACCTGCTGGTACCGCAGGTCGCTGAGCTGCAGACGGACGCGGTGGGGGCCAGCGGTCTTTCGGTACAGCTGCACACCGACGCGCGGTACCAGTCGCATCCCACGTTGCTCAAGACGGCACTGCTGGCCGCGCACGGTCTCGCGCTGGCGGCACTGCTCGTGCTGGCCTGGCGCTGGTGGCGCGGCGCCGGACCCGGCCTAGTCCGACCGCGCCCGTCCTGGGCCGATGCTGTGGTCGTCGCGGTGTCGCTGTTCTGGGTGGCAGCGGGACCGGTCAACATCGACGACTCCTGGTATCTGCTGATGGCTCGCAACGCCATGCAGTCGGGCTACCTCGGCAATGTCATCTACCAGTTCAACGTCACCGAGAACCCGTTCGTCGCCAGCCAGTACGTCATGCAGGCCTGGGGCGCCCTCGGCGGCGACTGGAGCCTGGGCTGGATGCGGTTGCTGCCACTGGCCTACGGGCTGGCGACCTACGCCCTGCTGCGGGTGCTGGTCGCCACGGCGCTGGGCCGGGTGGCCCAGCGATCCTTGGCCCCGTGGGCGGTGGCGGCCGCGCACCTGCTGTGGTGGCTGCCCTACGGCATGACGCTGCGCCCAGAACCGCTGATCGCGCTGGGCACCGCAGGGGTACTCGTGTTGTCCGAGTTGGGCCGCCGGCGTCGCTCGGTGGGTGTGTACGCCGTCGCCGTCGCCGTCGCCGCGCTCACCGTGACGGCGTCGCCCACCGGTCTGGTCGCCGCCGCACCGTTGGTGGTGTCGCTGCCATGGCTGTGGCAGTGGTGGCGGGCCGAGTCTGCGCTCAGCCGGGTCACGGCGGTGCTATTGATGGGCGCCGCCGCCTCGATCGTCATCCCGGTCGCTTTCGCCGACGCCACCCTGGGCGACGTGCTGGAATCGGTTGCGGTGCACCGCTGGTACTACCGTCAATACGCCTGGTACGACGAGTACCTGCACTACGCCGACCTGCTGGTGCCCGACGAGCGGGGCGCGTGGGGCAAGCGGCTGCCAGTGCTGCTGATGCTGGGTGTGCTGCTGGCCGTGGCACTGGGCGCGGGGCGGCGTCCCGGCACCGCAGGACGCAGCGGCCGGCTACTGGGTGAGGCAGCGGCGATCACCGCGCTGGCCCTGGCCGTGTTGGCGCTCACTCCGACGAAATGGGTAAACCACTTCGAGGCCGTCGCAGCGCCGGCCACCGTGCTGCTGGCCACTGCGCTGATCCGATCACCGCTACCGCGGCGGGCCGGCGCGGCGACGATGGCCATCGGCAGCGCCGGCCTGGTGGCCGCCGTGTCGGTCGCCTTCGCCGGGCCCAACCTGTGGCGCCCGTTGTCGGACTGGGGTCAGCCCTTCGGCAACCACCTGCTCATCGACAGGCCCTACGACCAGAGCTTGCTCGCGCCGTCGCTGGGACCACTGGCGTTGCGCAACCCGCTGCTGTGGCTGGCTGTGGCCGCGGTGGGCTGGTGGTGGCTGCGCCGGCCGGCGCGGGCCGTGCTGGTCATCGCGACCGGCCTCGGAGTGGTGCTGATGCTGCTGGTGTTCACCATCGCGCCACTGCGCCAGTACCCGGGCACCTCGGTGACGCTGATGAACCTGCGAGCGCTCACCGGCCGGCCCTGCGGCTTGGCCCCGGCGGTGCAGGTACTCGCCACCGCCAAACCAGGATTAGGCCCAGCGGTCGGGACCGCGACGCTGACCGGCGACATGCAGGCCACACCGCTGCCGCAATCGATGCCGGTACCGCTGCGCGCACCGCCGAACAGCATGGTGTGGCACGACGACGTGCCCAGCGGCACTGGCCTCGGGTCCCTACAGACTCCCTGGTACCCGCTGCCCGGTCACCTTGTCGACGCCTCGGTGACCGTGCCGATGCGGGGCAAGCTCAACCAGGAACAGTGGCTGGCCGTGCAGGTGACAACCGGCGATCCGACCACCGGCGATCCGGCCACACCGGGGCAGGTGCGTACGGTGCCGCTGCCCGCAGTCGGCGACAAACCCGACTGGACCGAGCTGACCGTGGCGCTGGCCGACGCCGGTCTGGCCGCGCCGACCGCGGTGCGGGTGGTGGCCCAGGACCGCGTGGCCGGTCCGAACAGTTGGCTGGCGATCGCGCAACCCCGACTGACCGCGCCCCGGCCGGTCACCGACATCATCGCTGGCCGGCCGGTGTTCGCCGACCAGGTTTCCGCCGCCCTGTGGCCCTGCGAGCAGCAGATCGCCGTGCGAGACGGCTTGGTGCAGCCTCCCGCGCTGCGGCTACGGGCCGCGGACGGCATGGAGGGCTCGATCCTCTACAACTCGACTTTCGCCGACAACGGCGGCACGCTGCTGCAGGTCGACCGAACCGCCAAGTTCGTCGAGCTGCCCTCGCGGCTCACCCCACCGGGGGCACCCACGCTGGGCTGGGGCCACGTCGACGAGGTGATCTACCTCCACCCCGTGGATCTGGTGGACCTGCACGTCGAGACGCTGCGACGAGCCGGCTGGACCCGGCTTCCCACGTTGATCGGGCAGCGCTACACCGGCCGCGTCTACACCGGCTGATCCGCCGACGCCGCTGCCGCGAACTGGCCACCGTCTGCATCCACCTCGCGGCTGGGATCGTCGGGCTGCTTGCCGCGGACGAACAGGGACGTCACGACCGCCAGGAGGCCGATGACTCCCGCGGCGATGAACCCTGCCCGCAGCCCGGTGGCGTCCGGGGCTCCCGGTGGGCCGTTCGAGGCGACGGCGGCGACGGTGACAAAGGCCGCGGTGCCAGCGGCCCCAGCGACCTGCTGCAGCGTGGCCATGATGGCGCTGCCGTGCGAGTACAGCGTGTTCGGGAGGACCGCGAGGGCCTCGGCGAACAGCGGCGTCATCATCAGACCAAGCGCGGCCATCAGCAGGATGTGCACCGCGATCACCGCGGCGAGCGCAGCGCCCGCGCCCAGCGCGGCGAACAGCCACAGCGAGATCGCCATCGCGATCGAGCCCGATACGAGCAGCGGACGCGCCCCGAACCGGTCGTAGAGCCGTCCGACCGGCCGCCCGAGCAAGCCCAGCACGAGACCTCCGGGCAGCAGGGCGAGGCCGGTGGTACGCGGGCCGACGCCGAGCACGCTCTGCAGGTAGAGCGGCAGCAGGATGGCGGTTCCGAGCAGGCACATGAAAACCAGGCCGGACAGCACGACCGCCACCACGAAGGGACGGTGAGTGAAGGGCCGCAGATCGAGCAGGGCTCGTTCCGCTCGCTGCAGGCGCAACTGGCGCGCCACGAACACCACGAGCGCGACCACTCCCACGACGATCGGGATCCATGGAGGCAACCCTCCGCCGCCTTGGGCGGCCGCACCGATGGCCGAGAAGCCGTACACAATGCCACTGAACGCCACCGCGGAGATCAGCACGGAGACGAGGTCAAGCGGCACCGATCGGGTATCGGAGCTCAGGCGCATGAGGCCAAGACCCAAGGTGAGCATGACGACGGCGAGCGGCAGGACGCTCCAGAACATCCATCGCCAGTCCAGTGAGGCCAGGACCAGACCCCCGATCGTCGGCCCGATCGCCGGCGCGACCGCGATGACCAGCGTGATGTTGCCCATCATGGCGCCGCGCCGTTCGGCCGCGACCAGCGTCATCACCGTGGTCATCAGCAGTGGGATCATCACCGCCGTCCCGCAGGCCTGGACGACCCGCCCCACGAGCAGCACCGGAAAGCCCGGCGCGAGCGCGCAGATCAGCGTGCCCGCGCTGAACAGCGTCATCGAGGTCAGGAACACCTGACGCGGCGTGATCCGCTGCAGCAGGAAACCTGTGGTCGGGATGACGACCGCCATCGTCAGCAGGAAACCGCTGGTCAGCCACTGCACGGTAGTGGCTGAGACATCCAGGGCGACAATCAGGTGAGGCAACGCCACGCTCAGGATCGTCTCGTTGAGGATCATGACGAACGCGGACACCACGAGCAGCCCGATGACGAGTCCGGGGCGGCTGACCACGGCGGCCGGATCGGGTGCCGGCGCAGCGGGCGCTGACGGCTCGGTCATGCGGAGGCCACCTCACGGATGTTGGCAGCGCAGGTTGCGCTGGTAGATCGAGCACCGACGTTAACCGCCACCACCGACAGATCACTACCGATTTCTCTCACGGCCAAGCGGTACTGACCGGCGACGCCAGCTTCAGTGCCGTGTCAGGCTCGTGAGGCTACGCCTTGGTGTCCGTCACGCTGGTCATTTTGGGATCGCGTCGACGATGTTCACCCGCGACGTCCTTCAACGAGCCGTCGATATTCTGCACGGACCCCCGGATCGACCGCAACGAGCCATTGCCGTCGGTCACCTGCCCAGGAATTGCCTTCAGGGCGGCGTCGATGCCGGTCAATGCGGAATTGATCGTCTGAATGTATCGATCGATTCAAATGCCGAACCAGATCCCTCCCGGCGGACTGCGTCAACGATAGCTATCAGATAGCTATCGTGATAGCATGGAGAAACCAAGCTCCACGCAGTATCCGACCAGAAGGGACAGGTGATTTTGACAATGACTCCCGCGCCGGAGCCCACCCGTGCGGTCTATGCGCGCGTGCCGCCACGGGTGGCCGAGAAGCTGGACCGCGCAGCCGCGAGACTCGGTCGTGCCAAGCAGGACGTGCTGGCTGCCTTGGTCAACGATCACCTCACCTTTGAGGATGACGAGGTCAGCTGGCGTCCACATCCCACACCCAAAACCACCATCATCAGCGACGAGCTGCACGACGCTGTACTCAATCTCGCCGAGGCCGCTGAGTTGCTCCGCGTGCCCGAGAATGACCTGCAGCTGCTGGCGGAGTCCGGAGAACTCCCGGGACGCCAGATCAGCAGCGAATGGCGCTTTTCCCGACAGGCACTCCTGCACTGGCTGGGCGGAAGTATCTGACGACCGCACCTGCCGTGTGATTCAGCGCCATTCGGAGCCGAACTGCGGTCTGGCGGTGCCAGAAAAGCGCAATTCGGCTCCGAATGGCGAGAGCGGCGTGCGCCTCGTCCGGGAGATGGTCCACGGCCGCACCCGGGGCGGTACCGGCGGCAGCCACTCGGCCACGCTGGTACGGGCCGCGCCGCGCCAGCCGAACTGTAGAGTTGACCCCCGCGGTGTCTTGGAATGCCCGAAGCCGCCCACTGGTTCTAGTGCCAGGTTCCCCGTCGAAGCGCAGAAGGTGGATTGCATCGCGTGTCGGTTCCCACAACAACGCCCGACGTCGTGGCGGCCGAGCAGGACTACCTCACCCTGCTCTACCAGCATCTCGATGAGCGCCGCCGCTACACCGTGGGGCGGCTCACCCAAGTCCTGAGAGCACCCAACGCCAACACACCCCAAGCGCGCAGCGAACGCGACGCCGCCGCCGCGATGTACGCAGACCAACTCGCCACCCTCGACGGCGTCGAGCAGGGCCTGTGCTTCGGGCGGCTGGACCTGCACAGCTCCGGTGATGAGGACGATGACGAGGACGGTCTGCGTTATATCGGGCGGCTCGGACTGCTCGACGAGGAACACGACTACCGGCCGCTGCTGATCGACTGGCGGGCACCCGCGGCCCGCCCGTTCTACACCGCGACCGCCGCGCGCCCCGAGGGTGTTCGCCGCCGCCGACACATCCGGACCCGGAGCCGGACGGTGCTCGCCGTCGAGGACGAAGTGCTCGATGTGCAACCCGACGGTGGTGTCGAGCACAGCGCCACCCGGGTCAGCCTGACCAGTGAGGCGGCGCTGATGGCCGCGCTTACGGCGAGCCGCACCGGCCAGATGTCCGACATCGTCGCGACCATCCAGACTGAGCAGGACCGGATTATCCGGGCCAAGCCGCAGGGAGTGCTCGTCGTCCAGGGTGGGCCGGGCACCGGCAAGACCGCGGTCGCGCTGCACCGGGCCGCATACCTGCTCTATACCCACCGCCGGCAGCTCGCCAAGCGCGGCGTGCTGGTCGTCGGGCCCAACTCGACGTTCCTGCGCTACATCGGGCACGTGCTGCCCTCCCTGGGCGAGACCAGCGTGCTGCTGGGCACGGTGGCGCAGCTCCATCCGGGGTTGCACGCCCGCGGCGTCGAGCCCGACGAGACCGCCGCGGTCAAGGGTCGCCTGGAGATGGCGAAGGTGTTGGCCGCAGCGATCCGGGACCGCCAGCAGGTACCCACCGAACCGATCGAGCTCACCGTCGAGGCCCAGCGAATCCAGCTCGACAGCGCGGTGTGCCAGCCGGCTCGTACCAAGGCGCGGCGCTCGCACCGGCCACACAACGAGGCCAAGCGGATCTTTCACCAGGAGGTCGTGACGGTCCTCGCCGACCGCATCGCGGGCGGCCTGGGCGGCGACGTTCTGAACCGTGGCGACCTGGCGGACATCCGCACCGAGCTACGGGGCAGCCCCGAGCTGACCGCTGCGCTGGACACGCTGTGGCCTACGCTGTCGCCGGAGCAGCTGCTCACCGACCTCTACTCCGATCCGCAACGGCTGACCAGCGCCACCCACCGGGTGCTACCGGACCAGGAACGCGACCTGCTGGCACGATCCGCGCCCAGCCCGGACGTCGACCTCGAGCTGGTGTGGACCCCCGCCGACGTCCCATTGCTGGACGAGGCCGCCGAGCTGCTCGGCTCCGACGGCAGCGCCGAGGCCGCCCGGGAAGCCGCCGCGCTGCGCGCGGAGTTGCAGTACGCCCAAGGCGTGCTCGACATCCTGGACCTCGACGAGGACCTCGACCCTGAGCTGCTGCGCGCCACCGACCTCATCGACGCCGACCGGCTGGCCGACCGGCAGCGGGCCCGCGGCTACGAGAGCACCGCTGAGCGCGCCGCGGCGGACCGCACCTGGACCTACGGTCACATCATCATCGACGAGGCGCAGGAGCTGTCCCCGATGGCGTGGCGGGTGCTCATGCGGCGCTGCCCGAGCCGTTCGATGACGGTGGTCGGGGACCTCGCTCAGACCGGGTCCCGGGCCGGTGCAGGTTCCTGGCAGGACGTGCTCGGTCCCTATGTGGCGCAGCGCTGGCACCTGGAAGAGCTGACGATCAACTACCGGAACCCCGCCGAGATCGCGGAACTGGCCGACAACGTGCTGGCCGCCATCGACGTCGACATCACCCCACCGCAGTCGGTGCGCCGCAGCGGCGTGGCGCCCCGCGCGGTTCGGGTGGGCTCGCTGGCCGACGAGTTGCCCGCGGTGGTCGCCGAGGAGGCCACCGCGGTGGGCGACGGCCGGCTTGCCGTGCTCGCGCCAGCAGCTGGGGTGGACGAGCTGCGCACGATCTTGGGATCATCAGAGCAGAGCGCGCCGGGCGCCGACGATCTCGATGCACCGGTGACCGTGCTGACCGTGCACCAGGCCAAGGGCCTGGAGTTCGACGCGGTCGTGCTGGTCGATCCGGTGGCGATCGTGGCCGAGTCACCCCGCGGTCTCAACGACCTCTACGTGGCCCTGACCCGCTCGACGCAACGGCTGGGCATCGTGCACCCCGGCGACCTGCCCCCTGTGCTCGCCCCCAACCTCGCCTGACGCGCCTCTCGGTACTCTCAGCATCCCGAACTCCACAACAGAGTTGTCTGAGGAGGGTCTGGCAGCTCTGCTGTGGAGTTCGGGAACGGTAGAGCTGAGGCAGGAACGATCACTGCGGGAGGCTTGGCACTGTTCAGCGTTGCGCATCGGTCTACCGGTACCGCACTCGCCTTGCTGGTGGGACTGCTGGGGGTGTTGGTGGCGTTGGTGCTGCCGTTCCTGCCGGTGATCGCGAACCAGACCGCGGTGAGCTGGCCCGCTCCTGGGCACCCCGTGGTGTCGAGTACGGCGTTTTTCGCGCCGTACCGACCGGCGGAGCTGACTGCGACTGTGCCGTGTTCGGCGATCCGCGCCGCGACCGACCGGGGCGGTGCCGTCACCGTGCTGGCGACCGGCCCGGACGGGGACGGGCTGGTGCTGCGGACCGAAGCCGGCGTGGCCCGGCTGCTGCTGGGTCGCCGGGTGGTGAGCACCCAGCAGGTGGCCGGAACCTTCAGCGACTGCCGGACCCGGGTGCACGCCGACCCGACCGGCGCGGTGATCACCATCGGGAGCGCTAGGACGATCAAGCTGGCCGATGAACCGGTGCCTAAGGTGTTCGCGTTCCGTACCGACCTCGACGCCGGGCAAGCCGCCGGGGTGGCCGTTACCGCCCGCACCGCCAGCCCATTCGCCACCAGCCCGAGCCGGGTCAAGATCGTGTTCATCGCTGTGCAACTGCTCGCGGCGCTGATCGCGCTCGGCCTGCTGGGCCGCGGTCGGCGCGCTGTCGAGGATCCCGCGCGCCCACCCATCGGTTGGTGGCGCACGGCCTGGGTCGACGTGGGAGTGCTCGGCGTACTGGCCGGCTGGGCGATCATCGGTCCGCTGACCGACGACGACGGCTTCGCCACCACGATCGCTCGCAACGCCGCGCGGACCGGCAACGTCGGCAACTACTACCGGTGGTGGAACGCCTCGGAGACACCGTTCGCGCTGACCGAGCAACTGCTCGCACCGCTGACCCAGATCAGCCTGGCGCCGCTGTGGCTGCGGCTGCCCAGCACCGTGCTGGGTATGGCGACCTGGTACGTGTTGAGCCGGGGGGTGCTCGGTGCGGCGCTGCCCGCGGTGGCGGGCACCGTCCGGATCCGGCTGCTGGCGGCGGTCTGCCTGATCGCCGCTTGGCTGCCCTACAACCTCGGGGTGCGCCCAGAGCCGTATGTGGCGTTCGGCGTCACCGCTGTGCTGGCGCTGCTGTGGCGGGCTCGTGGACTCGCCGCGCTGGGGTGGGCTGCACTGGTCGCCGGGCTGACGATCCCGATCAGTCCCAGCGGACTGCTCGTCGCCGCGCCGATCGTGGTTTTCGCGCCGCGCATCGTCGAGATCCTGCGCGGGTCGGCGCGCGGGCGGACTGAGGTCGGGCGGGCTGAGGTCGCGGCGCGGGTGCTGCTGCTGGGTTGCGTCGGGGCGGTCGGCCTTACCGTGATCTTCGCTGACCAGACCTGGTATGGGCTGGTGACCGCGACCCGCTGGCACACCTTTTTCGGGCCGTCGCTGCCCTGGTATCAGGAGCCGGACCGGTACCGTTTCCTGCTCGGAAATGACCAGGACGGCAGCGCTACCAAACGAATCCCGGTTCTGCTCACGCTCGCGCTACTGCCGGTGGTCGGGGTGCTACTGGCCCGCCGGGCGCAGCGAGCCGACGTCTATGGCGGCGCCGCTGCGCGGTCGGCTGCTGTGGTGGGCACCGCCATGGCGCTGCTGTGGCTGACGCCGTCGAAATGGTCGCATCACTTCGGCGCCCTGGCCGGCTTGTTCGCATCCTTCCTGGTGCTGGCCGTGGTCTTGCTGGTGCGGCGCGCCAGGGCGCCGGGGGCTGACCGGATGTCCCAGGCCATCGGCGTGGCCGGGGTCGTGCTGGTGGCCGCGGCGGCCGGGCTGGCCTTCGCCGGCCCGAACGCCTGGTGGCAGCCGGCGGTCTACGACGTGCCCTGGGCAGCCGGCCCGGTGCGCCCGCTCGGGCTGCCGCTGGACTCCCCACTGCTGTGGCTCGGCGCACTGATGGTGGGTTACGCGGTGCTCGCCGCCGCCCGCGTCAGCCGGCCAACGCTGGTTGCTGCGCCCGCAGTGCTAGCGGTGGCGGCGGCCGGTACCGCGGTGGCGGTACTGCTCGGCTCGTTGCTGGCCGCACCGCTGCGTCGGCCAGCCGGTTCCCTCGCGCTGGTGAACCTGCATCGGCTGACCGGCGGGCCGTTCTGCGGGCTGGCCGACGACATCCAGGTGCTGCCCGACGGCCCCGTGCTGTCCCCTGTTGGCGTGTTCGGCCCAGGTCCTGCGCAGCAACTGACCGGGTTCACCGCCCTGGCCGGCTTCGATCCTGCGTCACCGCCACCCGACGCGCCCGGCACCGGGATCTCCACCGAGCTCTGGGGAAGTCTGGTAGGCGGACCGCGGAGCACCGGAACCATGACCAGCCCGTGGTTCCGGCTGCCAACGGCCAGTGGGGTGGCGGTCTCGGTGTCGGGCCGTACCGATCGGGGCAACAAGCTGACCCTAGAGTTCGGCCGGGCCCGGTACGGCGGCGTCGCCACACTGGGCTCTCGGGTGCCGTACGACCGGGTGCGTCTCAACCAGGACCACCTGGACGGCCCACCGGACTACCGCCCATGGCGATCCATCGGGCTCGACGCGGCGCAGGTTCCCGCCGGCTCAGACCGGATCCGGATCCGCGCGACCGATGCCAGCACCGACCCGGACGGTTGGCTGGCCGTCACCGGCCCCCGGCTGCGCAGCGTCGTCGGGTTCAACGAGTTCCTGGCCGGCCGCGGGCCGGTGCTGGTCAGCTGGCCGCAGGCGTTCCTGTTCCCCTGCGTGCGCGACATCGTCGGGGTCGCCGACGGGTTGGCCGATGCGCCCCGGGTGGTGATCGAGGCGCCCCGCCGCCTCGGCCGGCTCTCGGCGATCACCACGGCGCAAGACCAGGGTGGCGACTTCGCCGCGATCCGCCCCTACGGCCGCCTCTACGAGGTCCCCACCCGCCTGATCGGCCACCCCGAGATCGACTGGGGCGCGCTACAACTCTCCGCCGACACCGCCTCCCGCGACACCTACCAGCACACCACCACGCCCGTCCCGTCCTCCCGATATGGGGGCATATCGGGGCTATACCAGGCCCGATAGCCCCGATATGCCCCCATGTCGGGGTGGAGGTAGCCTGCGGGCGATGTCTGAGATCGTGGTGCGTGCGTTGAGTGGGTGGGGGAGGACTGCGCCTAGCAGTGCTCGGGTGCTGGTGCAGCCCACGCTGGAGTCGATCCAGCAGGCGGTCCGTGATCCGGGCAGCCGGGGTGTGATCGCGCGGGGGCTGGGGCGCTCCTACGGCGACCCGGCACAGAACGCGGGTGGGCTGGTCATCGACATGACCGGCTTCAACCGGATCCATTGCCTCGACGCGGACAGCGGTCTGGCCGTGGTGGACGCCGGAGTCAGCCTCGACGCGCTGATGCGCGCGGCGCTGCCGTTCGGTCTGTGGGTGCCGGTACTGCCGGGAACCCGGCAGGTCACCGTCGGTGGCGCGATCGCGGCCGACATCCACGGCAAGAACCACCACAGCGCGGGCAGCTTCGGCAACCACGTCCGGGCCCTCGACCTGGTCACCGCCGACGGCTCGGTGGCCACCCTGACCCCCGACGACGAGCTGTTCTGGGCCACCGTCGGCGGCATGGGGCTGACCGGGATCGTCGTCCGCGCCACGATCGCGCTCACCCATGTCGAGTCGGCGTACTTCGTCGTCGACACCGACCGCACCGCCGACCTCGACGAGCTGATGGCGCTGCTCACCGACGGCTCCGACGACCGCTACGACTACTCCGCTGCCTGGTTCGATGCGATCTCTACGGGTGCGAAGCTGGGCCGCGCGGTGCTCACCCGCGGTTCGCTGGCCAAGCGCGACGAGCTGCCGCCCAAGCTGCGCAGCGCTCCGCTGGCCTTCGACGCGCCGCAACTACTCGCCGCGCCCAATGTGTTCCCCAACGGGCTGGCCAACCGGGCGATCTTCGGCGCGCTGAGCGAGGCCTGGTACCGCAAGGCGCCGAAGCGTCGCCGCGGCGAGGTGCAGAACCTGACCACCTTCTACCACCCGCTGGACATGATCGGCGAGTGGAACCGGGCGTACGGCTCACGGGGCTTCCTGCAATACCAGTTCGTGGTACCGCTGGACGCGCAAGACTCCTTCCGCCGCATCGTGGAACAAGTCGCGCGGTCCGGCCACGTGTCGTTTCTCAACGTGCTCAAACGATTCGGCGAAGCCAGCCAGGCGCCGCTGTCGTTCCCCCAGCCCGGCTGGACGATCACGGTGGACTTCCCGATCCGCAGGGGTCTGGCCGAGTTCTGCGACCGTCTCGACGAGCACGTGCTCGACGCCGGCGGCCGGCTCTACCTGGCCAAGGAGTCGCGGACGTCCGCGGCCACACTGCACCGCATGTACCCGCGGATCGACGAGTGGCGCAAGGTCCGCGCCGCCGCCGACCCCGACGGGATCTTCGCCTCTGACCTCTCCAGGAGACTCGAACTGTGATCGAT
>DASUII010000111.1:0-15204 GCA_036279835.1 Pseudonocardiaceae bacterium
TCCTGGCCACCGGCCGCCATTCCGAAGTAGATGATCGTCAGCAACGCGAAGATCAGCGCCTGAAGCATGCCGATGAACAGGTCGAACAACTTCCACGCGGAGGTGGGCAACCACGACACGGCCGCCGGCATCAGCGCGAGAACGCTGACCATCACGGTGCCCGCGAGGATGTTGCCGAACAGCCGCAGCGAGAGGGTGACCGGCTTGACCAGCTCCTCGATGATGTTCAGCGGCAGCATCGCCTTGTAGGGCTGGACGAAATGGCCGAAGTAGTGCTTGCCCTGGACCCGGATTCCGGTCACCCACACCATAATCATCACGAAAACCGACATCGCGAAGGTCAGATTGACGTCCGCCGTGGGCGGCCGGACGTACTCCTCGGTCGCGTGCGGCAGGATCGATATCCAATTCGCGATCAGGATGAAGAAGAAGAGGCTGATCGCCAGTGGCACGACAAAGGGTGCCGTGCGGATGCCGACGTTGGTCTCCACCTGGCGTTCCACCTGTTCAGTGACCGCCTCGAAGGCGATCTGCAAGGTGCTGGGCACCTTGGAGGTCGCCTTGGCCGCAAGGTAGAGACCGAACGCGAGGACGACGACCGCGGCGATCGAGGTGGAGATGACGGTGTCAGCGTTGATCGTCAAACCGAGAATATGCCACTGGGGGTGGTCGCCGACCGATACGCCGCCCCCACCTTCGGCAAATACATGCGCGATCATTCCGGGGAACCCCCGACTCCGGACTGGCGCAGTTCCCGCACGAGGGGAACCGTCGCGATGAAGATCATCAATAGTTGAAAGACGGCCAGCCCGCCGAACACCCCGAGACCTTCGGGTTGCAGCGCCAGCGCCAAGCCGACAGCGAGCGCGGTGATCAGCGTGAGCCGAGCCAGCACCGACACCGCGAATTTGCGCTTGTTGGGGTCACCACTGGCCGCGAAGCGCGCTGCGGAACGCTGGACAAGCGACGTGTTGAGCAGACCCAGGCCGAGTCCGCCGCAGAAGAACGCCGCCGTCAGCGGGTAGCCCATTGGCGTGAGCACCACAAAGCTGACGGCGCCCAGACCAGCCGCGATGGGCATGGCCCGGCGAAGATTGACGACCGATTTCGTCGTTGCAGTCACGTCAGGCGTGGTCACGTCAGCGCTTACTCCTTCAGAAACTTCGTGAAGTTGATGTACATATAGACCCCCGCACCGACGATGCCGAGCGCCAAGCCAACCAGGGTGAACGCCGGAATGGAGTGCACCACCTGGTCGACCAACCATCCCAGACCGAGGCCAACCAGCAGAATAGCTGCGGTCGCGGCGCCGAGGCCAAGTAGCGTCGCAAGCTCTGGGCCGTTGCGTTTCTCCACGACCACCTACTTCAGCGGGCGTATGACGTCGCCCGCCGCCATCGCTCAAAGGCGCTCCTCGCAGTCCAGGGGCAGCGCACATGGCGGAGACGCCACGTTCATGAGCACTGCCGATGGGCCGGCATGACCTGAAATCCCACCCCCGGGTGGGACAAACCAGAAGCTATCACACTCGCACGTGAGCCCTGTGATCGCCCCAGCTGCTTCTAGCTGCGCTTCTTGTCTTTCATCGCAGGTCTTGCGGAGATCAGCGCGCGGGTAACCGGGGAATCATCGAACCCACCACGGCGACCAACAGTCCCAGCATGATCGACCACACCACCACATAGACGTCGAACAGCGTCAGCGCGACGGCGCCGAAAGCCAGCAGCGCCGCCCACAGGTAGATCAACAACACCGCCCGGCGATGGGAGTGTCCGATCTCCAGCAGCCGGTGGTGCAGGTGCAGCTTGTCGGCCGCGAATGGGCTGCGGCCCGCGCGTGTCCGGCGCACCACCGCGAGCAGCAGGTCCAGCAGCGGCACGAACAGCACCGCGGCCACCACCAACAACGGCGAGAGCAGCGCCAGTACGTCGGTGGCCCCGTAGTTGTTGGGATCGATCTTCCCGGACGCGCTGGTCGACGCCGCGGCCAGCATCAGCCCGATGAGCATTGCCCCGGAGTCGCCCATGAAGATCCGCGCTGGCTGGAAGTTGTGCGGCAGGAAGCCCAGGCACGCACCGGCGACCAGGGCGGCGATCAGCGTCGGTGGGTAGAGCGACACACTGCCGCCGGACCGGTACAACAGCTGCAGGGTGAACGCCCCGATAGCGACTGCGGCGATCAACCCGATTCCGGCGGCCAAGCCGTCCAGGCCGTCGACGAAGTTCATCGCGTTCACCAGAACCACCGCCAGCGCGACAGTGACGAACACCGCCTGGTCCTGCCCCAGGACGAGCACCGAGCCGACCCGGCCAGTGCTGCCGTTCCACGGCACCCAGAAGATGAACCACTGCACGTCGTAGAGCACCAGCACCCCGGCTGCGGTGACCTGTCCGGCGAACTTGGTGAGCGAATCCAGCTCGAACCGGTCATCCAGGGCGCCGATCAGCATGATGAGGCCGCCGGCGACCAGCACCCCCACGACGTCCCCGGAGAACTCGAAGGACCGGCGTAACACGGGCAGCTGGTGAGACAGCAGGACGCCACCGAGGATCCCGCCGTACATCGCCACCCCACCCAGCCGTGGGATCGGCGCGCGGTGCACGTCACGCTCGCGCGGCGTCGCCACCGCACCGGTGTAGATCGCCAGTAGCCGCACCATCCCGGTGAGCAGGAAGGTCACCACCGCAGTGGTGAGGCCGACCAGCAGGTACTCCCGCAGCGGCAGTCCAGAAGAATCGGGAACAGGTCCCACCGGGGCAGGCTAGCCCCGCGCCGGTTGCGCCCCACCAGTAGCCCAACCTCCGCCGGTCCGCAAATCACCCATGATCACGAATTGGGAAGAATGAGCCGCTCTCAGCGCGATTGGTTCTTCCGAAATCGCGATCACGTGTTGGCTTTGAGGGCTGAGCGGATCTCCTCGACCACGCCGGCGGGGCGGGCGACCAGGTCATGCCAGGTGAAACGCAGGACCGTCCGCTGCTCGTTCACCAAGGCGTTCTGACGTCGCCGGTCGTCGACGAACCGGTCGGCCGTGATCACTTGCGGTTAGCGGGCCACCTGGATGGCCTGGCCGAGTACCTCAGCGATCTGAGCGATGGTCACCGCGCCTTCCCGGAGTACCACGGGCTCGTCAGCGGTGAGGTCGATGATGGTGGACGCGACCTCACCGGCGGTCCCACCGTCGAGATACACCGATACACGCTCGGCGAGCTGCTCACGGGCCTGCTCGACGGTGGTCGCCGGCGGCTGGCCGGACCGGTTCGCACTCGACACCGCCATCGGGCCCACCTCGCGGAGCAGTTCCAGCGCGACCGGGTGCAACGGCATCCGCAGGCTGACGGTGCCCCGGGTATCACCCAGATCCCAGCTCAGCGACGGCGCGTGCGGAAGCACTATCGACAGTCCACCGGGCCAGAACGCCTCGATCAGCGCGCGTACCCGCGGTTGAACGCCCAGCACCAGGCCGTCCACAGTGGACCAGGAACCCACCAGTACGGGAACCGGCATGGCCCGGCCCCGCCCCTTCGCGGCCAGCAGCCCCTGCACCGCCGTCGCCGAGAACGCGTCGCAACCCAGCCCGTAGACGGTGTCGGTGGGCAGCACCACGAGTTGTCCCGCCCGGACCGCGCCCGCCGCCGCAGTCAGCCCGGCGATGCGGCTCTCCGGCAGCGCGCAGCCATAAACAGTGCTCACGGATCGCAACAATACGACGACCCACAACGGGCCCGGATTTGCCAGCAACGTTGACAGCACGTGATCAAGACGGCACGATCCGTCTCCGATCACCTACGGAGGCTTCCTTGCTCGCGTACCGCCCTACTGTCCTCGCTGCCGCAGCGACCGTGCTCGCGCTGCTGGCGTTCCCCGGCAGCTCGCGCGCCGCCATCGGGAAGGCACCGAGGCACTATGTGGCGCTCGGTGACTCCTACACCGCAGGTCCGGTGATCCCGGTGCAGCGAATCGATCCGATCGGCTGTGAGCGCTCGACCAACAACTACCCGGCGCTGCTCGCCCGGACACTGCAGATCCGCGACTACACCGATGTGAGCTGCAGCGGCGCGAAGACCGTCAACATGACGGCTCCGCAGGCGGTCCCGCTGCTGGGCGTCAACCCACCACAGTTCGACGCCCTGCGCCCAGACACCGACCTCGTGACGCTGACCATCAGTGGCAACGACATCGGTTTCACGGAACTCATCTTCACCTGCGCCCGGCTCAGCGTCACCGACCCGTTCGGCAACCCATGCCAGCGAGCGGCCACCGCCGGAGGCGGGGATTTCTATGCGCAGCGCATCGCCGAGGCGGCACCCAAGGTCGCGCAGGTGCTCGACGGTATCCGGGCCCGCTCGCCGCACGCGACGGTGCTACTGGTGGGATACCTACGCATCCTGCCGCCGGCGGTGGGCTGCTATCCGGTGTTCCCGGTCGCCAGCGGCGACGTGCCGTACCTGGACAGTCTGGAGCAGCGCCTCAACACCATGCTGGCCGACCAGGCTTTCACACACGGCGCGGCATTCGTCGACTCCTACGGAAGCTCGCTGGGCCACGACGCGTGCAAGCTGCCCGGGCAGAAATGGGTGGAGGGGACCGTTCCCACCAGCCCAGCCGCCCCGGTACACCCCAACGCCATCGGCATGCAAGAGGTTGCAGCTTTCGCTCGGGAGACGCTCACTAACCTGAGCGAGGCACGGGCTGTGGGCTGATCATTGTGGTGCGCCGGGCGGTGGCGAACCGCGGCCGCCCGGCTAGATCGAGGTGGTCGGCCACGTCGGTGAGCACCCGCCGGGCGGCGAGCAGCGCGGGGACGGCCACCGCGTGCGAGTCGTCGTGTTCGATCGCGATGCTGCCCCCCTCGCGGAGCAACCTGGTCCCGGTCCGCACCACGTCAGGGATCACGGCGAGGCCATCGTCGCCGGCGAAAAGGGCGACGGGCGGGTCGTGCCAGGCCACCTCGGGTGGGAGTGCAGCGTCCAGCGGCACATAGGGTGGGTTGCACAGCACCAGGTGCGCCATCCCATCCAGCGCGACCAGCAGTCCAGGATCGGCGACGTCCCCGGCGTACAGCACCACCGGCGTGTCGCCGGCCGCGGCCCGCGTGTCGACGTTGCGCCGCGCCCAGCTCAGCGCCACCGGGTCCCGTTCGACGGCGTGGACCTGCGCATCGGGTCTGACGTGCGCCACCGCCAGCGCCAGCGCGCCGGAGCCGGTGCAGAGATCGACCACCAGCGGCTGCGCCACGCCGTCCAATGCGGCCAGGCCCCAGGTCAGCAGCGCTTCGGTCTCCGGGCGCGGGATGAACACCCCGGGCCCGACCGCGACGTCGATGGGACCCATCGCGGCTGTCCCGGTGAGGTGCTGCAACGGCACCCGCTTGGCGCGTCGAGAAACCAGCAACCGCAATGCCTCGACCACGGGCTGGTCGACCAGCGGAACCATCGGCAGCCGCCCTCGCGGCACGCCCACCACGTGCGCCGCGAGGAGTTCGGCGTCCACCCGGGGAGACTCCACCCCAGCGTCGGTGAGGATCCGTTGCGCCTCTAGCACCGCCAGGCGCAACGGTTGCCTGCTCACGAGCCCCGCAGCCGCAGCTCACGATCCGCCGCGATCAACGCGTCCAGCACCCCGTCAAGGTCTCCATCGAGCACCGCATCGAGGTTGTAGGCCTTGTAGTTGACGCGATGATCGGAGATCCGGTTCTCCGCGAAGTTGTAGGTACGCACTCGCTCGGACCGGTCGACGGTGCGAACTTGGGAGCGGCGCTGGTCGGAGGCCTCCTGCTGAGCTTTCTCGTCAGCTAACGCCTGCAGCCGAGCCCGCAGCACCGCGGTGGCCCGGATCCGGTTCTGGATCTGCGACTTCTCGTTCTGGCAGGACACCACGGTCCCGGTCGGAAGGTGGGTGATACGCACCGCGGAGTCGGTGGTGTTGACGCTCTGCCCGCCGGGCCCGGAGGAGCGGTAGACGTCGATCCGCAGGTCCTTGTCCTCGATCTCGATCGCGACGTCGTCTGGTTCTGGGTAGACCATAACTCCCGCAGCCGAGGTGTGAATCCGCCCGGACGACTCGGTGACCGGGACTCGTTGCACCCGATGCACCCCACCCTCGAACTTCAACCGCTCCCAGACCCCGGACTGGGCGGCTTTGACCGCAACCGTGACGTCCTTGTAGCCGCCCAGGTCGGACTCGGTGGCGTCGAGCACCTCAGCCCGCCAGCCGTGCCGCTCGGCGTAGCGCAGGTACATTCGTAGCAGGTCTCCGGCGAACAGTGCAGACTCCGCGCCGCCCTCCCCTGACTTGATCTCCATCACCACGTCGGAGTCGTCGTGCGGGTCGCGGGGCAGCAACAGGTCGGCTAGCTCGGTTTCCAGCCGTGGCACCCGGTCGGCGAGGGCATCAGCTTCGGCAGCGAAGGCCGGATCCTCGGCGGCGAGCTCGCGAGCGGCCTCGATGTCGCCGCGGACCTGATCCAGCTCACGAACCGCCCGCACAATGCGGGATAACTCACCGTAGCGCCGCCCCACCTTGCGAGCAGTATCGGGATCAGCATGCAACCCAGGATCAGCGAGCTGATGCTCCAGCTCAGCGTGCGCGACCAGCAGCGCCTGAACTGCCGCGGTGTCCACGCCGGTCACCAATCCCCACTCGTGTCGATTTCCATTCGATAGCGCTTGGACTCCGGTGTCCTACTTCTGCCGTTTGCCGTAGCGCTTCTCGAAGCGGGCCACCCGGCCACCGGTGTCCAGAATCTTCTGCTTGCCGGTGTAGAAGGGATGGCAGTTAGAGCACACTTCGACGTTGATCTGACCGTCGCGCTTGGTGCTGCGAGTAACGAAGGAGTTGCCACAACCGCAGGTGACCTGCGTCTCGACGTACTCCGGGTGGATGCCCTGCTTCATGGATGTCCTTTCCTCATGGCCGCCGGGTCCCCGTGAGCGTGTGCACGGGGTGAACCGGAACCGGACGGTGCACTGGCTGGCCTATGACAGGCAGTGAGCCGTGACAGTGTAAACCGTCAGCGATGCTGCGATGTTCCCGCCTGTTGACCTGATCATTCACAACAGCTCGGGCGGGATATCCGCGTACTGCCTGCGCAAGATATCCAGCACCGGATGCTCGTGCGCCCACTGGATAGCGTCGACCGCGCTGACGGAACGAACGCCGACTGCGGCGTTAGTGGCGAACACCGCGTCCACGCCGGCTAAGTCGCGCAGCGTGACCGGCGCGGTAGTGGCATGGGTCTGCCGAGCCTCGTTGATCAGTCTCATGGTCACGCCCGCAAGACAGTCCGCCTGGGGCCAGACGATCCGATCACCATCAACGAAACCGACGTTCGATGTGGTCGCTTCGGAGATCGTCGCCGCGGCGTCGATGAACAGCGCGTCGTCGAAGCCCTTGCGCTGCGCGACGCGCCGCCACCGAAGCGCGCCGAACAGCCCGACATGTTTGACCTCGGGCAGGTCTCGGCAATGCGGGGCTGACTGTAGACGCAACGGAGGCAACGGTGCCATCGCGGCCGGCCGGGTAGTGACCAACAGCTGCGGGGCGGCGTCCGCTCCGGGGCGCCCGAGTTCGAGATCGGGGTCGAACACGGTCACCCGGACCACGACCGATCCGGCGGTGTCCGCCAGCGCGCGCCGGACGAGATGCCGGACCCGGTCGGGGTCCAGATCAGCATCGAAGATCCGGCGGCAGTCCCGCGTCAGGCGTTCCAGGTGCAGGGTCAGACCCCGCACTCGCTGGTCATCGACCCGCATCGTGGTGTAGTGACCGTAGTTGAGCAGAGCGAGCGCGGTGACCTGATCAAGGTCGGCGCAACCGCCGCTACGGTGCCCTAGCTGCCCTTTCAGTCGGTGCCGTTGCCGGCTGTCGACTTCGAGACCTGCATCAGGAACTCGATGTTGGTGCGGGTTTTGCGCAGCTGGGCCAGCAGCAGATCGATGGCCTGCTGAGACTCCAGCCCGGACAGCACTCGCCGCAGCTTGTGGTAGATGGCCAGCTCGTCCGGGGACAGTAGGAGCTCCTCCTTGCGGGTGCCGGAGGGGTTGACGTCGATGGCCGGGAAGATCCGCTTGTCGGCGATCTTGCGGTCGAGTTTGAGCTCGGCGTTGCCGGTTCCCTTGAACTCCTCGAAGATCACGGTGTCCATCGTCGATCCGGTCTCGACCAGCGCAGTCGCGAAGATGGTCAGCGAGCCGCCATCCTCGATGTTGCGGGCCGCGCCCAGGAATCGCTTCGGCGGGTACAGCGCGGTGGAGTCCACCCCACCGGACAGGATCCGACCGGATGCCGGTGCTGCCAGGTTGTAGGCCCGGCCCAGCCGGGTGATGGAGTCCAGCAGCACGACCACGTCGTGCCCCATCTCCACCAGCCGCTTAGCCCGCTCGATGGCCAGCTCGGAGATCGTGGTGTGGTCCGATGGCGGCCGGTCGAAGGTTGAGGCGATGACCTCGCCCTTGACCGAACGCTGCATGTCGGTGACCTCTTCTGGCCGCTCGTCGACGAGCACGACCATGAGGTGGCATTCCGGGTTGTTCGTGGTGATCGCATTGGCGATCGCCTGCAGGATCATCGTCTTGCCCGCCTTGGGTGGCGAGACGATCAACGCCCGCTGACCCTTCCCGATCGGCGAGATCAAGTCGATCACTCGGGTGGTCATGATGTGCTGCTCGGTCTCCAGGCGCAACCTCTCGTTGGGGTACAACGGGGTCAGCTTGGTGAACTCCGGGCGCTGCTTGGCCTGCTCGACGTCCAAACCGTTGATGCTGTCGACCCGGACCAGCGGGTTGAACTTCTGCCGCTGCTGCTCACCATCGCGAGGCTGGCGCACTGCGCCGGTGATCGCGTCACCGCGGCGCAACCAGTACTTGCGGACCAGCGACAGCGACACGTACACGTCATTGGGCCCGGAGAGGTAACCCGATGTGCGGACGAACGCGTAGTTGTCGAGCACGTCGAGGATTCCCGCGACGGGCAGCAACACGTCGTCCTCGCGGACCTCTAGCTCACCACCGTCTCGGCGGTCGCTGCTCCGGTCTGGGCCGCGGTCGGCGCCGCGGTCGGGGCCGCGGTCATTGCGGTTGCGGCGGTTGCGGTCACGGAAACGCCGGCCACGCCGGCGGCCAGCCTCGTCATCGTCGTCGCCGCGCGGACCATTCTGGCTCTGGCCAGCCGCATTCTGACTGACGTGCTGGCTCGCGTTCTGGCTGACGTTGTGCCCGCTCGGTGTCTGATCAGCCTGGGTTTGATCAGCCTGAATCTGGTCGCCCTGGGTCTGATTGCCCTGGGTCTGATTGCTTTGGGAGCGAGTTACCTCACTGCCGCGGACCGGACGTCGCCGCCGGTTGCGGGACCGGTCAGCGCCGTCGGTGTCCCCGTCCGGCTGACCCTCTTGCTGATCACGACCTTGCTGAGGCTGTTCTTGGCGACCCTGATCTTGCTGGTCCGGCGTCTGCGACTCAACGGTGGCCAGCGACTCAACAGGGCGTGACTCAACGGGACCCACCTCAGGCCGACTCGATACGACGGCGGGAGCATGCTGCTCCACTGCCGGAGCGTCGGGTTGCAGCGTTGGCGGACCTGCCTGGGCAGCTACCTGAGCGGTCCGGCCACTCGTTCGGCTGGCGGTGTGGGCTACCGGACCGTCGAGCGGGAGCTGCTCAGCAGCCGCACGCCGCTGCCCGGGGACGGTGCCCTGGCGCTCCTTGATCGCCGAGATCAGGTCATTCTTACGCATACCGGCGATGTTGGAGATACCCAGCTGGCCAGCCACCTGGCGCAACTCCGCCATCACCATTCCAGACAACCCGGCACGGCGCCGCGGCGCCGCCCCGTTGCCCGAAGACGGGGCAGCACTGCCAGCCTCGTCGGCTGGGCGCTGGTCCGTAGATTCCGCAGCAACAACGTCGCTGCCCAACAAGTTGATATCGCTCACGCAGGTCCTTCCTAACCGACCCGAGACGTAGCTCGGGCCAGCCTGTTCGCCGTCCGGCGGTATGCGGACGGCGCCTGATCCGGTGCGGGGGCTCGCGTACCCAAAACCATCGGTTCGAGCCGACCGGCACGGGACATGTCCAGCTGTGGCAAGAGCCTGGGTGCCAGCCTTCCCGCTACCACGTAACTGGAGGGCGGGAGATTAATAGCCCGGGTGAGAGGAACCCGAACGCGGCACCGGCGCCCGTGCACACGGTGTCTGAACGCCACTGAGACTATCGGTCCAGCGCCATCGCGGCAACAACAGGTCCGCGGATGGGTGGATCATCCCCACTCGACACCGGCACCCACGCGGGCGACGTCGAGTGGAAGCTGGGTGAAACCCGCGGTATTCACCGCGGCCAATGCCCCGCCGCTGGCCGGCAACGCGAGCACCGTCGGCCCAGCACCCGACACCGCGGCAGGCACCCCAGCCGCGCGCAGGGCATCGACCAACCGACCCGTCGCCGGGTAGGCGGGCCGCCGGTAAGACTGGTGCAACCGGTCCTCGGTGGCGGCTAGCAGCAGGTGTGGCGCGGCCGTCAACGCGTGGGCGAGCAGTGCGGCTCGTCCGGCGGTGAACGCCGCATCGGCGTGGGGCACCTCGGCAGGCAGCAGCCCGCGGGTGACCTTGGTGGCGGACGTCTGCGCTGGCACCAGCAGCACCGGCGCCAGCCCCGGATGGGGCTCCAAGCGAACAGCCCGGAAGGACTGCTCGTCACGCCAAGAAATCACCAAACCGCCCAGCAGGCTAGCGCCGGCGTTATCGGCATGCCCGTCAAACCCTGCTGCGAGGTCCAACGCCGCCTCGTCCGGTTGCATTCCCGCAAGCGCATAACCTGCCAGCACCCCGGCGACGGCAGCCGCCGCTGAGGAGCCCAATCCCCGGGAGTGCGGGATGGCGTTGTGGCACCGCAGCACCAACCCGTCCGGCCGGTAACCGCACTGCTGACACGCCGCTCGCAGCGCGCGGACCACGAGGTTGTCTTCGTCGGTGGGCACCTGCCCCGCGCCCTCGCCGTGCACCTCGACTCGCAAACCGGACGCTGCCAGCGTCACCTCGACCTCGTCGTAGAGAGCCAGCGCCAACCCGAGAGCGTCAAAGCCCGGTCCGAGGTTGGCCGTGGACGCAGGCACCCGCACCCGCAGCACAGTTCTGGTCAAGCAAGATCCAGCGCGGCGGCCACCGCGGCCGGGTCGACCGGGGTGGGTTCGGGCTCGGGCGCGTCGCGCAGCGCGGTATCGGGATCCTTCAGGCCGTGCCCGGTGACCGTGCAGACCACGAGCGAACCGGCAGGCAGCCGACCGTCCTCGACAACGCGTAACAATCCCGCCACCGAGGTGGCCGAGGACGGTTCGACGAACACCCCTTCCTGCCCTGCCAGCAACCGGTAGGCGGCAAGGATCTCGTCGTCGGTGACCGCCTCGAACAACCCACCGGACTCGTCACGGGCCCGCATCGCCAGGTCCCAGGACGCCGGGTTACCGACCCGGATGGCGGTGGCGATGGTGTCCGGGTGCAGTACCGGCGCGCCGTGCACCAGTGGAGCGGCACCAGCGGCCTGAAAGCCGAACATCCGGGGCCGACCGGCCACCACCGCGTCGGTGTGGTACTCCGTGTAACCCATCCAGTATGCTGTGATGTTCCCGGCGTTGCCGACCGGCAGGCAATGCACGTCCGGGGCCCGGCCGAGCACGTCGCAGACCTCGAACGCAGCGCTTTTCTGACCCTGCAACCGAACCGGGTTCACCGAGTTGACCAGTGCGGTCACCGGGTAGTCGGCGGCGGTCTTGCGGGCCAGTTCCAGGCAGTCGTCGAAGTTGCCATCCACGGCGAGAATCCGGGCGCCATAGACGGTAGCCTGGGCGAGCTTGCCCAGCGCGATCTTGCCGCGCGGTACCAGCACGGCGCAGGGGATCCCAGCTCGGGCCGCGTAGGCGGCAGCTGAGGCGGCGGTATTGCCGGTCGAGGCGCAAAGCACCGCTTCGGCACCGCGGGCCAGCGCTTCGGTGACCGCCATCGTCATCCCGCGGTCTTTGAACGAGCCGGTGGGATTCGCGCCTTCGACCTTGAGCAGCACCTCGCAACCGGTGCGGGCCGACAGCACCGGAGCGGGCAGCAACGGGGTGCCACCCTCCTGCAGGGTCACCACTCGGGCGCCGGGGCTGACCTGGATCCGGTCCGGGTAGGCTTCGATCACTCCCGGCCACGCTCGGCCGGCCGCCACCTGCAGTATCACGTGACCTCACCCTCCACCCGCATCACGCTGACCACGTCGCGAACCGCGTCCAGGCCGGCCAGCTTGTCCACTGTGGAGCGCAGCGCGGCGTCCGGTGCACTGTGCGTGACGATCACCAGGTTCGCCCCGGCACCGCCCGCCGTCACATGGTCAGGGGTGCGACCGGTCTGGCGCACCGCCATGATGGACACCTCGTGGTCGGCGAAGACCTGCGCCACCTGCGCCAGTACCCCCGGGCGGTCAACCACCTCGAGACTGACGTGATAGGCGGTCGGGGTGTCGCCCATCGGCTGGATCGGCAGGTCGGCGTGGGCGGACTCGCGCGGCCCGTAACCGCCCGCCACCCGGTTGCGGGCGACGGCCACCAAGTCACCGAGCACCGCGCTGGCGGTCGGTGCCCCACCGGCGCCCTGGCCGTAGAACATCAGCGCACCGGCGGCGTCCGCCTCGACGAACACCGCGTTGTAGGCACCTGCCACGGTGGCCAGCGGGTGCGAGCGGGGGATCATCGCCGGGTAGACCCTGGCCGAGACCGACTCGGCGCCGGCTGAGTCGACGACTCGCTCACAGATGGCCAGCAGTTTGACTGTGCGACCAAGCTGCCGGGCGGCGAGAATGTCGGCGGCGGAGACCTCAGCGATGCCCTCCCGGTAGACGTCGGCGCTGGTCACACGGGTGTGAAAGGCCAGCGACGCGAGGATGGCGGCTTTGGAGGCGGCATCGTAGCCGTCGACGTCCGCGGTGGGATCGGCCTCGGCGTAGCCCAGCGCGCTGGCCTGCTCCAGCGTCTCGGCGTAGCCGGCCCCGGAGCTGTCCATGGCGGACAGGATGAAGTTGGTCGTGCCGTTGACGATGCCGGTGACGCGAGTGATCCGGTCCCCGGCCAACGACTCCCGCAGCGGGCGCAACAGCGGAATCGCCCCGGCTACCGCCGCCTCGAAATACAGGTCGGCGCCAGCGGCGTCGGCTGCGGCGTACAGCTCCGGTCCGCACTCGGCGAGCAGCGCCTTGTTCGCGGTGACGACGCCGCGTCCGGCACGCAACGCGGCCAGCAGCAGTGGCCGGGCCGGTTCGATGCCACCGATCACCTCGATCACGACGTCGACGTCGTCGCGGTTGATCAGTTCAGCGGCGTCGGTGGTGAGCAGTTCGGTGGGCACGTCGGGATGGCGTCGCGGGCGGCGCACCGCGACCCCGACCAGCTGCACCGCCGCGCCGACCCGCGCGGAGAGTTCATCGGACTGATCGGTGAGCAGCCGCAGCACCTCGCGCCCGACGGTGCCGCAACCCAACAGTGCAACGCCAATGGGTCTGCTCACGAGACCTCCAGGGACAGCAGATCGGCCAACGTCTCCCGGCGCAACAGCAGCCGGTGGGAGCCGTCGTGCACCGCCACGACCGCCGGGCGCGGCACCAGGTTGTACCGGCTGGACATCGAGTAGCAGTACGCGCCGGTGCTGGCGACGGCCACCAGGTCGCCCGGGGCCAGATCGTCGGGCAGCCAGCAGTCCCGGACCACCACGTCACCGGTCTCACAATGCTTGCCGACCACCCGGGACAGCGCGGGTGGCGCCTCGGAGCGGCGCGACACCAAGCGGCAGTCGTAGCTCGCGTCATAGAGTGCAGTGCGCACGTTGTCGCTCATCCCACCGTCCACCGACACATATCGCCTGCGCGTCGAGGCCACCACGGTGATGTCCTTCAGCGTGCCCACCTCGTACAGAGTCACGGTGCCGGGTCCGACAATCGCCCGGCCTGGCTCGACGACCAGCTCCGGGGTGGGCAGACCGGCAGCCCGGCACCGGACGTCCACGATGGCCCGCAGGTGCGCGGCCAGCATCGCCGGTGGTGGCGGATCGTCGTCTGCGGTGTAGGCGATGCCCAACCCACCGCCAAGATCCAGAAGGGACAGCTCGGAGATGGCGTCGGACCCGTGCTCGTCCCGGATCGCTGCGAGCAGATCGACCATCCGGTGTGCCGCGAGCTCGAAGCCGTCAGCGTCAAAGATCTGCGACCCGATGTGGCTGTGCAGGCCCACCAGGCTCAGCCCGTCGGATTTGAGCACTCTTCGGACGGCCTCGGCGGCGTCCCCGGCGGCCAGCGAGAACCCGAATTTCTGGTCTTCATGCGCGGTGGCGATGAACTCGTGGGTGTGCGCCTCGACGCCGACAGTCACCCGGATCAGCACCGGCTGGATGACACCGTGGCGACGCGCGATGTCATCCAGCCGGGCGATCTCCAGGAAGGAGTCGAGCACCACAGCACCGACTCCGGCCGCGACGGCGGCAGCCAACTCGTCGGAGGACTTGTTGTTGCCGTGCATCGCGATCCGATGGGCGGGGAAACCCGCATGCAATGCGACGGCGAGCTCGGTGCCGGTGCACACATCCAGGCTCAGGCCCTGGTCAGCCACCCAGCGAGCGACCTCGGAGCACAGGAAGGCCTTGGCCGCATAGTGCACCCGCTCAGGGGCGCCGAAGGCCGCGGCATGCTCGGCGCAACGAGCCCGGAAGTCCGCCTCGTCCACCACGAACAGCGGCGTGCCATAGGTCTCAGCGAGCTCGCCGACCTCCACACCGGCCAGCCGCACCACGCCATCGTCACCACGGTGCGCCCCACGCGGCCACACCGCTGGATGCAGCGCGTGCAGCTCGGCGGCGCCGGTCGGGCACGGACCCGCGGTGGAGGTCCGAGCCAGCACGTCGGCATGGCGCGGGCCGGCCGGGTGCGCTCTCACAGCCGGTCCGGTGCACAGGTCCCGAGCAGGCCGAGGCCGTTGGCCAGCACCTGCCGGGTCGCCTCGCACAGCGCCAGCCGCGCGGCGTGGCGCGGCCCCGGTTGCTCATCGCCCATCGGCAGTACCCGGCAGCTACCGTCGAACCGGTGATACGCGTTGACCAGCTGCTCCAGGTAACGGACCACCCGGTGCGGCTCGCGGAGATCCGCAGTCCCCGACCTTGTCGCTGCCACGATGCGCGGGAACTCGCCCAGCGTT
>DASUII010000112.1:0-4641 GCA_036279835.1 Pseudonocardiaceae bacterium
AGCACCCCAGCGGCGAGTTCGGCGAGCGCCGCTGCGACCTGTTCGAAGGGCACCACCGGCAATTCCGGCTCCACCACGGCAGCTAGGTCGGCGGCCGCGAGCTCGGTGATCAGCTCGCGGTAGGTCACCCGCAACGCTCGCTGGGCCGAGACGCCAGTCAGCGTCGCGCGGTTGGCTGCAGATGTGGGATCCGCACCGACCGCAACGAGCAACCGCTGCGCCGCCTGCTCTGCCCAGCCCGGGCTGATCGCCTCTGGACTGGCCAGCGCATGCCAACCCTGGTTGGCCACCAGATGATCCCCAAGCGCGGTTGACGAACCCAACACCCCAAGCAACCGCCCACGCACCCCAATGTCCCGGCGCATCAAGCCGTCGAGCTCGACCCAGCCGTCCCCGATGGCATGGCCAAGCCGGGCCAGGCTGCGCAACGCCAGGTTCGGGTCTGGCGCCCGGGACAACGCCCACAGGGTGTCCTCGGCATCTCGGCGGACCTGACCGTTATGCCACCAGCCCAACCGCGTCAGAGTCTCGGCTGCGCCGCCGTCGGTAATTCCCAGCCGCGCCAGGGAAACTGCTGTCCGCCTGCCTTCGGTCACCAGCGCGCTCCGAACGCTAATGGCCCAGCAGCGGCAGAGCCGCACGGTCCCCAGCTGGGGCCAGCTCGCCTGCGGCCAACGCCACGAACCGAGTCGCCAACGGTTGCCATGTCTCCGCGATATCGGTGTGCACCTGCTCCAGATGGTCAGCATCAAGCTGCCGCAGTGGGAAAACCCCCGCGCCGTCACGGCGAGCCCAGGACAGCACAGTGGCCGGCGAGGTCTCGATATGAAACTGGAGACCATAACCGGCGGTCCCGACGCGGAAAACCTGGTTCACATGCCGTGGGGACGACGCGAGCAGGGTAGCTCCCGGCGGCAGCCGGTGTATCTCGTCGTTGTGGAACTGGATAACGTCAGGGGTCAGGGGCAGCTGCGCGAACAGCGGGTCATGTGCGGCAGCGTCGCGCTTGGCGATGAGGAGCGTGCCGGCCTCAGGACCGTCAACCGCCCGGCGTACCGCGCCACCGGTGGCCGCCGCCAGCAGCTGACCGCCAAGGCAGACCCCGAGCACCGGCAGCCGGCGAGCAACCGCGCCCGCGAGCAACCACCGCAGCCCGGCCAACCACGGATGGTCGGCGTCGTCGTGAGCGCCCATCTCCCCACCCATGCAGACCACCCCGTCGACACCATCGAGGCTCTGCGGAACCCCGTCGGTCGCCGGCCGGCACACGCTGAGCTCGGCCCCAGCGTTGGTCAGCCAATCCCCCAACCGCTCTGCCGGATCAACGTCGGACGGTTGCAGTACCAACAGCCGGGTCGTCACCCTCACCAGGCTAGCCGGTCTCCTCAACCGCCATTCGGAGCCGAATCGCGGTCGACGGCACCCCGCCCGTCGCCATTCGGAGCCGAATAGCGACGCCGGTCAAAGGCGATCTCTGCGGCGTCATGTACTGGGCGGAAGCCGATCCTCGGGTAGATCGCATTGCTGATCGGGTTCGCCAGGTCGGTGCTGAGCACCACGTGCTTCGCGCAGGACTGCTGTGCCCAGCTTGCGGCGGCCGCCGTGACCGCGCTGCCGTAGCCATGCCCGCGGTACTGCGGCGGCGTGTAAACCGGTCCGATCCGCGACATGCCGATCACCGGAGCACTCACTGACGCCCAGGCCACCGACTTACCACCGACCTCCCACAGCATCGCCGCTGCGCCGGCGGCCAGACTGCGCTTCATCTGTTGCAAGGCGGTCCCGTGGCCGCGCAGGCCACCGGTCGCTTCGTCGGCGAAGTCCTGCCGCCATTGCGCTAGGAGCTCGAGGTCGCTGGCTCCGGCCGGCCGTGCCGCACCCGGCACGCCGACCGGGGGGGTGAGCTGATGCATAGCGAACACCCGTTGCGCGACCCGCTCGTGCACCGACGCCCCGGTGCCCTCCGCCCAGGATTGGGCGAATGCTTCTGCCTCGCGGCGCGGACCCACGGCGCCGGGCAACTGCGGGTGCGTGGATGCGAGCACTTCGACAGCCGCAGCGGCACAATCCGCTGGCAACCCGCTGACGATCAGATCCCGCGGCGGGGTGCACAGCGCCGTTGCGGCCAGCACGCCGTTTTGGTGGACGCTGAGCAAGACTGGTGGGTCTTCATCGTCCCTCGGTACTCGAAGCAGCAGAGCAAGCACCGTGAGTGCGACGCTGTGGCGGACCGGATCGGCCGCCAGCAGCTGCCGGGTAAGCGCGGTGAACTCGGCGAGGTCATGGTGGCACTGGACGTCCATAGCGGCATCGTGACCCGCGACAGTCCGCCGCGTCGACCGAGTTAGAGCACGGGCAGGTAGGTGCGTAGCTCGTAGGCCGTGACGTGACGTCGGTAGTTGTCCCACTCGGCACGCTTGTTGCGCAGGAAGAAGTCGAACACGTGTTCGCCGAGGGTCTCGGCCACCAGCTCGGAGTTCTCCATCTCGACGAGCGCTTCGGAGAGGTTCTGCGGCAGTGGCGCGTAGCCTGCGGCCCGGCGCTCACGCTCGGACAGCGACCAGACATCGTCCTCGGCGGGGGGCGGCAGCTGATAGCCCTGCTGCACGCCACGCAACCCAGCAGCGAGGATCACCGCGTAGGCGAGGTAAGGGTTGCACGCCGAATCCGGGGTGCGGATCTCTACCCGCCGACTGGATGCTTTGCCTGGCGAGTACATCGGTACCCGGACCAGGGCCGAGCGGTTGCGGTGCCCCCAGCACACCGCGGTGGGGGCTTCCCCGCCGATGATCAGCCGCTTGTAGGAGTTTACCCACTGGTTGGTCACCGCAGTGATCTCTCTGGCATGCGCCAGTACTCCCGCGACGAACGCCCGGCCGGTGTCGGAGAGCTCGTAGGGGTCGTCGTCGTCGTGGAAGGCGTTGCGGTCGCCCTCGAACAGGCTCATGTGGGTATGCATCGCAGACCCGGGGTGCGCGGTGTAAGGCTTGGGCATGAACGAGGCGCGGACTCCCTGGGTGATCGCGACTTCCTTCACCACATACCGGAAGGTCATGATGTTGTCGGCCATGGTGAGCGCGTCGGCGTAGCGCAGATCGATCTCCTGCTGCCCCGGTGCGCCCTCGTGATGGCTGAACTCCACCGAGATACCCACCTGTTCCAGCGCCTCGATCGTGTGCCGGCGGAAGTGCGGAGCGATATCGTGGCTGGCCTGATCGAAGTACCCACCAGAGTCGGCGGGCACCGGTTCCGAACCGTTGTCGGGCAGGTCCCGCAGCAGGTAGAACTCGATCTCGGGGTGCACATAGCAGGTGAAGCCCGCCTCGGCCGCTCTGGACAGAGTCCGGGTCAGCACGTGCCGCGGGTCGGCCCACGACGGCGAGCCGTCAGGCATCGTGATGTCACAGAACATCCGGGCCGAGTAGTGCTCGCCCTTAGGGTTCTCCCACGGCAGCACCTGGAAGGTGGCGGGGTCCGGCTTGGCGATCATGTCGGACTCGTACGCGCGCGCGAAACCCTGGATCGCCGACCCGTCGAAGCCGATGCCGTCGGCAAAGGCGCCTTCCAGCTCAGCCGGTGCGACAGACACCGACTTCAGGTAGCCCAGCACGTCGGTGAACCACAACCGAACGAACCGGATGTCGCGTTCTTCCAGCGTGCGCAGCACGAACTCCTGCTGGCGATCCATGTGCGAAGGGTAGTGGACTGTCGGTGACTGCGCTGTGGTCTGCCCCTACGATGGCGGGATGCGATTTTTCGCCTTCCTCGTCGCGCTGATCATCGCGCTGGTCACGTCGTGTAGCAGCGGTAGCGGGCAGCAGGCCAACCTACCCCAGGGCGCCTCAGTACTGGCCGATTCCGCCAAGGCGATGCGGGAGGTGACCAGCACCCACTTCACTCTCGCCGTCGAGGGCAACTCCCCCGGTGTGCAGCTGCGCTCCGCCGAGGGTCAGCTCACCCGGGCGGGTTCGGCGAAGGGTGTCGCCAAGGTGGACGAGGGCGCACAGCTCCTCGAACTACAGTTCGTGATCATCGGCCAGGACCTCTACCTGCGGCCCCCGACGGGCCCGATCCAGAAACTGCCGCTGTCCTTCGCCGGTACGGTGTACGACCCGTCGGTGATCCTCAACCCGGACCGCGGCATCGCGGGGGCGCTCGCCAGCGGTACGGGGCCCACCACCGAGACCCGCGAGCAGGTCGACGGCGTGGACACCTACCGGTTACAGGTGAAGTTCCCAGCACAGCCGCTCGGCTCGCTGGTACCTGAGCTGGCTCAGGACAAGACCAGCGAGATCTGGGTCGCCGCGCAGGGCTCGCGGCTGATCAAGGCGCAGTTCCCGACGACCTACGGTTCGGCAACCGTCCACTTCTCTGACTTCGACGCCCCGGTCGACATCACCCCACCGTCCTGATCTCGGGTCTGATCCGATGATCGCGACGGCGACCACGGTCCGGCGCCGCGGGCTGGCGTTGGGCGCCGGCGCGCTGGTCACTCTGCTCGCCGCGCTGGATGCCTATGTCGTGGTCAGCCTGCTGGTCGACATCGTCCGAGACCTGCAGGTGCCGATCAACCATCTGGAGCGGGCCACCCCGATCGTCACCGGCTTCCTGCTGGGCTACGTCGCTGCGATGCCGCTGCTG
>DASUII010000113.1:0-2190 GCA_036279835.1 Pseudonocardiaceae bacterium
GTCGTAGCGGCCGTGGATGAGCACGGCGGGGATGTCCGCCAGGCGGTGCATGTTGGCCAGGATCTCGCCTTCGGTGAGGAAGCAGCCCTGGCTCCAGTAGTGCGTGACCAGCCGTGCGAAGGTCAGCTGGAACTCCGGGTCCCGGTAGCTGAGGTTGGGGCCCCACCCCGGTGCCAGCGACATGTGGGTGTCCTCCCATGCGCACCACTGCTGCGCCGCCCGTGCGCGCAGTTGCGGGTCGGGATCAGCCAGCAGCCGCGCGTAGGCGGCGGACAGGTCGCCGTCCCGTTCCGCCGCGGGGACCGCGCCGGCGAACTGTTCCCACTCACGGGGGAAGACCCGGCCCATGTCGCGAGTGATCCAGTCGGTTTCCCGTCGGGTGCCTGCAGTGACCGCGCAGAGCGCCATGGCGATCACCCGTTCAGGATGGCGCTGGGCGTAGACCAGGGCGAGGGTGACCCCCCAGGAGCCGCCGACGACGACCCAGCGGTTGATTCCGAGGTGCTCGCGCAGCCGCTCGATGTCCTCGATCAGGTGCGCCGTCGTGTTCGTCGACAGGTCGGCGTCAGTGTCGCCGGCCCGGGGCCGGCTGCGTCCGCACCCGCGCTGGTCGAACAGTACAGCCCGGTAGGAGCCGGGATCGAAATTGCGGCGCGCTTGGTGGCTGCATCCGCTCCCCGGGCCACCGTGGAGGTAGACCGCTGGGGTTCCGTCCGGGGCTCCGCACGTCTCCCAGTACAGGCTGTGTCCGTCTGTCACCTCAAGCATGCCCGACGCAGAGGGCTCCACCGCCGGGTAACGCTCAGCCATCAGTGCAGTCTCCAACACCCTGCACTCCCGAGCGCGGGCAGGCGGCGCGGACTTAGCCCGCCGGTTGCCCGAGAGCCTGCGAAGCACGGCGAGGTTGCACGTGGCGACCGTACGAGCGGCGATCCTTCGCTGAATGGTGCGGGCGCGTCCCGCCGGCCACTTTGCTCCCACCAGTCCCGCCAGGAGGTCCATTGCTCGACTGCGGACGTGCCACCCACGGCAATTTCCGCGCAAAGTTGCCCTTGGTGGCACCTTCGCACGCTCGCATAGTCCTTTCCTGATGGTTACACAAAGTCACTGCGCTGCACCGAAGCTGGCGGACTACGGCGACGCCCGTTTCGGAAAGCACAGCAGTGGGTCCCGCACTGCGCGCGGCGCTCGTCGAACGCCCGTTCCGCCGTCTCTACCAGCCGCACACGCAGAGTTACGCGCGCTGACGCATCAGGGGCAGCTCTGACAGCGCCAGCGGATACCTTGCCATCTTCCCGGGAGACCGATGTCAACATCGCTGCTGCATTAATCGAGGACGCTGTGCTGGACCGCTATGACACCGTTCTCCTCATCTCAGCGGACAGCGACCTGGCCCTCGACGGCAAGCTCCACCGAAAGTCACCGTCAGGCTCGTCAAGCCACACGCGGTGGTGACCATCTGGTGTCACCGTTAGGCCGAGGCGATCCCAGCTCGGCCGGCCGAGTACATCCCATATCTTGTACGTAGTCTCGAACACGTTCCACAACTTGACCGGTCCGGCTTGACGCACCTCGCGCTCGCCGGCGTCATCCGGCTGCATCCGCACCGCGCACCATGAACCATCACGAGCGCTGAACACCGCCCACTGTGGCCCCTGTCCGGTGGCGCCGCGGTACCCGAACGCGAGCTGGCCGGGCAGACGCGCTTGCGCGAGGAACCACGGCACCAGCGACGACCACGGCATCGGGTCGAGGTGCGTTGTCGAGCGAATACCCGCCTGCACTTCTCCGAGCGTGCTCACGCACTCGGGTGCTTGATCGGCGTCCCGGATCGCCATGAACCCGGCCCACCGCGCCAGGAACCGCCCCTCGAGCCGATCAGCGTGCCGAGTCAGCAAGACGAGGTTGCCGGCGTGAACACTTGGCTTGACGTCGACCAGCACGAGCCCGCCCTGGTGCACCTGTTCGGCCCACGCCCACGGAACCGCAGGCAGTGAACACGTGGCGATGATCCGGTCGAACGGACCGTGCTGCGGCATCCCGCCGGCGCCGTGTGCGACGGACAGCGTCGGCGCGAGCCCCAGCTGAGCGAGTCGATCTCGCGCCGTATTGACCAGGCTGGCGCCGATGTCGACCGAGTACACCCGGTCGGCGCCGAGCCGGTGCGACAACAGGCCAGCGTTGTATCCG
>DASUII010000114.1:0-7440 GCA_036279835.1 Pseudonocardiaceae bacterium
CCGCGCTCGACGTACAGGTAGGTGGAACCGTCATTGGCCGAGTTCAGAACCCGCTGACCAGGGCGGATGTGTCCGGCTAGCCAGCTGATGGCGCGCTGGTCATCGGCGTTCACCCGGACGAAGTCGGGGGTCAGATAGCGCGATGCCACCGCGGTGACGTTGGTGTGGGCATAGCGCGAGGCCGGCCCCAGCAGATACCCCAGCCAGGCCAACACCACCAGCAGGGCCGCCGCCGACCGGACCGGGACTGGGGAATGTCGGCGCAACCACACGGCGCACTGGTTCGCGGTGAGCACCACGCCGAGTGCCGCGAGTACCGGTGCCAGCAGCGACACATGTGACCACACGCGCAGCTGTGCGTTGTAGAAGAACCCGGTGATCAGAGAAACCGGCCCCGAGCCGGGGCTCAGGAACGCACCGATCGTCACCAGGCTCCACGCCGCCCAGGCGGTCACCGGCCCGAACCCGCGGCGCAGCGCGACCACCGCGACCACGCCGAGCGCGACGAGAACGGCCGCCACGAGCTGGCCCAGGGACCGGTGCGGGTCGAGATGCCCGCCGTAGGACAGCGCCAGTGTGCTGCCCACCGCGTCGCCGAACGGGGTAGCCGAGATGTCCGGCGGCCACCCGTTGGTTCGCCCACCTGCCGCCATCGCCCCGGCGAGCGTTCCGGCACCGAGCACCACCGCAGTCCCGGCTGTGACCAGCAAACCGACCAGATGGCGCTGGCCGCGCAGCTGCTGGCGCCCCTGGCGGGTCAGCGCCTGCCCCACCCACCACGCGATGACCGTCACTCCCACCGAGACCGCTGCGCTGGGATGCACAGCCACCAGACCGGCGCACGCCACCCCGACCGCCACCGCCGACGTGCGCGGCAGGCGAGGCAACATCAGTACCCCGGCGACCACGCCCGGCGTCAGCGCCAGAGCGGCGCCGCCGGTGAGCAGGCCGCCGTCGTGCATCAGCTGAAAGGTCGGCCGGTACAGCCCCGATGCCACCAGCGCCCCGACTCCCGCCGCGAGCATCGCCGTCGGGAGACCTAGCCGTAGCTGGCGGGCCGCGACCACGGTCAGGGTCGCCGCTGACAGCGACAGGCTCACCGCCAGCACGACTACGGTCACGGCATTGAGCGCCGGTACGGTGCCACCGGTGAGGCCGCCAGTCACCGCCACCAGCAGATGCAGCCCCGCCGGGTAGAACACCACCGGCGCGCCGGTCAGGACATCGGCTGGCATCAGCTGCCACGGGGCCGCATGACCGGTGCGTTGGATGTATGCCGACAGCACGGCATGGACAATCATGTCGTGCTCCTGGGGGACGGTCGACAATGGGCCCATCCCCCGCAGCCAGGTGCCGACGCCGGCAGCGGCGCCGGCGACCACCAGCACCGCGCCGACCGCCTGCACCACCCACCCGGTGGCCGGGCTCGCGCGACGTCTTAGGCGTCCGTGCTTCGAGCGCCGGCGTACCTCGAGCCCGGCGGCAACCGCGAGCATCACGGCTGTGACCACCCCCAGCGGGGTGGCACCGAAGGCCACCCCGAGGATCGCAGTCCCGACGCCGGTGACCACCGCCACGCCCACCGACACCGCAGGCGCAAGACCCATCAGCAGCACGCCGGACCGCACGCCCAACGCCGCCATCAACGCCAGCCCAGGCAGGTAGCAGACCAGCAACGCCACCAGCAGGAGCAGTCCGTCGGGCACGCGGCACATTAGCCGGTCACTCCTCACCGATGCGGGTCAGGAGCAGGTATTGGCCGCGCGCGTCCTCGATGTTGGGTCCCGTACCGTGGCGGCGTGCTGCGACTAGGGTCAAACAGCAGCTCCGCGCTGGGCCCGAACAGCAGCTCCGCGCTGGCTCAGCTGCGCGCGCGGCTCCCGGATGTCGCACCGGTCGGTGCCGGGCTAGGCCTGCTCGGTATCTCTGCGTATGCCTTCCTCGGCCTCGCCGGTCATGCGCTGGCGCCTCGCGCGTACGCGGCGGTGGCGTCGCTGTACCTGCTCACCGCGGTGGTGGGACCTGGCGTCTTCGTGGCTGTCGAGCAGGAGACCAGCCGGGAGGTCAGCAGCCGGATCTCCACCGACCGTCCAACTCTGCCAGTGCTGCGGTCCGCCACGGTGATCAGCGCGGTGCTCGCGGCCGCGGTGATCACCCTGCTGCTCGCGCTGTCCCCGCTGCTGGTGCACCGGGTGTTCGGTGGGGCGTGGTCGCTGCTTGTCGCGGTGATCGTCGCCGTCGCCGGGTCCGCGTCGGTGCACGTTATCCGGGGTCTGTTCAGCGGGCAGCAGCGCTACGGCTGGTACGGGGCCAGCCTCGCTGCCGAGGGGTTGGCCCGGCTGATCCCGTCGGTGGTGCTGGTCTGGGTAGGTATCGCTGGTACTCGAAGTGGTACGGCGGCGTTCGGGTTCGCGTTCGCGCTCGGAACGGGGCTGGCCGTCGCGGCGACGGTCGGCGGGGTCCGCCCCGGCGCCCCTGGACCGCCGCTGGGTCTGCCACGGATGGCTCGTGGCGTCGGGTTTCTCGCGGGCGCCTCGGCGCTGACCCTGCTGCTGGCAAACATCGCGCCGGTGGTGCTGACCTCGCGACTCACCGACGATCCCGGCACGGCGGCGAGCTTCGTCTCGCTGTTCGTGCTCGCCAGGATCCCGCTGTTCCTGTTCTCACCCGTGCAGGCATTCCTGCTGCCGTCGCTCACCGCCGCCGTCGAGCGCGGCGAGACCGCGTGGGTGTGGCGGCAAATCCGCTCCGTGGTCGGCGTGACGGGTGCGATCGGCCTATTGGGTGTCGTAGGCGCGGCGATCGCCGGCCCCTGGGCCGCTCGCGTGTTCTTTAACGCTCCCTTCGAGCTCTCCGGGCTGATCGCCGCCCTGCTCGGGCTGAGCACGGTGATCATGATGATCGCGCAGGTCCTGCAGCCCGCGCTGGTGGCGCTGGGCGAGCACCGGACGGCGATGTCGGCGTGGATCGTCGGCACCGTCGTCTTCGGCGCGCTGCTGTTCGCCCCGACTGCCCCGCTGGTGGCCGCGGTGGCGGCGCAACTCGCTGGACCGGCCGTGGTCGTCGTGATCATGGCACGCACGGTCCGCGCCAGCCTGGCGAGGAAGGCCTCAGGAGACGGGTAGCTCCGCCGAGCTCAAGGGCACCGCGGCGGTTCGCCACCCTTGAACATCTGCTCCCAGGAGTCGACTGAGGTGAGCTCTGGTACGGCGCCGCGGTAGCGTTGCGCCGTCACACTCCACTCCGCGACCAGCTGCCTGTAGAGCACGATCGTGCGGGTGAGCAAGGCACGGAATTGCTGCGGATCTCGCCTGCGGAAGGCGACACCGCTGCCATCAGCGTTCGAGACTGTGGCTGAGTCGACCATGCCGAGCACGAACCAGCGGGCGTTGCGGGCCGGCACGTTGATCTGCGGGCGGTCGCGGGTCGGCGGTGCCGGTGCGCGCAGATGACGGGCGATCGTGGACAGCGCACGCTTGGCGATGGCGGCCGAGTGCACCGGCGGGTCGAGCAGGCGCTCGATGCGAACCGGATCGAACAACGGCATCGGCAGTTGCTGGGCCGACGGAAGGATCCGAGCGTCGTCGTAACCCTCGCGCAAGCTGCGGACGGCGGGCAGCCCGTCGCGCAGCGACGCAAACAGACGTTCCGGGCCGGCGAGGAAATCCTCGATCGACTTGTGGTGCAGCGCGACGGTCGAGTACTCCATCGCCATCAGGTGTTTGAAGGTGGTACGCAGGCCATCTTGCACAAGTGCCCTGCGGACGTCATACGGGCTGTGAAGCGCCAGGGTGATCAGCCGGTTTCGCAGGTGGAAATAGGCCGTCCAGTCGGTCGCGTCGTCCTTGTCGGTCCAGGGCATGTGCCAGATCGCCGAGCCGGGCAGGGTGACAGTCGGAAAACCGCACTCGGCCGCCCGCAAGGCGTACTCCGCATCGTCCCATTTGATGAACAGCGGCAACGGCAGTCCGGTGCGTTCGAGCACCTCGCGGGGAAACAGACACATCCACCAGCCGTTGTAGGTGGAGTGGATGCGGGCGTGCAGCAAACGTTGTTCGCGCAGCGTCAGCTTGGCGAAATCGTGCTCGTAGACCGACCCGGGTGCCGGTCGCCAGAAGCTGGTCTGCAGATCCACGATCTCACCCATGGCGTGCAGCTGGCTGCGAACCTGCAGGTTGAGCATCTGCCCGCCAACGATCACCGGCGATGACGTCGCGCTGGCAAACGCGTGGACCCGCAGCACACTGTCCGGTTCCAGGCGGACGTCGTCGTCCATCAACATCACGTGCTCCACGCCGGTGGTGCGCAGCGCCTCGAGCATGCCCCGGCTGAACCCACCCGAGCCACCGAGGTTCTCCTGGTCGATCACCACCAGCCGGTCACCGAGTTGGACCGCGACATCAGCGAACCGCTGGTGATCACGTACCTTGACACTGCCCTGATCGACCACGAATACCTTCGCAACGACGTCGAGGACCGCCTGCTCCTCGGCCAGTGCGGCCAGCGCGGTGACACAGTCCGCCGGACGGTTGAAGGTCGTGATCGCCACCGCCAGCGGACGGGCCGGCAGCGGCTCGTCGACGATCCACGCGGCGTCGGTGACGGTCAGCGACCCACGCTCGGTGGCCACGTCGAACCAGACCCAGCCGCCGTCCTCGAACGGCGCCAACGACTCGCGGAACTCCAGCTGGACTGGCTCGGCCGCCGCGTCGAGCTGCTTGCCTTCCAGGTGCACGACGTCGCCGTTGGACTTCGAGCGGTAGAGGTCCACCCGTCCGGCGCCCCGCACGGTCAGCCGCAGCGCCACCTCCTCCACCCGGGTCCAGCGCTTCCAGTAACTGGCCGGGAAAGCGTTGAAGTAGGTCGCGAACGACAGTTGGCACGCGGGCGGCAGGGTCACCGTCGATCGGTTGACGACCTCCGCGGTGCGCCCGTGTGACGTCTCCGGTTCATCGAGGTACAGCGGGCGCACCTCCGGCGGATCATCCGCCCGGGGCATCACCACCCGATGCAGCACACGCCGCGGCGCGACCATCTCGGCGGCTGGACCGATCTGCAGCGAGCTGACGTCGGACAGTTTGCTGTCTGCCGCGTTGGTGCGCGCCGCTTCTCGCCGGGCGGCGCGCTCGATCGCCGTCGGAACCTCGACCGGGTCGTTGGGTTCGCCCATCACCAGGGCCTCCGGACCGACCGTTTCCTGGGTTGTCACAAGATCCCTTTCGCGCGTCGGCGACTTCGCGCTGATCCTCGCAGACCGGACCGACAGCGATGCAAGGCGACCCCGCTGCTGCCCGGGCGGGACTGCGCCAAAGGGAGCGCGGTCCGCCTTGTCAGCTCGGCAGCGCGCCAATCTGCCCGAGCATCGTGAGGACGTCGAGGTGATGGTGTACCTCGACGACCTTGCCGTTCTCGACTCGGGTCCAGACCGTCGCGTCGACCTCCACGCTCTTCCCGGTGGCTGGCAGCTCGAGGTTCGGGCCCCGCAGGACCCCCTGATGCGTGCCAGTCCAATGCACCTGCTGCGCCACCTGGTTGCCCTGTGCGATCGTCGTGCGAACCTCCCCGACGCAGTCGGGGAACGTTTCCCTCCAGCCCTGGCACAACTCGACGTACCCCTCGCCCGTTACCCGCCGACCGGTCCCGGTCTCCTGATAGACCGCATCCGGGCCGAGCAGGCCGCGGAAGCGTTCCCAGTCAGCGGAGTTGAATGCCTCCAGCAGTTGCGTTGCAACGTCCCGTGATTCAGCCATCCCTAGCTCCTCGAATAGGTGATGAAGCAATACACTACTTGCGGTCACTTTCTGACGACAATGGTCCAGCGACGACCCAACCGCGTCGCTCCAAAGCGACGCAAACGCTCACAGGTCACGGCGCCCTCCGCGCCTAAGTCGGCCGGTGCACGTCCTCGAAGCTGCCGCCATGGCGCAGCCTCCTCCGCTGACCCGGGGCACCGCAACCGCCAGAGATTCACCGATAAGGCCCGACTGTTCGCTTTGCGGGGAATTCGGCTCCGGTTCGAGGCCCCGGAGACTGTCAGGGGTGGGTGCGACAATCGACTTGTGACCGTGGCAGTGCACGAATCCGTAGTGGCGATGTCGAGCTGCCTGGATAACGTGCGCGAAACGCTGGGCGGCCTGGATGACAAGGGGATCGCTCAGGCGCTGCGGGATATCGAAAAGCTGTCCCGGCAAACGCAGTCGGTGATGCTTGAGGTGGTCGCCGAGATCGACGCTCGGGGTATCGCAGTCCGGGAGGGTTTCAGCACTACCCAGCGGCTGCTGGCCGGGATGCTGCAGCTGTCCGCGGCCGAGGCGCGGATGCGGGTGGAGCACGCGGCCATGGTGGGCGCCCGCCGGACGATCACCGGACAGACGTTGCCGCCGCGGTTGCCGGCAACCGCGGCCGCGCTGGCCGCTGGCGAGATCGGGTCGGGGCAGCTACGGGTGATCACCGAGACGATCGCGGCGTTGCCCGCATCGGTCCCACCGCTGGCGCGGGAGCGTGCGGAGGCGGACCTGGCCGGCTACGCCCGCGACTTCGACCCCCGCCGCCTGCGGATCATCGCCCAGCGGCTCGTCGCCAACCTGGACCCCGATGGCCCAACGCCGCGCGAGGACTCCAGTCCGGTCACGCCGGTCCGCGGCGAATTGTGGCTGCGGGATCGCCGCGACGGTAGCGTAGGTCTGGAGGGCTGGCTCGATGCCGAGCACGGCAGCATGGTCCGTGCGCTGATCGAGCAACTCGCCGGCCGCCCCACCACCACCGACGGCGAGCCGGACACCTCTACCGTGCCGCAGCGCCACGCTGATGCGCTCATCGAACTATGTGACCGGGCCCGCGGCAGCGACGAGTTCCCCACCACCGCAGGCGAGCCACCGCATGTGACGGTCACCGTTAACTTCGACGCGCTGCGCACCGGAGTCGGTACCGCCACCCTCGACTACGGGCAGCTGATCAGCGCCGGCGACGCCCGCCGCCTTGCGTGCGATTGCAAGCTGATCCCAGTGGTCCTGGGGAGCGACTCCGAACCCCTCGACGTCGGCCGCGCGATGCGCACCGTCCCGCTGGGCATCCGCCGCGCCCTGATCGCCAGAGACGGCGGGTGCAGTTTCCCCGGCTGCAACCGGCCTCCAGGACTCTGCGCCGCGCACCACGTGCGGCACTGGATCGATCTTGGCGAGACCAAGGTAGGAAACTGCTGCCTGCTATGCCCCGCCCACCACCAGCAAGTACACCTGCAAGGCTGGGACATCACCATCACCGGTGGACGCGTCGAATTCCGACCACCCAGGATCATCAACCCCGACCGCCGACCCCTCACCAACCCACTACGCCGCTAGATCGACCCTAGCCAAACACCCTCACCCGGAGCAGGTCGTCGGCCAACACCAGCTACGACGAAACGGGTGCCTTGGCGGTAGCGAAAAGAGCGACGATGGC
>DASUII010000115.1:0-4732 GCA_036279835.1 Pseudonocardiaceae bacterium
GACGAACACGTCGGTATTCGGGATCTTCATGGTGAACCCCTACCACAACATCGTGCACATCTCGGTCGGCTTGTTGTGGCTGATGGGCGCGTTCGCGCTCACTCAGGCCGGCACCGAGGGTCTGAACATCGCCATCGGTGGTGTCTACATCCTGGCCACCGTGCTCGGCTTCCTTGGCTATCTATACTTGCTGAACATCCCCACCTACGGTGGGGACAACTACCTGCACCTGGTGAGTGGTTCGATACCACTAATCTTCGGTAGTGGGCTGCTCAGAGCGTTCGGCGGGCGCGAAGCCGCCACCGCGTAAGCGGCGAGGCTCTAGGGCCGTGTCCCCTGATCTCAGGGGGCACGGCCTCTATTGTGTGTCTGGAGGTCGGCGTGGCGCTCGTCGTCCAGAAGTACGGCGGCTCATCGGTGGACAGCGCCGAGCAGATCAAGAAGGTGGCTGCCCGGATCGTCGAGACCCGCAATGGCGGTAACGAGGTCGTTGTGGTGGTGTCGGCGATGGGTGACACTTCTGACGATCTGCTCGACCTTGCCAGTCAAGTGTCGTCGCAACCTCATCAGCGTGAGCTTGACATGCTGCTCACCGCGGGTGAACGGATCTCCAACTCGCTGGTCGCGATGGCGGTGCACGCGCTGGGTGTCGACGCCCGTTCGTTCACCGGCTCGCAAGCCGGAGTGATCACCACTGCCGCGCACGGCAGAGCCCGGATCATCGATGTGACGCCGAGCAGGGTGCGTGATGCGCTGGACCAGGGCGCGGTGGCGCTGGTAGCCGGGTTTCAGGGAGTGGCCCAGGACACCAAGGACGTCACCACGTTGGGTCGCGGCGGCTCCGACGTGACCGCGATCGCGCTCGCCGCAGCGCTACATGCGGACGTGTGCGAGATATACACCGACGTCGACGGGGTGTATTCGGCCGATCCGCGGATCGTGCCCGATGCCCGCAAGCTTGACACCATCACCTATGAAGAGATGTTGGAGATGGCGGCGTGTGGCGCACGCGTGCTCATGCTGCGCTGCGTCGAGTACGCCAGACGCAATCACATCGCGGTTCACGTCCGCTCATCGTACAGCCGCAACTGCGGCACCATGGTGTCTGGATCAGTGGAGGAGCACACCGTGGAACAGGCTATGCTTACCGGCGTCGCGCACGACCGGTCCGAGTCGAAGATCACCGTCCTCGGAGTGCCCGACGAGCTCGGCAAGGCCGCCCGCATCTTCCGCGTGATCGCCGATGCCGAGCTCAACATCGACATGGTGCTGCAGAACATCTCGCACGTCGACACCGGCCGCACCGACGTCACCTTCACGCTGCCCAAACTCGACGCGTCGGACGCGGTCAAGGCGTTGCGCGCGATGCAGCCGCAGATCGGTTTCGAGGACGTGCTGTGCGATGACTATGTCGGCAAGGTATCGCTGATCGGCGCGGGCATGCGATCGCACCCTGGGATCACCGCGCGCTTCTGCGAGGCGCTCGCGGAGGCCGGGGTCAACATCGAGACGATCAACACCTCGGAGATCCGGATCTCGGTGCTGGTCCGCGCCGAGCAGCTGGATGCCGCGGTGCGGGCGATCCACGATGCGTTCGACCTCGGCAGCGGCGAGCAGGCCGTCGTCTATGCCGGGACCGGACGATGACCGGGCCCATCCTTGCCATCGTCGGTGCCACTGGCGCAGTGGGTACCGTCATGATCGACATCATCAACGCGCGAGGGTCGGTGCCCTGGGCCGAGATCCGATTGATCGCCTCAGCCCGGTCGGCCGGCAAGAAGATCAGTGTGCGAGGCGAGCAGTACGTCGTCGTTGAGCTCGCCGCCGAAGCCTTCGACGGCGTCGACATTGCGATGTTCGACGTTCCCGACGAGATCTCGCAGCGGTGGGCTCCGGTCGCCGTGGCGCGGGGCGCGATCGTGGTGGACAATTCTGGTGCGTTCCGGATGGACCCCGACGTTCCCCTGGTGGTCCCCGAGGTCAACGTCGCGGCGCTGCGGCACAGACCCAAGGGCATCATCTCCAACCCCAACTGCACCACGCTGTCGATGATGGCTGCGGTGGGTGCGCTGCACGCCGAGTTCGGTCTTACCGAACTGGTGGTGGCCAGCTACCAGGCTGCTTCTGGAGCGGGGCGCCCCGGCGTGGACCGGTTGTACGCCGAGCTTGCCGCGGTGGCCGGCAAGGGCGTCGGGGTGCGCAGCGGGGACATCGCCCAGGCGTTGGCGTCGGCGGGGTTGCCTGCGCAGTCACCATTCCCGGCACCGTTGGCGATGAACGTAGTGCCTTGGGCCGGCTCGGTGCGACCGGATGGCTGGAGCTCCGAGGAGCTCAAGGTCCGCAACGAGTCGCGCAAGATCCTCGGCATCCCCGATCTGAAGGTATCGGCCACCTGTGTGCGGGTCCCGGTGGTCACCACGCACGCGCTCGTGGTGCATGCGGTGTTCGCTGCGCCGGTCACTGTGGAGCAGGCCCGGAGGGTTTTCGCCGCGGCGCCGAGCGTCGTGCTGGCCGATGATGCGGCAGCGGGGGTGTGGCCGACCCCGGCCGCAGTGGTGGGCACGGACCCGACCTACGTCGGCCGGCTCCGCCAAGCCCTGGACTTCGTCAACACACTGGACTTCTTCGTCTGCGGGGACAACCTGCGCAAGGGCTCGGCGCTGAACACCTACGAGGTCGCTGAGACACTCGCTGGGCAATGGCAGCCGGTGGGTGCTCACGGTATGCGTCGATGATTCTCGTGACTACCACAGCAACGAACCCGGTCCCGATCGCGCGCCTGGACGTCTCGGCTTACACGATCCCCACTGACGCTCCGGAATTCGACGGCACCCTGGCGTGGGATTCCACCACGATGGTGCTGGTGGCGGCACACGCCGGCGGATGTACGGGCGCCGGCTACACCTACGCCGGCCCCGCCGCCGCCACGGTGGTCAACAGCAAGCTCGCCGGCGTGGTGACCGGACAGGATGCACTGACCCCGACCGCGTCGTGGGCGGCGATGCAGCACGCGGTCCGTAACCTCGGCAAGCCGGGCGTGGCGGCGCAAGCGATCTCGGCCGTCGACATCGCGCTGTGGGACCTGCAGGCGCGGCTACTGAACGTGCCACTGGTGGTCACGATCGGTGCCGTTCACGAGGCCACGCCGATCTACGGCAGCGGCGGGTTCACCTCCTACGACAACGACGCCCTCGCCGCTCAGCTCGCTGGGTGGGTCCAGGCGGGCATCCCACGGGTGAAGATGAAGGTCAGCCGCGATCCCGATGCCGACCCGGAACGGCTGCGCGCGGCACGCCAAGCTATCGGGGACGCCGCGGAGCTGTTCGTGGACGCGAACGGCGCCTTCCAGCGCAAAGACGCGTTGCTGTGGGCGCAGCGGTTCAGCGAACACGGGGTGCGCTGGTTCGAAGAACCGGTGAGCTCCGACGAACCCGGCGTTGCGAGTGCTGCGTGATCGCGGGCCGGCCGGGATGGACATCGCCGCCGGTGAATACGGCTACCACCTGCCTTACTTCCAGCAGATGCTCGACGCCGGCGCGGTCGACTGCCTGCAGGCCGACGTCACGCGCGCCCTGGGCATCTCCGGCGTGCTGCGAGTCGCCGCCTTGTGCGACGCGCGCAGCATCGAGCTGTCGCTGCACTGCGCGCCGCAGGTCAGCGCGCACGTCGGCACCGCCATCTGGCACCTTCGTCACTTAGAGTACTTCCACGATCACGTACGGATCGAACGCATCGCCTTTGATGGGGTGCTCGAGCCGCAGCCCGGTGGCGTGCTGCGGCCAGACCGGTCCAGTCCCGGCCTCGGGCTGGAGGTCAAGCAGGCCGACCTGGAGCCCTACCGCATCGGGTAAGCCACCGCAGCTCGGAGAGCCGCGCTGCGCCAGTTGGTGCGGCCTGCCGACGCTGACGGGCTAGCCGGCCGGTCCGTTCATGATCGCGGTTTGGGAAGAATTAGCCGCGGTGAGCGCGGTTGATTCTTCCCAAACTCTGATCATGTTCTGGAGCACGGCATGACGCGGTGGTTTCTCACGTTGGTGCCGCGGGTAGCTGCTAAGGGAACCGTCAATGGACAGGGGTGGCAACCGTGGTCGAGCGCAGCGGCGGCAGCCGATGACCACGCTGCTCCGGTGGACCGGGGTCGAGAAGGTCGTCTCCTTCTACCGGTACTTCGCCTTCAACGGCCCGCGAGTGACGACGGCGTCGGGCATCGTGCTATTGCTCAGCATTGCCGCGACCCGGCTGTACTGGCTGGCCGGCGGCTTACCAGTCCCGGTCTACCCCAGCTACTTCACCGCGTATCTCGCGTTGCTCGTCGTCGGCGCCTTGCTGGCCGCGGCAGGCATGGTGGCCGGCCGCAGACCCGGATTGGCGAAGGTCGGATGGGCGTTAGGCAGTCTGACGTCAGCGGGGTCCCTCGCGATGTATGCCGCCAGCCGCGCCCGAGGTCTGCCGGGTCTGCCACAGCTGGTGGGCCGGTGGGATTACCCCCTGGGCACCTTCGCTATGGCGCTCGCGGCGCTGTTCCTCGGCCTGCACTTCTCGGTCATGACTGGGCTTTCCATCGCCTATCCCGACCGGCGGAACTGGTGTGACAAACCCGTGAGTGGCGATGCGAGTCCCGGCTCGCCGGCAACCAACTTCAGCCACTCACGGGTCTCCAAAGGGAACAACCGTGGTCCAGCTTGATTACCCGGCCTGGTTGCGGATCGAGCACTGGGTCAATGTGCTGTTC
>DASUII010000116.1:0-13914 GCA_036279835.1 Pseudonocardiaceae bacterium
TACCCAGCCACGACGTGATCAGGGCAGGCGGGCGCGTAACCAGCCGTACCAGCTGTCGATACCGTCGCCAGTGGTGGCCGACAGCTGCAGTACCTCCACGCCTGGGTTCGCCCGTCGTGCGCCTTCCAGGAAAGCGTCGACGTCGAAATCGACGTACGGCAGCAGGTCGGTCTTGTTGAGCAGTACGAGGTCCGCGGCGCGGAACATCTGCGGGTATTTCCGTGGCTTCTCCGCGCCTTCGGTCACCGAGGTGATGACCACCCGGGCCTGCTCGCCCAGGTCGAACAACGCCGGGCACACGAGGTTGCCGACGTTCTCGATCAACACCACCGAGTTGTCCGGCGGGTCCAGCGTCTGCAGCCCACCGGCCAGCATCTGAGCATCGAGATGGCAGCCAGACCCGGTGTTGATCTGCACCGCTGGCGCACCAGTGGCCCGGATCCGGTCGGCGTCGAGCACCGTCTCCTGATCACCCTCGACAACCGACACCCGCATCTCGGCGCCCAGTTCTCGGATGGTGCGCTCGAGCAGGGTGGTCTTGCCCGCCCCAGGTGAGCTCATCAGGTTCACCGCGAGGATGCCGCGTTCCGCCAACCACTTGCGGTTGATCTCGGCGAGACCATCGTTACGGGCCAGCACCGCCTGCTCGAGCGTGACAGTCCGCGTCTCGGGATGCCCGTGCCCGTGCCCGTGCCCGTGTTCATGGCCGTGCTCGTGCTCGTGCTCTTCGAGGATGGTGCCGCCGGAGCAGCCACACGTCGCGCACATCAGACCAGTACCTCAACTTCCCGAATTTTTAGTTCTTCTCCCGCGAGCAGTTCACGGTTCGCGCTGCCGCACTCGCAGAGCACCAGTAGGTCGTTCAGCTCGAACTCCGTGCCGCAGTCCCGGCAGCGAGCCCGACCGGTCGGTTGGATGATCTCCAACGATGCTCCCTCGAGCGTGGTACCCGCGGTGACAACCTCGAAACAGAACCGGACCGAGTCAGCAACCACGCCAGACAGGGTGCCGATCTCCAGACATACCCGCTGCACCGGCGCATCGCCCATCCGTTCGCCAATCGCCTGGATCACGCTCTGGGTGATCGCCATTTCATGCAAGGAGCGCCCTCCTCGGCTCGGTGCCCAGTGCAGCCCCCTGCGGGGATCTTGTCAAGGGCGAGACAATCCTCCTGTGCAGCACTGTATCCGAGTCGAAGTCCGGGTCGAAGGCGTCGTCCAAGGTGTGGGGTTCCGGCCCTACGTTCACGGTCTGGCGCGCCGTCTGGGCCTGTCCGGTCGGGTGGGTAACGACACCGCTGGGGTCTTCATGGAGATCGAAGGCACTCAGCAATTAGTCAGCGAGTTCCTCGCGACGCTACCGGCGCAGGCCCCACCGCTGGCCGTCATCGAGCAGGTGCGGACCAGCCCGCTGGTGCCCACTGGGGAACCGGGTTTCCACATCGTGTCCAGCAACGCCGCCGGACGACCGGACACTTTGGTCTCGGCGGACAGTGCGACCTGCGCAGACTGTCTGGGCGAGCTGGCCGATCCCACCGACCGCCGCTTCGACTACCCCTTCATCAACTGCACCAACTGCGGTCCGAGGTTCACCATCGTGCGCGACGTGCCCTACGACCGACCACTCACCACGATGGCGCCGTTCGCGATGTGCCCCGCATGCGCCGGCGAGTACCACGATCCGGGCGACCGGCGCTTCCATGCCCAGCCGGTGTGCTGCCCGGCTTGCGGACCCCGGCTACGGCTGCTCGACGCCAACGGCGTCGACCTTCCCGGTGAGCCGCTGGCTACCGCTGCTGCCTTGCTCACCGGCGGGGCGGTGCTAGCGGTCAAGGGGCTCGGTGGCTTCCACGTCGCGGCGCTGGCCTCCCATACTGCCGCCACCGCTTTGTTGCGCGCGCGCAAGCACCGCGAGGACAAGCCGTTCGCGGTGATGGTGGCCGATCTGACGGCCGCACACGAGCTGTGCGTGATCGACCCGGTGGGGGAGCGGGTGCTGACGGGACGGCGACGCCCGGTGGTGCTGCTGCCGCGTCGTCCGGACACGCCACTCGCGCCGGCTGTCGCGCCCGGTAATCGCAACTTGGGCGTAATGCTGCCCTACACCCCGCTACATCACCTGCTGCTCCGCGACACCGCCGAACCCATCGTGCTGACCAGCGGGAACGTCTCTGATGAACCGATCTCTTACCAGGATGACGACGCCCGCCAGCGGCTGGCTGGTATCGCAGACGCCTTCCTGACCCACGACCGAGCGATTCACATGCGCACCGACGACTCGGTGGTGCGCATCTTTCGCGGCGCTGAGCTGCCGGTGCGCAGGGCGCGTGGCTACGCACCCGAACCGCTGACTCTGGCGCAACCGGCGCCCCGGCCGATCCTCGGCTGTGGCGCCGAACTCAAGAGCACCTTCTGCCTGGCCCGCGGCCGGCATGCGTTCATCTCCCACCACATCGGCGATCTGGAGAACTACGAGACCCTGCGCTCGTTCACCGAGGGCATCACGCACTTTCGGCGATTGTTCGACGTGCAGCCGGAGGTGGTCGCGCACGATCTGCACCCGGAGTACCTGTCGACGAAGTACGCCCACGACCTCCCCGACGTTGAGCTCGTCGGGGTGCAGCACCACCACGCGCACATCGCGTCTTGTCTGGCCGACAACGGCGCTGCGGAGCCGGTGCTCGGGGTGGCCTTCGACGGGTTGGGTTACGGCACCGACGGTACCTTGTGGGGCGGCGAGTTCCTGCTGGCTGATCTGGTGGGGTTCCAGCGGTTGGCGCACCTGGTCCCGGTCCCGATGCCGGGTGGCACCGCGGCCATCCGGCAACCCTGGCGGATGGCCGCCGCCTATCTGGGTTCCGACGCCCCAGAGGAGCTGGCGCAACGCCATGCCGAGCACTGGGATGCGGTGCTGGCGATGGCGCACCGGCAGGTGAACGCCCCGCTGACCTCAAGCGCGGGGCGATTGTTCGACGCTGTCGCAGCGGTGCTAGGGATCCGTGACACGATCAACTACGAGGGTCAGGCTGCAGTGGAACTCGAACAGCGGGCCGACCTGACCGAGCGGGGAAGCTACCCGGCGGCGGTGACCAAGGGGCCCGCGCTGCAACTGCACGGCGCGGACCTGGTGCGCGCCGTGGTGGCCGACCTACAAGCCGGGGTGGCCCCTGAGGTGATCTCCACCCGATTCCACCACGGCGTCGCTGATGCAATCATCCGGGTCTGTGTGATGCTGCGGGACTCCACCGGAGTGGGCGTCGCCGCCCTATCCGGCGGGGTGTTCCAAAACGTGCTGTTGCTTGAGCGCACCGTGGCGGGCCTTGAGCAATCCGGTTTCCAGGTGCTCACCCACTCTCGGGTCCCGCCCAACGACGGCGGCATCAGCCTCGGACAAGTAGCTGTCGCCGGGGCTTTACTGCGGGCTGGATCCCGGGGACCTGTTCACTAACCCAAGCGTTGGAACTGATCCACGAGCGCTCGACCATGGTCATGACTCAACTCGACGAGGCTGCTTGAACCGGTTCACCTTCGAGTGGGGAACAGGCGACTGGTCGGCGTGGTCGAACCCGTTCGACGAAGTGGTCTGGTTGACGATCTGCCCGTTGGGCCGCTGCGGTTGTCCAGTAAGCCGAGACACCGGGAACGGAAGCGGCTCCAGCGGGTGGCGACGGACCTGGATGGTCTGATAGATGATCAAACCGATCAGCAGGGCCAGCAGCGCCACCGAACCGCCCACGGTGCCCCAGCCCAGGCCGCCCTCGGTCACTGGCTTGGTCAGCGAGTCGCCTCCGGCCGCCCCTAATGGGCGGGTCAGGATGAACGCCAGCCAGAACAACACCATGCCGTTGATGTTGGTCAGGTAGTGCGCGGCGACGATCAAAACCATGATCCCGGCGATGACGAAAAAGGCGTTGCGGAATCCCAGGCCGGTGTCGTCGGCCAGCCAGTCACCGCTGGAGGTGCCCAGAGTGTTGGACACCAGAATCGCGGCCCAGTACAGGATCTCGCCCTTGCGGGCGGCGATGTTCTCCACGTCGAGGGTCTGCCCGGTGCGCCACCACACCACAAAGATGATCGCCAGGATGCTGGTGAGGATGACCGCGCCCCACGCGTAACCGATCCCGTGCTGGGCGCTGCCGTGACCGAACCCGCGGTTGAGGAAGTCCGAGATCTCGGTACCGACCATGCTGGTAGCCAGTACCACCGCCCAGAACAGGGCCGAATGTAACCGCTTGGCGCTGACCTGGGCCGCCACGACGACCAGAAAGAACGCGAGAAAGATCAACGCGGTGACGGCGTAGCCGATCTTGAGGGTGATGCCTAACAAGTCTCCGGCGGTTTCCCCCAGAGTAACGGCGACGATCTTCAAAACCCAGAACAGCAGCGTGACGTGCGGAAGCTTCCGCATCACATAGCCGAGGTCTGACCCCGCTGGTTTAGCCACTACTGCCGATGACATGCCTCTCCGATCTGTCCACCTGTACGGTCTTCATCCCGGCCCACCGGGGCCGGCCACAACGCTGGTGACCCGACAAACCGGACTCATCACAACCTCCGCGCCCCGACAGTCGTGGCGGCGATCCCAGCGCGCGGACACCTGCTCAGCACAACCGAGAACCCACCCGTGCTGAGGCCGCAACGCTTACGCCTCACCACAGATACGTTGCACGTCGAAGTGATAGTTAGCCTTGCCCCCAGCTTTACGTTGGCTGATGCGAATTCGATGAGGCGATCAGTGATTTTGATCCACACCACTAGTTGTTCGTCGTGGTGTCGGACTGAGTCGATGCGTAAGCAGCCGACTCACAGGGAATCGTACCAACGCGGGCGGGAGCACGGCGCGGATTGGGTAGTCCCAAGTGAATTATTACGTACTCTTCTCATCGAATTCTCATCGTTCTCGGCGAACTCTCCACTGTTGCGATGCTGCTCGGCTTCGGTGAACGGCAGACCAAACCTCTCCAGAGCGCGTACCACAACGGGATTCACCTCATCGTGGGGTTTAATCACACTAATGGTCACGGAGGTATACGGAGTTTCTCGGACGGGGTTACCAGGTGCCCCGCGATCGCACCCTATGGAGAGCGGTCGATATCTCGTCCGGATCTGAGAGCTCCGAGCGTGCCACGGCGCTGAACGGTGTGCGGGAAGCGACGACAGACCGGAGGCTCCTGCACTTGCCACCCCGCCTGTGGCATTCGGGCGCCCGCGTTCTCAAGTGCACCGGCGCCGCTGACGTGATGATTGGTCAGCCGGCCGGGTCGACTGCTGTGGGAGCAGATCCGCCGCGTCGGGCTATTGTGGGGACTCGCGCTGGTCGCCGGGCTGGCCGTTTTCATCGTCACGGCCACCGCGGGCGTTCCGGCAACCCACGAGACCGCCGATCGAGCGCCGGCGATTGTTGCCGGTCTGCTCGCGTTCGGCGCGGCGGCGGTATGTGTTGTGGTCGCGTTGCTCGGAGTCGTGGTCTACGACGAGAACCTGCGTCACACCCCCTGGGTCATCGCCACCGAAGCCGGTGCCCTCGTGCTGTTCACCGCGGCGGCGTTCCCGTTGACCCGCGACCAAGCCTCCGCTGCCGAACCACCGCTGCCCGACTCCCCACGTGCGACCCGAGGCGGCGCGGACCGTGACCGCGGCCAGGTAGAGCCAGGGGATGGTGAGCGCATCTGGTGAGGGGTCGAACACGCCGTGGCAGACGTGCCCACCAGGGTTTGGATCTGGTGGGCGATGGCGGCGGTGTGCTGGCCGGCGGTGTTGACGTGTTGACCACGAATGCTCCGAGCCGAGTTCGACACGAGATCTGTTCGGGCGGCTGCGGATAGCCCTGGTACCGAACTCGGCGACAGAAGGTCTCATTCGCGCTGAAGGGAGTAACCCTGGACGTCTCATGAACCGTCTACTGAACCGTTGCGCATCTCATTCGGATTTCTCCGCAGCCTCGGCATTGGGGGGTCAGAACAGAGAGCAACCGAAGATGTGATTATATGCTGCCGAAATCTAAAGAGGCGCAGTCCTGTGGTCTGATCTGACGGGATCATGCATGCGGTGGGCAGGACTGGAAGGAAGGAAGACACCGCCATGCTTCGTCTCGTCGATTTTTCGACCTCACCGTGGCCACCCCAACGGGGGAGGAGCGAGGTCGGGCCGGCGAGCGTAAACGGGGGACCGGCGGAGGTGGCACTTCAAAACCACCTCCGCCGGTTGGTACTCCCATAGATCATGATCGGGTGGACGGACATGGGAGCTGGTCGCGTGGAAGAGCTGTGGTCTGATGATTTCGAGGTGCTGCATTGGGTGGTCGAACGGTTCGGGCGCAACGGGCACAGTGTCGAGGTGGGTGAGGCGCTGCGCGTTTTTCCCGAGGAGCACTACGACAATGTGCGGGAGTCATTGCGCCGCTTGAGCTCCTACAACTACCCGGTGGCGGTCAACTGCAGCGGCCCCGGACGAGGTGGCGAGCCAGCGGTGCCCGTGATCACGGATGCCCCCGGGCGCTCGCTGCGCGGTGTCGGTTGGTGGCCCGACAGCGCTGAGCTACTGGCCGATCGGATGCTGGCGGTACTCGTCGAGGGTGCCGTGAACGAACCGGATCCGGAGAAACGACTTAAGCTCAAGGCCGGGCTCGAGGGCGTCGGCGGAATGACCCGAGACCTGCTAGTGAGCGTTGTCGCCGGTGCTATCGCCAGGTCGACCGGCACCACCTGGACCTGGCCGCGCTCCCGCGACACCATCGCCCAGGACTATCCTTAGCCGCGATCGCAGGTGTTTTCCGCCTGCGCCGTTCGAACAGGCGAGCAGGTGCCGATTCGGATTAGGAAGGGCTTAGCTTTCGGAGGTCGACCACGCTTCCATTGTCCAGGCCTCGGTCGAGCAGCGCCCAGATCTGACCCGCCACCTGCTGAGGATCGCTGAGCTTGCCTTGTTCATGAAGGCCCAGGAACTTCTGACGACTCGGGAAGTCCATTTCTGGGGTGTTGCGGAGTTGCGCCTGCATGGGGGTGTCGACCGTGCCCGGAGCGACCGACAACACCTGCACGCCGCCACGCTCATCCTGCTCAGCGCCCACGTTGCGCACCCATTGGTCGATGGCGGCCTTGCTCGCTCCATACGACGCCCATCCCGGATAGACGCTCCGGGCGGCGCCTGACGTAAGCATGACGAGGTGGCGATGAGCATTGACCGGGTGGGCGGCAGCCAGGAAAAGCTGACCGAGTACCTGGGCGGCGGCGCTGTTCAGGAGCACGTTGCGCAGGTACGCGTCGCTATCGACTTCCGCGGCGAAGCCCGTGGGGTCGATGGTGCCGGCGGCGTGGACGAACACCACGTGCTCGCCGTCGAACCCTTCCATTTCGCGATGGAATGAATCCCCGACCACAGGCCACATCGATGGATCAGCGAGGTCTGCCTTGAGGTGATCGATGGTGCCCTCTGGGCGGTGCCGGCTTATCCCGATCACCCGGGCGCCCTCCCAAGGTACGGTCTTGGCCAGCGCCTGCCCGATGCCGCCTGACGCACCCGAGATCCACACAAGGGAAGCACTCATGGGTCTGCTCATCCTCGCCTGAAGTTAACCTTCTTCGTGAATTCCTTGCCTTCCTGAAGCCTGGAAGGCTGATGGACGTCAATGGAGTTCGCGTTCTACGGGTACAGCTTGCCCTCGATAAGCACCGCATTAAATCGGCCACCGGGGCGGCGCCGCGCCGCGGTTCATTGACCAGGTCACACCGCCGAGCCGCCCCTCCTGGACGACCTCCGGAGGACGGTGCCGGTAGGACTTCGATAGTTCGCCGGTGGCGTCGTCACCCTGGTTGAGTATCAGACACGGGGCGCGGTAGGAACACTGTCCGCATACGTGCGGTTCCGGGCTCGGATAAACCTCAAGGTTGGTACTGGTGGCCGCGCTGACCTCCGCGGCGAGGTCAGCGCCGGCCGCTGCCAGTTCCGCCGCACCGCGCCGGATCATCGTGCGGCGGAACGCGTCAGTGCCTTCGGCCTGCAACCGCTCTCCCGAGACGGTGCCGGTGCGGGCGTACATTCGGCGATGATGCACCTGCTGATGCCGAACTGGTTGCGTGGCGCTCGCGCCCACATCGCTGGCGTCGGCTCGGATCTCGTTGTACATGGTGCCTGTGATCTGCATCCCCAGATAAAACTGCGGCCACGCCCAGCTCCACGCGATCGACCGCTCATCTAGCTGCAGTGCGTCTTGATCGGCCCAGTCGTCGGTGACCAGCCGGTGCTGAACAACCCAGTAAGCGTCGTCGGAGTCGATCGCGAGCAGGTCAACACGGTCGCAATACCGGATCTCCGCACCGGTAGGGGTCACGAGAGTGGCCCCGGGCGTCGCTGGGTCGGGGATATTCGCCTCGAAGTCGGTATCGACGCGAATTGGGGTGAAGTGATCGACTGTCGGGGCCCATGCGGCGTAGGCATCGAGCAGCGCACGGCCGCAATCCAGCGTGTCCTGCAGGGCTTGGTCGTCGACCCCAACGCCGCCTACAGCCTTCGCCTGGGTGCGCACCGAACGCTCCAGAGCCTGATGCACCAGAGGCGCCACGATGGACCTGTCCCATTCCCACATTCCGGGGAAGTAGTACACCGCGAGTGCATCATGCACAGCCTGAGCAAGGTCAATCAGACCGGAACCGGCGATCGGTTCGAGGTTCTGCCGGTTGCGCGAACTCAGATCCCATTGCCGACGGCAGCGCTTGAACGCGGTCCGATCGGACGCGTGAATGCGGTAGGCCATCCCACCTCGACTCCGTGCCCGTAACGTGGTGAGCGTGACTTAGTGCGCGTGCGGCCAAGGATCATCCACCGACCAACGGCAACGATCGTGACCCCCGGCCGCCGCCTCCATCTCCGCGAACAGGTCATCGAAGAACACCGACTGTTCGTGCTTATCACGCGCTGGCCATCCGCCGTAGTAGATCCAGGCATCAGGCAGTGCCTCGTCCGGCGTCGGCAGCGGCATAGCACCATCAGCGCCTACGCGCCGTACCGTGTAACTGTCACCCCGGCGCTCAAGGTAGACAATCTCACCGGGCTCGGGCCAATCGGCCACGAGCTCGGTGATCAACTCGCTGCGATTCAGCGGACCTCCTAGCGATGTCCTCAGCAGATCCGCGGAAGCGGGTCGCCGACCAGCAGATCAATGATGCGGGTGCCGCCGAACCCGGTCTTGAGCAATACCAGTCCAGGAGGATCCACGGCAACGCGACCGACAACGGTGGCTCCGGCACCGAGTGGATGGGCCTGCAATGCCGCGACCGCAGCATCGGCGGCGGCAGGATCGACGATCACCACGATGCGCCCTTCACAGGCGACGTAGAGCGGGTCGATGCCCAGTAACTCGCAGGCACCGCGCACCTCCGGGCGTACCGGAACGGCTTCCTCCTCAACCACCACGGCCACGCCAGCAGCCGTGGCCACCTCGTTGAGGATCGTCGCGACACCACCACGGGTGGCATCGCGCATCGCTCGGACATCCGGGCCCACCGCATCGAGCAGTCCCTGGACCAGCTCGTACACCGATGCGGTATCGGAGACCAGATCGGCCTCGAGGTCGAGTTCACCACGTTCCAGCATGATGGTGATGCCGTGGTCGCCCACCGGCCCTGAGACGATCACAACGTCGCCCGGACGGGCAGTGGCCACGCCCAGGTTCAGGCCGCTGGTGATCAATCCCACTCCGGCTGTGTTGATGTAGCAGCCGTCACCTTTGCCGCGCTGCACAACCTTGGTGTCGCCGGTGACGATCGAAACCCCGGCTGCGGTAGCGGCCGCAGCCATCGAGGCCACGATCCGCCGCAGGTCCTCGACCGGGAATCCTTCCTCCAGGATGAACCCGGCGGACAGATGCGCCGGCCGCGCACCGGAGACAGCCAGGTCATTGACCGTGCCGTTGACTGCGAGGTCACCGATGTTCCCACCCGGGAAGAACAGCGGCGACACCACATAGGAGTCCGTGGTGAACGCCAGCTGAACATTGCCGGCCGTCACCGTCGCGGCGTCCTCGAGCGGCTCCAGCAAGGGATTGCGGAAGGCGTCAAGAAATATCGCCTCGATAAGCGACTGGGTGGCCTTGCCTCCGGCTCCGTGCGCGAGGGTGATGAGTTTCTCCCGCACCCGGGGACGGGCCCGCCTCGCCCGATCGATGCGTTCGAGCACCAACTGCTCCCGGCTGGCGGGAGCAGCCCCGACTGTGCCATGCGCGAGGTGTCCTGTGTCATTTTCCTCGGCGTGCTCGGCGACGGCCGCCTCCGCCCAGTCAGCTTGGTGCTGCTGGGTGGTGTCCTGATGCGTCATGCCCTGCTCGTCTCGATGCTGACTTCACGGATCCGCTCACGGCTGAACCGGCCGAAGTTGTAGTACGCCGCGCAGGCTCCCTCCGAGGAGACCATGCAGGTGCCGATCGGCATCTCAGGCGTGCACGCGGTGCCGAACACCTTGCATTCCCACGGCTTAAGCACACCCTTGAGCACCTCGCCGCATTGGCAGGCCTTCGGGTCGGCGACCCGGACGCCGGGAAGCGTGAAGTGCCGCTCCGCGTCGAAGGCCGCGTATTTTTCCCGGACCTGCAGTGCGGAGTGCGAGATGAACCCGAGGCCACGCCACTCAAAGTAGGGACGCAGTTCCATCACCTCGCCCATCGCCCGCAGCGCCACCGTGTTGCCGTCCCACGGCACCACCCGGGAGTACTGGTTTTCTACCTCGCAGCGCCCGTCGGCCAGCTGCTGCAGCAGCATATACACCGACTGCAAGATGTCCAGCGGCTCGAACCCCGCCGTCACGATCGGCTTGCCGTACTCCGCTGGGATGTACTCATACGGCCGGCAGCCGATGACGGTGGAGACGTGGCCAGGGCCGATAAACCCGTCCAATCGCAGGTCGGGGGAGTCCAGAATGGCCTTGATCGCCGGGACGATCATGACGTGGTTGCAGAAGATCGAGAAGTTCTCGATGCCCTCAGCCGCCGCCCTCAGCACGGTCATCGCAGTAGACGGCGCGGTAGTCTCCATCCCGATCGCCATGAAGATCACGTGCTTGTTCGGGTTCTGCCGGGCGATCTTCAGCGCGTCGAGCGGGGAATAGACCATCCGAATGTCGGTGCCGGCGGCCGAGGAGTCGAAGAACGACCCGCGCCCGCCGGGCACCCGCATCATGTCGCCGAAGGACGTCATGATCACATCTGGCTGCTCGGCCAGTGCGATCGCATCGTCCACTCGACCCATCGGGAGCACGCACACCGGGCAGCCAGGCCCGTGCACCAGGCTGATTGACTCCGGAAGATAGTCCTCCAGCCCATGCTTGTAGATGGTGTGCGTGTGGCCTCCGCAGACTTCCATAAATTTGTAGTGTCGCCCCGGCTCGCACAGCGCCGCAATCTTGGCCGCCAGCGTACGAGCTTTCTCGGCATCCCGGTACTCATCGACGAATCGCATGCCACTCACTGCCTTTCGTCGATTCGCGACTCGAGCAGGGCGGCGATCTCATCCTCGTAAGCCTGACCGATGCCTATCAAGAAGTCCATCGCTGCCTTGGCCTCCTTCTCGTCGATTTTAGAGAGCGCGAAACCGACGTGAATGAGAATCCAGTCGCCGGGAACAGGCGGATCATCGGTCAACAGACCGATATTAATCGCGCGCTTGACCCCGCTGACATCGACCCTGGCCAAATCGGGGTGCTCGGGCATGAGCTCGATCACCTCGCCTGGGATGCCGAGGCACATGGGCTTTACCTCCGTGGTGGGAGTTGGGGTTACATCTCGCTTATCTGCTTGTAGCGAGCCACGTCCTTAGAAACCTGTACCGCTACGGTGACCAGGCCGATCGCTGACCCCCAGAACAGCAGCCGACGCACCAGACGGAACATTCGCTTCACTTCCTTCCGTGTCAGTGAGCAGATCCAGAACCACCGCGACAGCCCTGTCGACGGCTGACTCGACGATGCTGGTCAACCCGATACCTTCCTCGGTGTTGGCCGGCTCACAGCCGACCAACAGGGTCCGCCCCGCGCTGCCGCCGAGGTTTTCCAGCAGCGCGAGCACCGCGTCCGGAGTCATCCCGTGCGCGTCGACAGCTGACGGCTCGATGCCCGGCACGTCGCCCGCGCCGATCTCGAGCACGTAAATCGTTCCCGGTTCGCCGCCGCGAGAAACGGCGTCGAGCAGGATCGTGGTGTCCGGAGCCATATCGAGGAGGTCGTAGGCCAGATGCATCCCACGAATCCCATAATCAGTAACCCGTACACCGTCTGGAACCGTCTCGGAGGTGAGCCGGCGAGCCAGCTCGACGCCGAACGCGTCGTCCCCAAGAAAGATGTTACCGATTCCGGCCACCATCGTGGTCATGACTGTTCCGATTGGGTCGTCAGCGGAACGATCTCGTCGGGGGAGAAGTACTGGAACCGGCCCTGCACCAGCGATAGGTCGGCGCCCGGATCATCATCGAGGGTGACCGCGACATGCGTGTTCCCGTCGACATCGAGCAACACGGCGGCAACGGTGGCGGTGCGCCCGTCAAGGAACATGTCCTGAGCGTCCGTCCCGTGCAACCGCGGCGTGAGCACCACCTTGCTACCCTTGGCCACCTCGACTCCGGCGACGAGCACACTGTCGGTGTCCGGGTCTACCGAGGAATCCGCGCCGGGATCCCACCACGGCGTGCCTGGAGTGGTGAACGTCTCGACCGGATCCGGCTCACCGGGACTACGCGAGGTCCGGGGAGTCTCGCCAAGATATCGGATCGCTCCATGCAGCTTGTCGAGCATCTCCGGCGGCATCGAGTCGACGCGATCCATCAGCTTCCGGGCGCGCTCGTCAGTGGCCCGCGCTTCGGCCTTCTCCTCATCGGTGAGGGTCATCGTGCGTAACGTGAGAATCTCATCGATCTCGGTGCCATCGAACAAGTCGCCGGGACTTTCCGGTGCAATCGTTGGATAGTCGTAAAGAATAATCGGCGAGATCAGGAAAACGTCCCGGCTTCCTGGTTCGCCGATCATTACTGGCCAGGTGCGTTCGTTGCGACAGCTCTTGACGGCGGGTTTTGCCCACTCCGGCGGGTCGAGCAACGAGATGAACTCCCCGTCGGTGACCGCCAGCACCGTATGGGCAGCGATCAGCGAGTGCCGCAGCGCCACGTGTCGAGCTGCCTCCGCATCCACCCACGGCGCGGTGTTAACGACCTCGAGGCTGAGGTGCAAAATGCCGTACGGGCCTTCCAGCCGCTGTCCGGACAGCCGGACCTCGCCGGTCAGCGGCCACCGCTGGCGGGTGATGCCCTCGGTGGTCTCCGTACTGCCAGGGATGGTGACCGGGATCACCTGTTCGCTCTCCAACAACTCCGCTACTGATATCACGGAGTCGATCTCGTGCTCCACCGCCTCGTCGAATTCGGGAACTGGTCCGTCTCCACTACTCCGGTGCTGCAGTTGGAGGAATCGCAACCGGATGTGCAGTACCGGGTCGGCGCCGGGCTCCAGTAAGAACTCGCTGTGTGAGCTGGCGTGCTCACCATGCCCGGCTGCAGCATAGGCGGAGGGCATCAGCACCCCCCACTGCCAGCGGATCTGATTCTTGGCTGCCGACGCCCGGTACGGATACAGCAAGTACCCCTCGTAGAGGACGGCGTCGGCCACCCCCCGGGCGATGTCCATCGGAGCTGTCATTCAGCCTCCCTCCCCTGTGCTTTCGCCGACCACAGTGCGCTCGCGGGCCGTGTCCAGTACGGCGATGATGGCGTCGTCCCAGGTAGGCAACGCGCGCGTGGCCCGAAAGTCGGCTAGGGCGTCGATCGTGTCTCGACGCAACCGCAGCCATCCGCTGCCGGGGAAGTGGATGTCCATCATCTCACGCCACACCGCTACGGGCATTTTATATCGGGTCTCGGCGTGCCACGGCACCTGCTCGATC
>DASUII010000117.1:0-14390 GCA_036279835.1 Pseudonocardiaceae bacterium
CAACGGGTGGCGGTGGTGCTGCGCCACGTCGTGGGCCTGCCCACCAGCGAGGTGGCCGAGGTGCTGGGCTGCCCGGACGGCACCGCGAAGTCCCATATCTCCCGAGGATTACACCGATTACGAGCGCTGCTCACAGGCGGCGTAGCTGGAAGGACGGATAGATGATGTGCAACGATCTCGACTCGATCACGAACGCGCTGGCCGGGCTCCCCGCGCCCGCCGCGCCCGGATTGGCGGACCGGATCTTCGGCAGCTGGCTGACCACGCCCAGCCGGCTGGGTGCGGCGTTCGTCGCGTTCACCGGTGCCGGCGTGCAGTTCGTCCGGTCCGCGGAGTCGGTGCACGGCGACGCCTCCGTGTTCGCCGAGGCCTACCGCGACCGGTTCGGCAGGCCGCTGCGCCCGGCCGACCGAGCGCCGGCCGGTCTGCTGCCAGCATTGCGCGGCATGTCGGCGGCATCGCTGCGGCTGGACCTGCGCGGGCTGTCGGACTTCGAACGTGACGTGCTCACCGCGACCAGCGGCATTCCAGCCGGTCAGACCCGCCCCTACGGCTGGGTAGCCCGGGAGGCGGGGCGCCCCCGTGCGGTGCGCGCGGTCGGCTCGGTGCTGGCCCGCAATCCGCTGCCGCTGCTGGTCCCGTGCCACCGCGTGGTCCGCGCCGACGGCCTGCTGGGCGACTACATGTTCGGCTCTGTACACAAGGAAGAGCTGTTGCGCGCGGAGCAGGCGAACATCGACGAGGTCGCGACACTCGCGCGGCGGGGCATGCACTTCCTGGCCAGCGATACCACCGGTGTGGTGTGCTTCCCGACCTGCCACAACGCGCGCCGGATCACGGCCGACCACCGGCACGAGTTCCGCACGATCGGCACCGCGGTAGCGGCGGGCTACCGGCCCTGCCGGCATTGCCGGCCCACGACCGAGGCGGTAAGGGCATAACCGCAACGGCTGAGTCGATCAAATCGTTGTGCCGCGGAAGGCCCAGGTATGGAGGTGTCGGCACGGTGCCAATCAACCGGCGCGCATTTCTGCATGCCGCCGGCCTTGGTGCGGCAGCGGTCGCCTTGACCGGCTGCGGTGGCACGCAGACCACGCCGCCGCTGCCACCGGGGACCCCTGACCCACCGGTAAACTTTCCGGCGCTGGCCAAGAAACTGTCCGGCCCGCTGATCACCCCGGACCAGCCCGGCTACCACCTGGCCCGCCGGTCGTTCAACCCGCTGTTCGACAACCGGAGGCCAGCCGCTATCGCGCAGTGCCGGCGCCTCGAGGACGTGCAGGCCTGCGTGTCGACCGCCGCTGCGGCACGGGCGCCGATCGCGGCTCGCAGTGGTGGGCACAGCTACCCGGGCTACTCGACCCCGGACGGTGCGCTGATCGTGGACCTGTCCGGCATGTCCAGCGTGGAAGTCAATGCCGACGGCACGGCGGTGATCGGGGGCGGTGCCCGGCTGATCGACGTCTACACCGCGCTCGCCGGTGCCGGGCGGTGCTTGCCGGCGGGTTCTTGCCCGTCGGTCGGGATCGCTGGTCTCACGCTCGGCGGCGGGATCGGCGTGCTGTCCCGCAAGTATGGGCTGACTTGCGATCGACTGCTGTCGGCGACCGTGGTCACGGCGGACGGCGCGGCGCGCACGGTGTCGGCGTCGGCGCAGCCGGATCTGTTCTGGGCGTTGCGCGGCGGTGGCGGCGGCAACTTCGGCATCGTCACATCGTTGACCTTCGACACGGTGCCAGCGCCGCAGCTGACCGTATTTCAGCTCGATTTCCCGGCGGGCTCGGCGCCCGACGTCCTCGGCGGCTGGCAGCAGTGGATCATCAGCATGCCCGACGAGCTGTGGTCGAAATGCAACATCATCGGCGGCAGCCCGCCGAGCTGCACCGTCATCGGCTGCTATGTCGGACCGGCAATCGGGCTGAACCCCCTGCTCACTGACCTGACTCAGCGGATCGGCAACCTCCAGCCGCCGTCGCGCACCGTCGCCGAGAATGACTGTCTCAACGGGATGCGCTACTTCGCCGGCTGCTCGACAAAATCGACCGGCGAGTGCCATGACGAGGCCAGTGGGCCGCAGTGGAATCGCGAAGCGTTTGTGGCCACGTCGCGGATTGTCGCCGAGCCGGTGGCCGATCCTGGCCAGATCGTCTCGGTTTTCGACGGCCGGCGGGTGATCGTGATGATCGACGGACTTCGCGGCGCGGTCGGCCGGGTTCGATCGGCCGACACGGCGTTTCCGCACCGAGGCGCACTGGCCACCATGCAGATCTACCTGGGAACGTCGCTGACCGAGCGGGCGGTCGCGGTCTCGGCGATGGCCCAGATGCGGGACCGGTTGACCGGCAATATCGGCGGCGGCGCATACGTCAATTACCTCGATGCCGGCATGCCGAACTGGGCGCAGGCCTACTACGGCGACAACCTGACCCGGTTGCGCCAGGTCGCGCAGCGCTATGACCCCGACCGGTTGTTCACCTTCCCTCAGGCCATCGCCACCGTGTCATGACGCCGTCCCTGCGGGTAGGCTCGCGCGGCCATGCGGATCCCCAAACGCGTCGCCCTCGCGGCCTTAGCACTTGCGACGGGCTTTTTCTGTGCGGCCTGCGGCGGCTCCTCGGGGCCAGCGAAAGACCCGTCGACGCATTCGACGCCCATGACTGGAATCGACCCCCTGATGGGGCGGAGGGCCGTCGAGAAGGTCCGCGGCGGGTTCACGTTCGCTGAAGGTCCGGTCTGGATCGCCTCCAGAGACGTACTGCTCTTCACCGACATACCGGCCGACACCATTCACGAGCTCCAACCCCCCGCCACCGTCACCGTCTTCCGGAATCCGACCGGCAGAAGCAATGGACTCGGGCTTGACCCGCAAGGGCGGCTCATTGCGAGCGAGGGCGACAACCGGCGGGTGTCGCGCACACTGGCCGACGGCACCGTGGTGACGGTGGCGGACCGCTGGCAGGGCAAGCGGCTGAACTCACCCAACGACAACATCACCCGCAGCGACGGCACCATCTACTTCACCGATCCGCCCTATGGCGTCCCCGCCGGCCAGTCCCGCGAGCTCGACTTCCAGGGCGTGTTCCGGGTCGACCCGGCCGGCACGCTGCACCTCGAGTCCAGCGACATGAACCGTCCCAACGGAGTGGCACTGTCGCCGGACGAGAAGACACTGTATGTCGACGACACCGCGGACGGACTGGTGCGCAAGTTCCCAGTCAGACCCGACGGCTCCCTGGGACCGCCCACACTGTTCGTGCCTTCCACGGGTGGCGGCGGCGACGGGATGGCGGTGGACGACGCGGGAAACGTCTATGTGGCCACCGACGCCGGCGTTCAGGTGTACAAGCCCAACGGCGTGACCTGGGGCACCATCGCCCTACCCGAGGTGCCCTCCAACTGCACCTTCGGCGGCCCCGACCGCAAGACCCTCTACATCACCGCCACAACATCCCTCTACCGCGTAGCGCTCAACGTCCCCGGGCGCCCCTAGCGCCGCGAGCCCTTCGCTGAGTGCCCTCAACTTCCCGAACTCCACAGTAGAGCTGTTCGCCGGCCATGCGAGAGCACTGCCGTGTAGTTCGGGAGTAGCAGAGCTCAATGCGCCGTCGGGCGGGTAGTGGGGGCTAACGTGGTTTGCGCAGCAGGCGAAGGGGGGTGGTGGATGGGTGCCCTGGCCGGCGGGGTGGACGACCTGGCGGGCGCTGCCGCGGGTAACGCGCGAGCGCATGCGGCGCTAGTTGCTGAGCTGCACGAGCGGCTCGCGCATGCTCGGCCGGGTGGACCGGCGAGGGCTCGGCAACGGCATGTCGAGCGCGGCAAGCTGTTGCCCCGCGACCGGGTCGACTCGCTGGTGGACCCGTCGTCGCCATTTCTGGAGCTGTCGCCGCTCGCGGCCACTGGCATGTACGGCGACGAGGCACCCGCCGCGGGAATCATCACCGGCATCGGCCGGGTGGCCGGTCGAGAATGCGTCATCGTCGCCAACGACGCGACCGTCAAGGGTGGCACCTATTACCCGATAACGGTGAAGAAACACCTGCGCGCTCAGGAGGTGGCGCTGGACAACCGCCTGCCGTGCCTCTACCTCGTCGACTCCGGCGGGGCCTATCTACCCGAACAGGATCAGGTGTTCCCCGATCGGGAGCACTTCGGCCGGATCTTCTACAACCAGGCGACGATGTCCGCACGCGGGATCCCGCAGATCGCGGCGGTGCTGGGGTCGTGTACCGCGGGCGGCGCCTACGTGCCGGCGATGAGCGACCAGGCGGTGATCGTCCGCAACCAGGGCACGATCTTCCTCGGCGGGCCGCCGCTGGTCGCCGCGGCCACCGGTGAGGTGGTGACCGCCGAGGAACTCGGCGGGGCCGAGCTGCACGCCCGGGTCTCCGGGGTCACCGATCACCTTGCCGACGACGACGCCCACGCGTTGCGGATCGTCCGCTCCATCGTCGGCACCCTCGGGCCCCGCCCGCCCCGGCCGTGGGAGGTCGTCGCCACCGAGGAGCCTTCCGTGGACGGGATCTACGACGTGGTGCCGGTGGATTCGCGCACCTCCTACGATGTCCGCAAGGTGATCGCCCGGATCGTCGATGGGTCTCGTTTCGATGAGTTCAAGGCCGAGTACGGCACCACGCTGGTCACCGGTTTCGCCCGGTGCCACGGTCATCCGGTGGGCCTGGTGGCCAACAATGGGATCCTGTTCAGCGAGTCTGCACTCAAAGGTGCGCATTTCATCGAGCTGTGCGACCAGCGCGGCGTTCCGCTGGTGTTCCTGCAGAATATCTCCGGTTTCATGGTGGGCCGGGAATATGAGGCCGGCGGCATCGCGAAACACGGTGCGAAAATGGTCACCGCGGTCGCGACTACCCGGGTACCCAAGCTGACCGTCATCATCGGTGGCTCATTCGGCGCCGGCAATTACGCCATGTGTGGCCGAGCGTACTCGCCACGGTTTCTCTTCATGTGGCCCAATGCGCGGATCTCAGTAATGGGCGGTGAGCAGGCGGCCACGGTCCTCGGTGCCGTCCGGGGTGCGCACGACCCAGAAGGCGATGTGGCTTTCGCGCAGCGTATCCGTGATCAGTACGAACACCAAGGCAACCCCTATTACTCGACGGCTCGGCTGTGGGACGACGGTGTGATCGACCCGGCGGACACCCGGATGGTGCTCGGGTTGGCGCTGTGCGCCTGCGCCAACGCTCCGCTTGAGCCCAGCCGCTTCGGCATCTTCCGGATGTGAACGGCATGTTCCACACCGTGCTGGTGGCCAATCGCGGCGAGATTGCGGTCCGGGTGATCCGCACGCTGCGCGCGATGGGCTTGCGCTCAGTGGCCGTGTACAGCGACGCCGACGCCGACGCTCGGCACGTCCGCGACGCCGACGTCGCCGTCCGGATCGGTCCAGCACCGGCAGCTGCGAGCTACCTGTCCATCGACGCGATCCTCGACGCCGCCGCCCGCACCGGCGCGCAGGCCGTGCACCCCGGCTACGGGTTCCTCTCGGAGAACGCCACCTTCGCCCGGGCCTGCGCGTGCGCCGGACTGATCTTCGTCGGACCACCGGCCGCTGCCATCGAGGCGATGGGCGACAAGATCCAGGCCAAGTCGACGGCGGCGGCCGCGGGTATCCCGGTGATCCCGGGCAGCGACGGCCGGGCCTGCGACGATGACGCGTTGGCCGTCGCGGCCGACGCGCTGGGCTACCCGGTGCTGCTCAAACCGTCCGCCGGCGGTGGCGGCAAAGGGCTGCGTGTGGTGCATCGCGCGCGCGACTTGCCCGAGGCCATCGTCAGCACCCGCCGGGAGGCCCGCGGCGCCTTCGGCGACGACACGCTGCTCGTCGAGCGGTTCATCCCCACCGCGCGGCACATCGAGATCCAAGTGCTGGCGGACGCGCACGGCGCGGTCGTCCATCTTGGTGAGCGCGAGTGCAGCCTGCAGCGGCGGCATCAGAAGATCGTCGAAGAATCGCCGTCGGTGCTGCTCGACGCTGCCACCCGAGCCCGGATGGGTCAGTGCGCGGTGGCCGTCGCGCAGGCCGTCGGGTACACCGGTGCGGGCACGGTCGAGTTCATCGTGCCGGCGGATACCCCAGACCAGTTCTTATTTCTGGAGATGAACACCCGGTTGCAGGTCGAGCACCCGGTCACTGAGCTCGTCACCGGGCTGGATCTGGTCGCCTACCAACTGCGCATCGCCGCGGGGGAGCCGCTCGGGTTGCGCCAGGACGACGTCGCCACCGCCGGACACGCGGTGCAGGCGCGGATCTACGCCGAAGATCCCGCCAATGGGTTCGTGCCCACTGGAGGGCGTGTTCTCCAGCTCCGTGAACCCGCGGGTGTCCGCGTCGACTCCGGGCTGCGGGTCGGCGACACCGTGGGCAGCGACTACGACCCGATGCTGGCCAAGGTCATCGCGCACGGTCCGGACCGGGACACCGCGCTGCGCCGGCTGGACGCCGCGTTGGCCCAGATCAGCATCTTGGGCGTGGGCACCAACGTGGCGTTCATGCGCGGCCTGCTCGCTGATGCTGACGTGCGGGCCGGAAAGCTGGACACCGGACTGGTTGAGCGTCGAAAGCCGCGCAGCGCATCGCTGCCGCGGGACGTGCTCGCCGCGGCAGCGATGCGTGCGCTGCTGGCATTGGAACCCACCGGGCCGGTGGTGGATCCGTTCGCGCTGCCCGGCGGCTGGCGGATAGGCGAGCCCGCCTGGACCCGTTGGCGGATGCAGGCCAGCGGGTCCGAACCGGTCGAGGTCCGAACCCGGGGCCGGGCCGCCGCCGCCGAGCTCGTAGTCGGCGAAGGCGCCCCGAGCCGCGCCTCGGCCTGGTGGGATGGCGGGGACCTGATCGTCACACTTGATCAGATCACCCGTCGCTACACCTGCGCTGTCGACCGCGCTGCGGTGTGGTTTGGCCGTGACGGGCACAGCTGGGAGCTGCACGACCAGCAGCCCCTCGACGCCGCGCGACGCCCCGAGCAGGACGCCGCCGGGACGGTGCACGCGCCGATGCCCGGCACCATCGTCGCCGTCGACGTCGCTGAGGGTCAGCAGGTCACTGCAGGCGCCCGGCTGCTCGTGCTCGAAGCGATGAAGATGGAGCATGTGCTCACCGCGCCCATCGACGGCGTGGTCCGAGAGCTGCGCGCCCGCCCCGGAACCACCGTCGAACGCGACACCGTGCTGCTGACGCTCGTGAGTGCGTAACAGTGTTCTAACACTGTTACGCACTCACGAGCGTCCCGACCGAAGGGAGGGCGCATGAACCAGGAGCATGCGGCGCTGCGGGCCACCGTCGAGGAGTTCGCCCGCAAGGAGGTCGCCCCGGTCATCGCGGATCTCTACGAGCACGACACCTTCCCTTACGCGCTGGTCGCGAAGATGGGTGCGATGGGATTGTTCGGGTTGCCATTCCCCGAGGAGTACGGCGGGATGGGCGGTGACTATTTCGCCCTGTGCCTGGCGCTGGAGGAACTGGCGCGGGTGGACTCGTCGGTGGCGATCACCCTGGAAGACAGTGTGTCGCTGGGCGCGATGCCGATCTTCCGGTACGGCACCGAGGAGCAGAAGCAGCGCTGGCTGCCGGAGCTATGCACCGGCCAACGGCTCGGGGCCTTCGGTCTTACCGAGCCCGGTGGGGGATCCGACGCGGGCGCTACCCGCACCACCGCTCGCTGCGAGGGAGACGAATGGGTGATCAATGGGTCCAAGGCATTCATCACCAATTCGGGCACCGACATCACCTCTGTAGTCACCGTCACCGCGATCACCGGTGTCAGCGGGGGCCGCAAGGAGATCTCTACCATCCTGGTCCCCGCCGGGCACCCTGGCTTCACGGTCTCTGCGAACTACTCAAAAGTCGGCTGGCGGTGCTCGGACACCCGTGGGCTGTTCTTCGACGACTGCCGGGTGCCGCTGAGCAACCTACTCGGCGAGCGCGGCCGAGGTTATGCACAGTTCCTGGCCATTCTCGATGAGGGTCGCATCGCGATCGCAGCGCTGGGGGTAGGTCTGGCCCAGGGCTGCATTGACGAATGCGTGTCCTACGCTCAGCAGCGGCACGCTTTTGGCCACGCCATCGGTAGCTATCAGGCAATCCAGTTCAAGATTGCCGATATGGAAGCCCGAGCACACGCTGCCCGGCTGACCTACTACCATGCGGCCGAGCGGATGCTGCGCGGCGAACCGTTCAAGAAAGAGGCCGCGATTGCGAAGCTGGTCTCCTCGAATGCGGCGATGGACAACGCCCGCGACGCCACCCAAGTCTTCGGCGGGTACGGATTTATGAACGAGTATCCGGTGGCCCGCTTCTACCGCGATGCCAAGGTCCTAGAGATCGGTGAAGGCACCAGCGAGGTCCAACGTATCCTCATCGCCCGCCACCTAGGCGTGGGCTGATCCCGCCCACACCGCGTTCTGGTCCTTACCGGCACCCCTAGGCGGCGGGGTCGAAGGTGTGGACGCCGGGGAACCGGGCGAAGCCGCGATCGGCGGTCGCGATCCGGCAGCCGTGGGCGCGGGCCAGCGCGGCTAGTAACGCGTCTGGCACCAGGTTGCCCCGCAGGCCCCGGTCCTGCTCGACCAAGCGTTCGAACTCCGTCCATGCCGCATCGCTTGATGGCAGCCAGCGGGCTCGTTGTGCCCCACGAATTCGCGCAATGAAGTCCAGCGCCGTCGGCATCGGGGCCGGATCGCCGAAAATCCTCGGGTTGGTGACGAGCCGGACCATTCCGGCGAGCACAGTGTCGTGCAGCGCGAGCTCATCAGCGCCCGCGACCATGGCGGCCAGCCAAGCTGCGTAGCGGTCGTGCTGCTCGGCCTCCCGGCGAAACGCATACACCAGGATGTTGACGTCCGGCAGGATCACGCGCGTAGGTCCTCGTCGAGGGCTCTCCATACCGCGTCACGATCGCCCAGATCGACGAGGATGCGCCCGGCCGGATGCCCATAGGCAGGCAGCGGTTCGGGTGCGGCGGGGCAGGGGACGTCGTGCTTTTGCAACACCAGCCGCAGGCCCTGTTCGATCAGGCTGGTGAGTGTCTGGCCGCTCGCCGCCGCCTGGGCCTTGGCTTGCGCCACCAGGCCGTCCGGAAGATTGAGCGTTGTTCGCATACAGATCAGCATACCATCATATGCAGACGTCTGTAGCGCCTTGGCCACGGTACGCTTGCAGTTCGGGTGCGGGCGGCAGGAGGTGGCCGTGAGCGTGAACTATGTGGCCAGACCGTGGGAGAACCGCCTGTTCCGGCGGTGTCGCCGAGCCTGGGACTTCGGTGCGCGGGAACGGCAGGACTACGAGCGAATCGAGCCGGCGCAGGTCTTCGACCTCGGCGAAGCGATCCACGACGCGCTCGACGTTTACTACTTCCCCGGCATGTGGGACTGGAACCGGGTGATCGTGCGGCCGCTGGCCGTCGCCGGCTTCGAGAAGTCGATGCGCCGGCAGCGCGATGCTTACACCCAGATCCGGGACTTATCCGCTGACCAGGTCCAGGACTGGGAGCAGCAGCTGGAGCTGGGCACCGGCATTCTCCAGCGCTATTTCGAATGGGCCAGCGACGTCGACCGTTTCACCCCGATCCAGGTCGCCTCGCAGTTCGACATCGCTTTGCCCGACCCAACCGACCCGGACAGTGGCCTGATCACCCCGGACGGTCGGCCGCTGCAATTCCGGGTGCGGATCGACCTGGTGGTGATCGACGACCATGAGCTGTACTGGCTGGTCGAGCACCGGATCGTCACCGGTCCGCAGTGGCCCGAACTCGACCAGCTGCGGCTCGACGAGCAGGCGCTGACCCGGAGCTGGGCGTGGCAGCTGCACTTTCTGGCCCAGCTCGAAGGCACCATCCACAACGAGCTGCGCGCTGCGGTGCCGGCCGCAGGCAAGCCCAAGGTCAACGTGCGGGCGGTGCCGGGGCCTGGTGGGATCACGACACAGCGGACCACTGAGTCCTTCCGCCGCACCCACATCCCGCGGGCTGAGCTGGAACTCGCCCGGCACGGCACCGCCATAGCGCTGGAAATTCAGGATATGACGGATCCGGCACTGCGGATGTACCCGAACCAGTCCTGGGAGAACTGTTCGACCTGCGCTTACCGGTCGCCGTGCCTGGCGATAACCCAAGGTATCGATGAACGCCCGATCCTTGATGCGTCCTATCGCAAGCGGGTCAGCGGAGACTTCGAACTCGGGCGGTTGGGATCGGTGTGGGGATTCGTTCCCGAGATCCACCGGGTCGCGGAGTACCGGGCTCCTGGCGCGGGCCAGTAACGCCAGTGCGCATTCGGGTAGTGAGCTGGAACGTCGATTCCCGGCCGACCGGACTGCTGGACGCCAAGATCGAGCTGCTGCGCCGGCTGCAACCTGATCTTGTGCTGCTCCAGGAGATCGGCCGGTCGGTCTACCGCGCGCTGCTGCCGCACCCGTCCGCGCACGAGCGGATGCACCGCAAGACCAGGCAGTTCTCCTGGGGAGCTCTGTCTACCGACCTGTGCAAGCCGAGGGCCAGCGAGTACCGGCTGGGATGCGCTGTGCTCGGCGTTGCTGGCACAGCGCTGATCGACGCCCAGGTGCTGGATCAGGCACCGTTTGACATCAGCGAACCGGCGCGGCCCGGGTTCTTGTGGCGGACGGTGGCTGCCCAAGTGGCATTGTCCACTGGCGACCTGCTGACCGTGTGCAGTTTCCACGGTCGCCAGCCATCTGGCGTGCCAGCTGTGTCACTACAGCAGGCGTTTCACGCTGGGATCGCTAGCTGGCTCACTGATCTGCCCGGCCCGGTCATCTTCGGCATCGACGCTGGTCCCCGGGTACCCGACAGCGCCGATCCGCTATTGGGTCCAGGCCCGGTTCACCACCTGAACCACGTTCTCAACGCCGACGACGACCACCTGTGGGCGACCCCCGATCTCACAGTGCTCGACGTCCAGCACGTGGCCGAGGATGCTGCGGCTGCGGGCAGCGACCACGCCCTGCTGCTCGCGGACCTGGACCTGCCCACCCCGTAGGCAGCCTGCTGATCGCGATGCGGCACCGGTCGTCGTGCCAGGCCGCTGATGGCCGTGAACTCGACACCGCGGACGTACCCAAGCCCCCGAAAAACGTCGGTGCCGTCGAGTTCACGGCACTGAGCGGCCGCATCCGCCAGTCGGTGCGATCTGATTGCTGAGCGCAAACCGTGCGTGGCAAGACCTACGTCAAGGGGCGATCGGTGGGGATGATGGGGGCGGGGAGGACGTCGCGGCCGGTGAGGTAGCGGTCCACGCCAGCGGCGGCAGAGCGGCCTTCGGCGATGGCCCACACGATCAGCGACTGCCCGCGGCCCATGTCGCCGGCGACGAAGACGCCCGGCACGCTGGTCATGAAGGACGCGTCGCGCGCGACGTTGCCGCGCACGTCGTAGTCGACGCCGAGCCCTTCGAGTAGCTTGCCTTTTTCCGGCCCGACGAAGCCCATCGCCAGCAGCACCAGATCGGTGGGCAGGTCCTGCTCGCTATTCGGTACCGGCTCGAACTTGCCGTTGGACGAGACGACCTGAGTCAGCCGTAGCGCGCGCACCCGGCCATCGGCGTCGCCGAGGAACTGCTGGGTGCTCACCGCGAACAGCCGCTCGCCGCCCTCCTCGTGAGCCGAGGACACCCGGTAGATCATCGGGTAGGTGGGCCAGGGCTGGGTCTCTGGGCGCCGATCCGGCGGGGTCGGCAAGATCTCCAGCTGGGTCACCGACGCTGCACCCTGACGGTGCGCGGTGCCCAGGCAGTCGGCGCCGGTATCGCCCCCACCGATGATCACCACGTGTTTGCCATGAGCGTCAATCGGCGATTTGGCAAGATCACCTTCCTGCACCCGGTTTGACGGCGGCAGGTACTCCATCGCCTGGTAGATCCCGGCCAGCTCGCGACCGGGCACCGGCAGGTCCCGCCACGCGGTGGCCCCGCCGGCGAGCACCACGGCGTCGAATCCCTCCCTCAGCTCCTCGGCGGTGACATCCATCCCGACGTCGACGCCGGCCCGGAACTCGGTGCCTTCGGCGCGCATCTGATCCAGCCGCCGGTTCAGCCGGTGCTTGGCCATCTTGAACTCGGGGATGCCGTAGCGCAGTAGCCCGCCGATCCGGTCCGCGCGCTCGTAAACCACTACGTCGTGTCCGACCCGGGTCAGCTGCTGGGCCGCGGCCAGCCCAGCAGGGCCGGACCCGACCACGGCGACCTTCTGCCCCGTGCGCACTTCGGGCCTTACCGGGGTGACCCAGCCCTCGTCCCAGGCCCGGTCGATGATCTCGATCTCGACCTGCTTGATGGTCACCGCGTCGTCGTTGATGGCCAGCACGCAGGCCGTCTCGCAGGGCGCCGGACACAGTGTGCCGGTGAACTCGGGGAAATTGTTCGTGGCATGCAGCCGCTCGATGGCCTCCGCCCAGTCCTGCCGCCAGACCAGGTCGTTCCACTCCGGGATCAGGTTGCCCAGAGGGCAACCGACATGGCAGAACGGGATTCCGCAGTCCATGCACCGGCCGGCCTGCTTTTCGACCGCGGCGGCGGGGAAGTCTTCATAGACCTCGCGCCAGTCACGTAATCGCAGCTCGACCGGTCGGCGCGGGGGGATCTGCCGACCGGTGGTGAGGAAGCCCTTGGGATCAGCCATGCGCCGCCTCCATGATCGCCTCGTCGACGTCCCGGCCGTCTCGCTGCGCCGCCGCTTGAGCAGCCAGCACCCGCTTGAAGTCCTTGGGCATGACCTTGCCGAACCGATCCACCGCCGCGTCCCAGTCGGCCAGCAGCGCATAGGCCACGGCAGAGCCGGTCTCGGCGTGGTGCCGTGCCACCGCATCGGCCAGGAAGGCCCGGTCCTCGTCAGTCAGCGGGTCCAGGTCGACCATCTCCGGGTTGACCCGTTGAGTGGGCAGGTCGAGTACGTAGGCGACCCCGCCGGACATCCCCGCCGCGAAGTTGCGACCGATCGACCCGAGCACCACCACCCGGCCACCGGTCATGTACTCGCAGCCGTGATCACCGACGCCCTCGACGACGGCCAGCGCACCGGAGTTGCGCACGCAGAAGCGTTCGCCGACTATCCCACGCAGGAACAGTTCCCCGGACGTCGCGCCGTAGAGGATCACGTTGCCGGCGATGGTGTTGTGTTCTGCGGTGAACTGTGCGTCGGAGTGCGGGCGGACAGTGATCCGCCCACCGGACAGGCCCTTGCCGACGTAGTCGTTGGCGTCGCCGACCAGCCGCAGGGTGATCCCGCGTGGCAGGAACGCCCCGAAGGACTGGCCGGCCGATCCGGTCAGGGTGATGTCGATGGTGTTGTCCGGCAGCCCGGCGCCACCCCAGCGGCGGGTCAGGTGAGAGCCCAGCATGGTGCCCACCGTGCGGTTGACGTTGCGCACCGGCAGATCCAGCCGTACCGGTTCCCCGCCGTCCAGTGCTCCTTCGCACAGCTGGATCAGGGTGTTGTCCAGCGCCTTGTCCAGCCCGTGGTCCTGCTCCCTGGTCCGGTGCCGCGGCGCTTCCGGGTCCAGATCGGCCGGCAAGTGCAGGATCGGCGACAGATCCAGCCCGGCGGCTTTCCAGTGCTCGATCGCCGGGCGGGTGTCCAGCATCTCGGTGCGCCCGATGGCCTCCTCCAGGGTTCGGAACCCCATCGCCGCCAGGTACTCGCGGACCTGCTGAGCGATGAACTGGAAGAAATTGACCACGTACTCGGCTTTACCGGTGAACTTCGCGCGCAGCACCGGGTTCTGGGTGGCCACCCCGACCGGGCAGGTGTCCAGATGGCAGACCCGCATCATGATGCAACCCGACACCACCAGCGGAGCCGTGGCGAAGCCGTACTCCTCGGCGCCCAGCAATGCGGCGATCACGACGTCGCGACCGGTTTTGAGCTGGCCGTCGGTCTGCACGACGATCCGGTCCCGCAGCTTGTTGGCGATCAGCGTCTGCTGGGTCTCGGCCAGGCCCAGCTCCCAGGGCGTGCCGGCATGCTTGATCGACGACAGCGGCGACGCGCCGGTGCCGCCGTCGTGCCCGGAGATGAGAACCACGTCGGAGTACGCCTTGGCCACCCCCGCGGCCACCGTGCCGACCCCGACCTCGGACACCAGCTTGACGTGCACCCGGGCCGCCGGGTTGGCGTTCTTCAGGTCGTGGATCAGCTGGGCCAGGTCCTCGATCGAGTAGATGTCGTGGTGCGGCGGCGGCGAGATCAGGCCCACGCCGGGCGTGGAGTACCGCGTCTTGGCGATCCACGGGTACACCTTGTGCCCGGGCAGCTGGCCGCCCTCGCCGGGCTTGGCTCCCTGCGCCATCTTGATCTGCAGGTCGTCGGCGTTGACCAGGTACTCGCTGGTGACGCCGAACCGCCCGCTGGCCACCTGCTTGACCGC
>DASUII010000118.1:0-5712 GCA_036279835.1 Pseudonocardiaceae bacterium
GCGTCCTTCGCCGAGGCGTTCGGCACCGAGGACCGTGGCTGCGTCGAGAGCTATTGCCGCGGCAACGCGATCGAGTTCCAGTGGCAACCCGACGGTGGACTGCGCACCAGGCAGCGCCGCAGCGCCGTGGTGCGTCACCCGGTCACCGGAGCGCGCTGCTGGTTCAACCAGATCGCATTCCTCAACGAGTGGACGATCGATCCCGAGGTGCGCGAGTTCCTGGTAGACGTCTACGGCGCCGACGGGCTGCCGTTCAATACCCGCTTCGGCAACGGCGACCCGATCGGCGAGGACGTCGTGGTGCTCCTCAACAGGATCTACGAGGCCAACACCGCACGTGAGCCATGGCAGGCCGGTGACCTGATGCTCGTCGACAACGTCCGTACCGCACACAGCAGGGAACCCTTCGAGGGACCGCGCGAAGTGCTCGTCGCGATGGCCGACGCGGTGCGCCTGGCCGAGTGTTCGCCGCCCGTCGAGGTGACTTCCCGATGATCGCCGACCGTTGCACCACCGCGGAGTCCGCTATGTCCCAGCCGCTCATGTCCCAGCCGCTCACCGTGCCACCGTTCGCGGTGATCTCCGGTGCTCAGGTCCAGCACACGCTGCAGGGCCGCGAGAACCACATCGTGGAGTTGGTCGAGGCCACCTACCGGCTGCACGGCGCCGGTGATTCGGTGAACCCGCCGTCGTACTTCCTGCGTTTCCCCGACCGCCCGTCCTCGCGGATCATCGCGCTGCCCGCCTCGATCGGCGGGCAGGTGCGGGTGGATGGTCTGAAGTGGATCTCCAGTTTCCCGGAGAACGTGGCGGCCGGCATCCCGAGGGCGTCGGCCGTGTTGATCCTCAACGACCACGACACCGGCTACCCGCTCGCCTGTCTGGAATGCTCGATCATCAGCGCCACGAGAACGGCCGCGTCGGCGGCGTTGGCGGCTGACTGGCTCAGCCGCGGCCGGCGGCGCCCGACGCGCGTCGGGTTCTTCGGGGTGGGCCTGATCGCCCGCTATATCCACACCTTCCTGACCCGCACCGGCTGGTCGTTCGACGAGATCGGCGTGCACGACCTGTCCACCGACAGTGCGACCGGCTTCCGTGATTACCTGGATCACTCGGGCACCGCCAGCGCGATCACTGTGCACGACAGCGCCGAGCAGTTGATCCGCTCCAGCGATCTGGTGGTCTTCGCCACCGTCGCCGCCGTGCCACATGTCAGCGACCTGTCCTGGTTTGCACACAATCCGTTGGTGCTACACGTGTCCCTGCGCGACCTCGCACCGGAGATCGTGCTCGCCTCCACCAACATCGTCGACGACATCGAGCACTGTATGAAGGCCAACACCTCGCCACATCTGGCCGAACAGCTCACGGGCAACCGGGACTTCCTGCACGGCACCTTGGACGACGTGATGGCCGGACGGGTGCCGGTGCCAGCGGACCGGCCGCTGGTGTTCTCACCCTTCGGCCTCGGAGTTCTCGACCTCGCCGTCGGCAAGTACGTCTACGACGAGGTGCTCCGCTCCGGCGACCTGCACGTCGTCGACGACTTCTTCCACGAGCTACGCCGATACGGATGAGCGACCGAATGCCACGAAATGACGTGGCAGCAGCGTGACAAAGGTTAGGGACTAAACATGAGGAACACGGGCGCCGGCTCGTTACCGGCAGCTCCCGGTCGGACGCCCGTGGCTGGCCGGTTCGGGGGGCTGCGGTGCCGTCCGATCGCCCAGGGCGGGTGATCGGGGTGGACGTGGCGCGAGGTATCGCGCTGATCGGCATGATGGCGGTGCACGTCTTCGCCACCTTCGACCGCCACGGCACACCCACGCTCGCGACAGTGCTCGCGGGGGGGGGCGGTCCGCGACCACTTTCGTCCTGGTCGGGGGGGTGCGCCTGGCGTTCCTCAGCGGTGGGCGACGCGTAGTCGAGGGCCGGGCCCGCACCGCAGCCGCCGCCGGCATCGCTGTGCGGGCGTTGCTGATCGGGGCGATCGGCCTGTTGCTCGGCTACGCCATCGACCCCCTCGAGGTCGAAGTGATCCTCCCGTACTACGCTGTGCTCTTCCTGCTCGCAATACCGTTGCTCGGACTGCGTCCGCGCACCCTGGCCCTGGCCGCTGCCGCCTTGATCGCAGTGGCGCCCGTGGTGATCCTGGCCGTAGTCGATGCAGACGGTCCCTCCTTCCGAGGATCGGACAACGCGACCTTCGACACCCTTGTCCAAGACCCGTCCGGGCTCATCGTCGGGCTGCTCGTCACCGGCCCCTACCCCGTGCTGGCCTACCTCGCCTACCTGTGTGCCGGCCTCGCCATCGGCAGGTTGGATCTGTCCTCGCGCCGGCTCGCCACCTGGTTGCTCGGCGGCGGCCTCGCCCTCGCACTCACCGCGCGGATCGTGTCCGCGGTGCTGCTGTTCCCGGTGGGCGGGCTCCGGCACCTGCAGAGCATAAATCCATCGAGTGCTGCCCCGGTGACACGCAACGCCCTGCTGTGGGATCCCGAACAGACCTGGTCGTGGTGATATCTCGCGCTGCCCGCGCCGCGCTCGATTACACCTGTCGACATGGTCCGCACGCTTGGCTCGGCGACGGCGGTACTCGGTACCGCATTGCTCCTCACGCGGGTGCCGATCATCCGTCGTCTGCTGCGGCCGCTGGCCGCTGCAGGAGCCATGACGCTGACCCTCTACTGCGGGCACCTGCTGGTGCTGGCGACCGGGGTGCTCCAGCACGCACCCGGCACGATGTACTTCCTGCTGGTCGTCAGTGCGCTCGCCTTCGGGTTCTTCTGGCAGCGCTGGCTGGGACAGGGTCCGTTCGAGCGTCTGGTCGCCGCCGCAGCGCGTCGAGCACGCCAAGCCGTCATGGCCCGCCGGTCTCGCGACCGGCCATCACCGGCGGTGGTGGGATGAGTCAGATCGCTTTGAGTAGCTCGTGACCGCGTGGAGTGAGCTGCACGGGTCCTGGGCGAGAGTCAGGAGTGGCAATCAATCCAGCGCTCGCAAATCGAGAGCCCGCGAACTGGTCGGAGTAAAACAGACCGTCGATGAGTAGGGAGATCCCGACGTCGCCGGACGCTACGCAGCGACCCGCGGCGACCGCCCGGAGAACGGCACGATCCCGATGGCTCAATCCACTTTGCGTCGTGGTGGACATGATCGCTGTTCCTTCCGCAAAATAGCGCCAGGATTGATTCCTTAGCAACCCGGTAGCTGGTGTTTTCGAACCCTTGAAGAATGACCTCTGGGACGGGCCCGGGCCATCGGGTTGTCCCCATGGAAGTCCGGGATAAACCCGCCAATCCGAGTAGGAACGGCCCTAGCGGTCTGGGGCCTGCACAGCGGCCCGTGGCCGTGTGTAGTCGGGTCGAAACAGTCCGTGCTGCGCTATCGCGGTGCCCGACCATCCTCGGCGGCAGGCCGGCGCAAGAATAGATCTATGATCAGTCAGCGAGCTCCAGGACGGTCACTGTTCCAGTGTCGACGTTGGCCACATAGGCCTCCAGGCCGCTGGGCAGCACCGCGATACTGCTCGGGCTGCCCCCGGTGGGAATGGTCGCAGTGACCTGGTTGGTATTGGCGTCAATGACGGAGACGCTGTTGCTGCCCTCATTCACCACGTAGGCGAACCGTCCATCCGGAGCCCAGACGATGTCCCGGGGGTTCTTCCCGACCGGGATGGTCGCAATGACCTTGAGAGTGTTGGTGGCAATCACCGACACTGAACTGGCGTCGTAATTCACGTTAGCGACCAGGGGCCGGTTGGGGTGCACGGCGATACTATGTGGGCTGGTCCCGACTGGGATGGTCGCAACGACTGTGCGGGTGGCAGTATCGATCACCGAGACCACGTTGGACTCATGGTTGGCTGTGTAGGCGCGGCTCCCGTCACGGGAAAACGCGACCCAATGGGGGTTGGGGGCGACCTTGATCTGGCCGACGACCGTATTGTCGGCGGTGGAGACCACCGACACGGACGCAATGTCGTGGTTCGGAACGTAGAGCAGTTTGCCATCCGGGGAAACCGCCGGGAGGAACGGGCGCGCGGGTTGCAGGATCGTTGCGACCACGGTGTTCGACGTAGTGTCGATCACGTCGATTACATGTATTGTCCGCTGATCGTTGTAGATGGTGACGTAAAGCGTGCGACCGTTCGGTGCGAAAGCGAGGAACTGGGGTGGACCCGCTGGGATGGGGATCGTCGCGGTCACCTTGTCGACCGCAGTATCCAGAACGGTGATCACCTGAATGTCTCGATTGGCGATGTAGGCGTGCCGACCGTTCGGGGAGACCGCGACGAAGCCTGGAGTCTTCCCCACCTGGATGGTGGCTCCGATAGCGGGTATCGCGACTTCCGGTCCCTCGTTTGGAGCCACGAAGGGGGCGGGCTCGGGGAGGGTTGACTGGTTAGTGCCGACGGACAAGGCGAGCGCCATCGTCCCGGCCATCACCAGCACCACGATAGCGATCAGGACCCATCCCCGGCGTCCAACGCCAGTGACAGAAGCCAGCAGCGAGCGGCCGGAAGAGATGATCGGAGGGACCCAGGTGGGGGCGGTAGTTGCCGGCGCGATGACCGTGGGAGGCTGGGCCGGCCCGCCCCCCGATCCGGCATTACGGTTGTCCGATAGCAGGGTCCTTGCTGGTGGAGAGGGTTGCGCGGGTTGTGGTTGCACCGCCGGAGCCGGGGTCCTGACGGGTCTCGTATCTGGGCGGGTTGCGCCGACCCCGAGCGCGCTGTGGGTGGGGATGGCCGTCGCCTCGCGGTGCGGTGTACGCGGCGCCGGGATCGCAGCGGCCAGACCATTCGACGACATCGGCGTCTGACCATTTTGTTTCTGGTCATCTCGTTGTTGATGACGGGTACCGAAGACTGTCTCCGCCGTCGGCATTGAGACCGGGGCCGCGTCAGCGGCCAACGTGGCGGCACCGAGCGCGACAGCGTATTTGGGATGTGTATCCACTACCGTGGGGCGTCCCAGCTCGGCGGCCACCATCTGTGCGACTAGCGGGATGCGCGAGGATCCGCCCACCAGCAACACCGCGCTGAGGTCAGTGGGCTGCACCTGAGCTGAGTGAAGGGTCCGCGAGAGTGCTCCGATGGTGGACTCGATGGGGGCCCGCACCATGTCCTCGAAGTCCGACCGAGTGATGCGCACATCGAAGTGCCGGCCGGGGAGAAGGACCGGGAGGACCGTCTCGGTGTCCACCGAGAGAGCCTCCTTGGCCAGGATGCAGTCCTGCCGCAGCCGGGCGAGTGCGACGATGTTCTGGGGGTCGCGCATGTCCAGCTCGCTGAGCGCCCCGTCTGCCGCGTAGTCCACGTGGGACAGGATCGCTTCATCGAAGTCCACGCCGCCGAGCCGTTCGACGCCCTCCGGGGTGCCCAGGATCTCGACGCCGGTGGGGAGTTTGCGCAGGACCGTGGCATCGAAGGTGCCGCCGCCCAAGTCGTACACCGCCACTGTCTGTCCATCGACCAGCAGCCGAGACGCGGCGTAGTGTGCGGCGGCCGCTTCGGGTTCGGTCACCATCGACGGGTTCTCCAGTCCCGCGTGCTGGGGAACCTCCTCGAACAGCGCACGGCGAAATGGGCCCCAATTGGCCGGGTGGGTCAGCACGATGCGATCGGGTGGTCCACCTTCGGTCTCGATGACCTTCTGGACGACGTCCCCCAGGAGGGTGCCCAGCAGAGCGGTGACGGTGTGCGGCTGA
>DASUII010000119.1:0-6810 GCA_036279835.1 Pseudonocardiaceae bacterium
CTGCCGCAACGAGCAGTCCGGCACACCCGACGGCTACCAGATCCGCGCGGACCCCGCGATGCACAGCTGTCGACGGCTCGCGTGGCGCGGTCCTCGTCACAGCCCGAGTTATACCGTCAACGCGGTGATGGTCCGGCTTGGGACCGGCTGCCGCGCGGCTGTCTCCAGAAGTTTCACCTGGCGCAGAGGCACCATTGACAATCCACCTTACGACGTTCATTATACCTGACTATGTCAGTCTCACCAATGCGCGACAGGCGTGCTGAGAGGTTCGAAGCCACCCGGCAAGAGATCCTCGACGTCGCGTGGGGGCTGGTGAGCGCTGATGGCCTCGATGGGTTGTCGATGCGGGAGCTCGGTGCGCGGGTTGGGTTGCGGGCCCAGTCGCTGTACGTCTACTTCCCGTCCAAGCACGCCATCTATGACGCCATGTTTGCCGAGGCCAACCGCGAGTTGCTCGACCGGCGTCGCTCGGTGGACCTCGATGCCGACCCGGTGATCGCACTGCGTCAAAGTGCTCGCCAATTCGTCGACTTCTGCACCGAGGACCTGGCGCGCTACCAGCTGCTTTTTCAGCGCACCATCCCCGGCTTCGAGCCGTCAGAGGAGTCCTACGCGGTGGCCCGGGAGGTGCTCGACGGGGGGCGTCGGGTGCTCGCCGGGGTGGGCGTCGCAGAACCCGCTGATGTTGACCTCTATACCGGGCTGATCTCCGGCCTGGTCGCACAACAGAACGCGAACGAGCCGGGGGGGGACCGGTGGACCCGGCAACTGGACCGGGCGATCGACATGTACCTCGCCGAGGTGGCTCCACGCTGCCTCACTCACTGATCCTGCACACACTTTCGGAGCCCCCCATGACCGCCCCCGTGCACCATGACGTGCTGTCCCACCAGGTCGCCGACGAAACGTTCCTGATTACCTGGGGTTTGGACGCGCCCCCGGTGGGTCACTTCCCGATGCACTCGCTGCTGATCCGCGGGAAAGAGCCGGTGCTCGTCGACACCGGTGCGCCGGCCTGCCGCGAGCAGTGGCTGGCCACGGTGGCATCGCTGGTCGATCTCGCCGATGTCCGGTGGGTTTTCCTGTCCCACGACGATCGCGATCACGCCGGGAACCTGCTGCCGGTACTCGCGGCGTGTCCGAACGCGACCCTGCTGACGAACTGGTTCAGCTTGGGCCGTATGGCCGAGGAGTGGGAGACCCCGCTGTCCCGATGCCGGTTCGTCAACGATGGCGATCAGGTCGACGTCGGCGACCGGGTGCTCGTCGCGGTCCGTCCACCGCTCTTCGACAATCCGACCACGCGCGGGTTGTTCGACGCCTCCACCGGCGTGTACTGGTCGGTGGACACCTTCGCTACCAACACCCCGCACCGAATGCAGGAGGCCGACGATCTCAGCGACGGCGATTTCCGAGACGGGCAGCTCCTCGGGGCGCGGCTGATCGCGCCGTGGCACCGCTACCTCGACCAGAGCAAGTGGGAGACCTGCGTGGATGCGGTCCGCCGGCTCGGCGCGACCACCATGGCCGGCTGCCATGCGCCCGTGCTGCGTGGTCGGCGTGTCGACGAGGCGTTCGACCTCATGAGGCAGCTGCCCGCGCTCGACCCGTGGCGCGAGTTCGACCAGTCCGATCTGGACGGGTGGCTCGCCGCCGCCGGCGCACTCGCCGAGCCATCGATCTCCACCCACTAGCCCTGTCCCCCGGGCTGAGCCCGGACTACCCAAAGTTCATTCAGTGCTCTGCTGTCGCCGAGTTCGACACCAGGGCTGTCTGGTCGATCTTGGGCAGCCCTGTCGTCGAACTCGGCGACGGTAAGGCTGATCACCTAGGAGTCCCGCTATGCAATCGACTGTTATCCCTGTCGACCACATCCCACCGCTGGAGCACGACGAAGCCATGCGGCTGGCGCAGGCCGAATACCAGCGCTTGATCGAGCTGGTCGACCAGCTCGCGCCCGAAGATTGGACCCGCCCTACCGACTGCACCGGTTGGGACGTGACCGCGGTGCTCGCCCACCTCCTCGGCATGCTCGAGCTCAACGCCGACCCGGATGAGGCGGCTCGGCAGGGCGAAGCTGCCCACCAACGGGCTACCGTCACCGGAGAGGCGTGGATCGACGCGCTCACCGCGCTCCAGGTCGCCGACCGTGTCCACCTCGGACCTGCGCAGCTCGCCACCGCGCTGCGAACCGCGGCACCTCGGTCGCTCGCCGCGCGCAGTCAAGCGACGGCCGAGCAACGAGCCATGGTATTCAGCCCCGGACCGCCCTACGACGAGGACTGGACCCACGGATACCTCATCGATGTGATCGACACCCGGGATCCGTGGATGCACCGGATCGACATCTGCCGGGCCACCGGCGGCGAACTCACGCTGGCTCCAGACCACGACGGACGCATCGTGGCCGACATCGTCGCCGAATGGGCGAGGCGCCACGGACAACCCTGCACCGTCGTCCTGGACGGACCGGCCGGGGGCATTTACACCCAGGGCGAAGGTGGCGCGCAACTACATCTGGATGCCGTGCTGTTCTGCCGCACCCTCTCCGGCCGCGCCCCCGCAGAAGGTCTCCTCGCCCACCAAGTCCCCTTCTAAGCACACACCGACTACCCCGCCATTCGGAGCCGAATCGCGGTTATCCGACGCTCCAGGACCGCAATTCGGCTCCGAATGGCGCTCCAAGGCGCGAGGTCGCTAGGCGCCGCCGGCGGTGAGGAGCATGTCGGTGGCGAAGCCGGCTACCAGGCCGACCCAGACACCCCAGTAGAGCAGGGATCGGTGGCCGCCTCGCAGCGCGATGGCCACTAGCTGGATGATCACGTAGAGGATGGAGCCGGCGGCCAGGGTGAGGAAAACCAGGCTCATCGGGTCGCTGGTGAACTGGTGGCCGATCACGGTTCCCAGCACGGTGGGCCCACCACCGATTACACCCAGGAGGAGCAGAAACCCCCAGCTGGGCTGCTCTTGCTCGGTGGCTAGCGGGGCGACGATGCCGAATCCTTCGGTCGCGTTGTGCAAGGCGAAACCGGTCACCAGCAGGGTGGCCAGCGCGATCTTGCCCTGCGCCGCGCTGCCACCGATCGCGAGGCCCTCACCGAAGTTGTGCAGACCGATTCCCACCGCGATCAGGAACGCGAGCCGGCGGGCCGCTGTCCAAGTGTCGCCCCTGCGCAGGGTCAGCTCGTCGGCGGCCATCGTGCCCGGGCCCAGCAGCGGGATGGGTCCCTCGCCGGCGAGCCAGCGCTCGTACCCGGCCAGGCTCAACAGCCCGACTCCCAGCCCGGCGAAAAGTAAGGCGCCGAACCCGATCACCGGCGCCACGCTGCCTGAGCCGTCGTGCACCTTGTCCAGCGTGGCACCGATCATCTCCCACGCCTGGTTCAGCAGGTCCCACATGATGAAGATCAAAATGCCGATCGCGAAAGCGTTGAGAAACACTCGCACGGCGGGCGCGGTCCGGCTGTGGCGGGCGCTACGCAGCCGGCCAAGCGGTAACCCGAGCACGATCGTGACCCCTGCGATCAACCCGAGGATCAGCGTCTGAACTGCATCCACCGGCGATCAGCCCACACTTCTGTCGAACCGCATTCGACTCCCTCGCCTCGTCGCCCAACAGCCTTGCCTCAATGAATGAGATCTGTCAAGAACACTGATCGAACGTTGACAAACAGAAGCTTTCAGACGGTGATTGTGTGCGCACCCACGGTAACCCACGAACGGTCACACAGGACCTGCAAGCAGCATTTCCGAATATCGCTTTTGTTAGGCAGTCCTACACTAACCACGGTTAGGACGCCCTCACCGATCAACCATTGGCGCGGCGATCCTACACGCTAGGAGGGCCGTTGACCTCATCATCGGCAGCCGTGCCGTCGACATGGCCGGCGCAGCCATTGCACTATCCGGCCTTGGTGCCGTTTGTCGTAATTCCCTATACGCCCGCGGACTCATGGCTCTTATGTTCAGCATGCAGAGTTGCCTTACCCCATGCGCTGCAGAGGTGCACACTGGGGATATGGCGTGTCTCCGACGCAGGCGGTACGACGGCTACGGCTATCCGTACCGGTCTCGGCCGGTCGGCGGGTCATGTCTTCGAGACGCGTGCCTGCTCGACGCCGGATGCTGTCTTGGGGAGAGCCTCAGCGGCAACTGCCTTGTGGTGGCGATGCTGGCCTTGCCCCAACTGACCGTAGCCCTGATCGACGAAGCCCTGACGCTGCGGCGCACACCTGCCGCGGCGGGATCAGCACTCACGGCGCTACTGGTCGCCGGTGTCCGAACGTATCAACGGGAGATCAGCCCGCGACGGCCGCCGTGTTGCCACTTCACCCCCACGTGTTCGGAGTATGCGGCACAAGCGCTGCGGACCCACGGCGCTCGACGGGGGAGTTGGCTCACCATCAAACGGCTCGGTCGCTGCCGGCCCAGCAGGCCCACAGCCGACGATCCAGTGCCTGGGCCCAGATTCTCCGTATAACAGCCACTTGACGGGTGCTCAGCTGGCTACCTACTGTGATGGGTCTGCGTGCACGCGGCCGTACGTCACCGTTTGATGCGCTAAAAACGATCTTTCGCGTGATCGAAACGTAACGATGCGTGCCGCTTCAGGGAGGAGCTGGTGAGCTACAGCCTGGGGATCGACCTCGGCAGTACCTTCGTTGCGGCTGCCCGCGCGACGGCGGCCACCGTGGAAGCGGTCCCCCTCGGTGATCGTTCGGTGGTGACCCCAGCGGCTGTATACCTTCAGGGCGACGGCACGTTGACCATCGGGGATGCCGCCGGCAGGGGCGCGGTGAGCAGCCCGGATCGAATCTGCCGCGAGTTCACCCGTCGGCTGGGTGACCCGACGCCGGTGGTACTCGGTGGTGAGTCGTACGAGGTCACAGCGCTGGTTGGCGTGCTGCTGCGAGACGTGGTAGAGCAGGTCACCAAGATCGAAGGCGAACCACCCGACCGGGTCGTGTTGACTCACCCGACTAGTTGGGGCCCATTCCGCCGTGCGCTGTTCGAGGAGGCTGCCCAGCAAGCGGAGCTGACCAATTCGCTCCTGATGACCGAGGCCGAAGCCGCAGCTGCGCACTACACCGCGACCCGACCGCTGAACGACGGCGAGACAATGGCGGTTTACGACCTGGGCGGTGGCACCTTCGACGCCACGGTGCTGCGCATGCAGTCCGGTAACGTCGAGATCATCGGCAAGCCCGAGCGCCTCGAAGCGCTTGGCGGCGGTAACTTCGACGAAGCAATCCTGTCCCACGTCAACGACACCGCCGACGGAGCGCTGGCCAAGCTGGACATGCGGCGGCCGCAGACCTTCGTCGCGCTCGCCAGGGTGCGACAGGAATGCATCGCGGCCAAAGAGGCACTCTCGGCTGACACCAAGGCGACTTTCCCGGTATTCCTGCCCAGCCGAAGTTTTGACGTGCATCTCGCCCGGTCGGACTTCGAGGACATGGTGCGAGCCCCGATCGAGTCGACCATTCACACGCTGTCCCGAGCCCTGCAGTCGGCTCAGGTCGAGCCGGCAGAGCTCAGCGCAGTGCTGCTCGTGGGCGGATCGTCGCGCATCCCCATGATCGCCCGGATGGTGTCCGCTGAGCTGGGCTGTCCCACCGTCGTCGACACTCATCCGCAGCAGGTCGTTGCGCTCGGCGCCGCGGCACATGCCGCGCATGCGCCCCAGCCGCGCTACACCGTCCCGCACCGCAGCCGGCAGCGCGAACAGCGGCTGGTCGGTCGTGGCACGGCCGCGCCGCCGACCACAAACGGGTTTGTGGATACCCGTCCGGAGAAGCAGGAAAAACCAGAGGAGCAGCCGCTCATACCGGCGCAGCTCATACCGGCGCAGCGCCCAGCCGAAGTGCTTCCGACCACAGCGATCCCGATACCACGCACACCACCGCATGAAGCGACGGCCACCGCACGTCACGTGCGGCCGAAGCCAGCACCACCACCGCCCAAGCCATCACCCGACCGTAAGCGCCGACCGAGGATACTGCTCGCCGCCGGCGCAGCGGTCGCGTTGGCTGCAGTGATCGCGCTGGCCACCTTCGGTCGCGGCAACGACACTCAGGCCCCTACCCCACCCATCGCAAAGCCCGCGGCCAAACCGGCGCCGACTGCGGTGGCAAGCGTCGGACCGAAGGTGGCGGTACCCGCGGCCAGCGCCAACATCGCGGTAGGGCAGACGCCCAGCTTCGTCGCCGTCGCCCCCGACGGTAGGCACGCCTATGTCGCTAACGGCGACGCTCAGGTCATCACCGTGGTGGACACCGCGGTGAATCAGGTGACCGCGACCATCCCGATCGCGGCCGGCCCGCCCCAGTTCCTCACCTTCGCGCCAGACGGTCGCATGCTGTACGTCACCATATTCAATGATCAGAAGACCAAGCATGCAATCGACATGATCGACACCGTGTCGAATACCGAGATCGCAATGATTCCGCAGCCCGCGAAGCCGTTCGACCCGGCGATCAGCCCGGACGGTACGCTGCTTTATGTCCCCAACCACGATGTCGCGTCCGTGTCAGTGATCGCCACCGACACCAAAACGGTCATCGGACAGATCAACGTCGCGCCGAACCCGCATTCGATCGCGTTCTCCCGCGACGGCAGTCGTGCTTACACGGCGAACCACGAAGCCGGCGTGGTTTCGGTGATTGACACCGCCACCCGCGGCGTTGTCGCGACCATCCCGGTCGGATCCGGTCCACATAGCATCGCCGTACACCCGAATCGTCCGCTGGTCGCCAACGTGAACTACGAGTCGAACACGGTTTCGGTGATCGATACCAACACTCTGAA
>DASUII010000120.1:0-6702 GCA_036279835.1 Pseudonocardiaceae bacterium
TTCACCTATGCCGCGCCGCATCCCGGCAACGAGGATTTCGCCGCCGCGTACGACGGGCACATCGCGAGCGTCCGCTATGAATACGCCGATGACATCGTGCCGTTGTTGCCGCCGAGCCTCGCGTTTCGTCATATGTTTGCAGCGGTGCCCTTCGCGAAGCCGTATGTGCATCGGCTCGATCTCGATTACTCCCCGGTGGGCACCCTGCGTTACATCACTCGAGCCGGAGCGATCGTTCCTGATTCGCCGATGCTGCGCTTCCAGCGCTACACGAGATTGGCCGAACTGATGGTCACCGGCGGCTTCGAGGAGATCGCCAAAGACCATCGCGGCGTGTGCGGAGGAGGTTATATGGGTGCCGTGTGCCCGCAGGGTGTCTGCCCTTGATCGCGCAGCGCAAGCGAGCGGCGCGAGTTCCCGCTACCGCCGACGCATGCTGGTCACGCGAACCGTTCGGCTAACTCGTGTCACTTCTCGCAGAGCAAAGCCCCGAAGCAGGCCAGCGAAGTGTCGAGGAGTGTCCGCGGCCGACTGCCGGCGCTGGACGGCCCACCGCTCTCGAGGTAGGTGATCGCCTGATCAACCAAACCGCTTTCCAGGAACGAGCCGGCCAGCGAGGAGCCGCCATCAACGAGCAACGACCGTACCCCGCCGGCCACCAGCGATGCGAGCAGATCGCCCGCCTCACCGAACGCGGAAAGTGCGATGGCTCGTCGCATACCGTCTCGTTCGAGAGCTGATGCCATTACTTACCTGTCACGGCCCAGTTCATCGAGCAGTCGCGCGACCGCGGGTAGCGTGGCCTGGTTGCGAGGGAACAATCGCGAGGTTCACCCGAAGTGGCATTGCTTCCAGTTTACCACCGACGGACTGGAGCACGCCGTGCTGTCGCCGTTCGCCGCCACGACATGCCGCGGGGGCATGAGTAACCCGGCGAGTTCGCGACATCACCGTCTCCTCCTGGGATGGTGTCGCAAACTCGCTAGCCCTGCCTGCGGCCAGTGGCGATGCTAGGGACGTGCATGAGGACACCGAGCGGTGCGTGCGGGCGGTGCAGTCCAAGGACGCGCGGTTCGACGGCTGGTTTTTCGTCGCAGTGGTCACCACTGGAATCTATTGCCGGCCGAGCTGCCCGGTAGTACCGCCCAAGGCGGTCAACATGCGCTTCTATCCGAGCGCCGCCGCGGCGCAGGCGGCCGGGTTCCGGGCCTGCAAGCGATGCCGGCCGGACGCCAGCCCGGGATCTCCGCACTGGAACGTACGCGCTGACCTGGTGGCCAGAGCGATGCGGTTGATCGCCGATGGGGTGGTCGATCGCGACGGTGTCCCTGGCCTGGCCGCGCGGCTGGGGTACAGCGTCCGGCAGGTCCAGCGGCAAGTCCTCGCCGAGTTGGGGGCCGGCCCGCTGGCGTTGGCGCGAGCGCAGCGCGCCCAGACAGCGCGGCTGCTGATCGAGACCAGCTCCCTGCCGATGAGCGACGTCGCGTTCGCCGCTGGTTTTGCCAGCGTGCGGGCATTTAATGACACCGTCCGCGAGATCTTCGCATTGGCGCCGACGGACCTGCGAGCGCGTGCGGCGCGCAGACACCCGGCGACGACGTCCGGATCGCTGGTGCTGCGGCTGCCGTTCCGGGTGCCGCTGTGTCCGGACAACCTGTTCGGGCACCTCGCGGCGACCGCGGTGCCGGGGGTGGAGGAGTGGCGTGATGGGGCCTACCGCCGCACCTTGTGCCTGCCGCACGGCCATGGTGTCGCGACCTTGCGACCGCTGCCCGATCACATCGAGTGCCGGTTGACCTTGACCGATCTGCGGGACCTGTCCACCGCGATCACCCGGTGCCGGTGGCTGCTCGACCTCGACGCGGACCCTGTGGCTGTCGACGATCTGCTGCGCACCGACCCGATACTCGCCGTCATGGTGGACAAGAATCCCGGCCGCCGGGTGCCGCGCACCGTCGACGCGTCGGAGTTCGCGGTGCGTGCTGTGCTCGGGCAGCAGGTATCCACCAAGGCGGCCTGCACCCACGCCGCCCGACTGGTGGCCGCACACGGCGAACCGGTGGCCGACCCGGCTGGCGGCTTGAGCCATCTGTTCCCGGACACAGCGCGGCTGGCGTCGCTCGATCCAGCCACGCTCGCCCTGCCGGCGGCGCGGCGCAAGACGCTCACCACCCTGGTCGGTGCGCTGGCCGGCGGCGACATCGGCCTCGGTGCCGGCAGCGACTGGCAACAGGCGCGCGCCCAACTCGCCGCGCTGCCCGGCTTGGGGCCCTGGACCATCGAGACGATCGCGATGCGCGCGCTCGGCGACCCGGATGCTTTCGTGCCGACGGACCTCGGTATCCGGCGGGCCGCCCGAGATGTAGGTCTTCCCGCGACCGCCGCGGGCCTGACCGGCCACGCCAGCGCCTGGCGCCCCTGGCGCGCTTACGCCGTGCAGTACCTGTGGGCCACAGGTGACCACGCCATCAACCGGCTACCGACCTGATGAAAGGATCACGCGTGCTAGTTCACACCGTGCAGGACAGTCCCGTCGGCCCGCTCACCCTGGTCGCGCTGGACGGCAAGCTCAGCGGCTTGTACATGAACCTGCAGCGACATCGACCGCCAGAAGCGACGTTCGGCCAGCCGGACCCCACCCCGTTCACCGAGGTGATCAGGCAACTGGATGAGTACTTCAGCGGCCAACGCACCGAGTTCGACCTGCCGATGAATCTCGTCGGCACCCCGTTTCAGCGCACCGTGTGGGCCGCTCTGCGGGAGATCCCTTACGGCGAAACATGGTCCTACGGCCAGCTCGCCGAGCGGATCGGACGCCCCGGCGCCGCCCGGGCGGTCGGCCTAGCCAATGGACGCAACCCGATCGGCATCATCGTGCCCTGCCACCGCGTCGTCGGAGCCTCTGGTGACCTCACCGGCTACGGCGGCGGCCTGGAACGCAAGCAGCACCTGCTCGACTTCGAGCGCCGGCAGCGTGGATCCGCTCACGAAGGCACGTTGTTCGAGGTGGCGGCCGTCATGCACACGCCGACCGAGTCTGATAGTCGTTCGCCTCAAAACGGGGGGATGTCGTCGCGGGGGTCAGCTCCTGGTGGTGGTTCAGGTTCGATTTCAGGCGGCGGTTCGGTCCAGATCTCTGAGCTTTCCCAGTCGGCATCGACGGGGATCAGTAGCTGAATCGGAGGCCGGTCCGGTCGCAGGGGATCGGGTAATGGCTCGAGGATGGGGGGAGGCGACCTGTGGTAGCTGTGACCCAGCCGGCTGATCCAGTGGAAGTGGCCGGCGTGGGACTGGTGCAGCAGCCAGCCACCTTCGTGCTTGAGTCGATGATCATGTCGGCAAGCAGCGCCGAGATTGCCGCCGGTGGTGGGTCCGCCGTGGCCGTGGTCGCGGGTGTGGTCGGCGTCCGCCGTGTTGGCGGGAGCCCGGCAGCCGATCATGATGCAGGACCGGTCGCGGGCTTGCAGGTAACGGCGTAGCGCGGCGCCGGGGGCGCGCCGATGGCTGTCGCGGTCCTGGTCGGCGGGGCCCCGTTCGAGCTGCCGGCGGAGATCGGTCACGACCTCGGCCCAGGCTCCCAGCTCTTCGTCCAGGAGGCGCAGGGTGGCGAGTGGACTGCCAGTTCCACGGTTGCGCGGCAGGCTGCCATCCGGGCGGGGATACCGGTGGGCCGCGCCTGGGTGATTCCGCAGTGGTGGAGCTGACCGTGCTCGTCGGTGATCGCGAAGCGCCACTGCGCGCCGCCAAGCGTGGTGGCGAGGTCGCGGGCCAGCTCGGCATGCACAGGGCCCCAGCCGGCCAGCTCAGCGGGGTACTGGTCATGGCCGAGCAGGGTGGACAGCCGCACCCGCAACTCCATACCAGCCCCGATCACAGCAGCAGCCGGAACCGGTGGCTCCGCGGCTGCGGCAGACGCGCCCTCGCCTTGCCCCGTACCGCAGTCCCCGGCGCCGCAGCCGCCGTCGTCCGGGTCACCGACACCCTGACCGCCGTCACCACGGAGGCCGTCTCCATCGTCGCTGCGTTGAGCGCCATCCGTGTCCTCGGACCCGTCGGGGCGTCCCGCTGCGAGCAGCTGGTTGATGATCTCCGCGTCATCCAGGCCAGCGTAGGTGCCATCGGTCATCCCGAGGAACAGATCCGCCCGGATATGATCGATCGGGCGAAGGTCCCCAGCGCGTTTGACGGTTTTGGCCAGCGCGTCGATGCGTCCGGAGGCTGCGGCGACCCGGTCGACGGGCAGATTCACCCCGGACAGGTTCGCCGAGCCGTCGGCGTTGCGGTACCCGACGACCTTGCGATCGGCGAGGGCTTGTTCGTAGCGGCGCCGGGCCCAGTCCGGGTCGACGGCGATGGCCAGTTTCTTGATCTGCTCGATGAGCTGCCCCATGGTCCACCCGGGTGCTTGCGGCAGCAACTGGGCACACACCGCCCGGGCCGCCTCCGGAACAAGCCCGGTGGTCCACTCGGAGAACACCCGCGCGCGAGGCTCGTCGAGCACCCCGGCGTCCATCGTGGCGTGCACTGCGGGCAGCCGCGTCATCAGATCATGCGCCAGCCAGAACTGGGCATCGGCGGCCCGTCGGGTGAGCATCAAGGCGGCGCGGATCTCATCCGCGGCGAACTCATCGGGTACCGCCGTCCGGGGCAGCTCGTCATCCGGCCCGATGCCGCACAGCCCCACCTCGACCATGGTGGCCATCAACCTGGCCCGCTCGTGATTGAACTGCCGGTACCGGGCCTTGAGCACCTCCACGCAGTCATAACCCGACAGCTGCGACAGCTCGAGCTCGGCCAGCAGACCAGCCAGCTCCGGTCCCGGCGCAACCTGCGCCAAGCCCTCGGGAATCAGCTGCCGAACCACCATGATCTGCACGTTACAACCCAACACCGACAGTCTCGGCCGCGGAATCTGGAAGCTACGCCCGAGTCAGGGTTTCGTTAGCAAGTCCGGCTGACCGGTGTTGTCTATCCGGCGGCATCGCCTCTGCCATCACAGCCGACCGTTGACGCCAGTGAATGCATTGGTTACGCTGCTCCTCTTGTAATCATCCAGAGGATCTGAGGGACCTGGCCCAGTGACGGTCCGGCAACCTGCGCTCGCCGCAAGGTGCCAATGCCAGGATCGATGAGGGGTATTCATGAACTTTCTGCTTGACGTTCCGGTACTCCACGGGTCCCTGGTCCGGCTGGAACCACTTTCGGTGAGTCATGGTGAGGATTTGGCGGTCTCAGCGGAGGAAGATCGCGGCGCGTACGACTTGACTCGAGTTCCACATGCGTGGGAAATAGGGGAATACCTCACCGGCCATTTCGAACAGACAAAAAGAGGCAAGCTGGTGCCGTTTGCCCAGCTCCGCCAAGGCGATGGGCGGGCCGTCGGGTGCACGGCGTACTGGGATCCCCGGTTTTGGCCGGGACGCTCGCAGCTGTATTCCATTGAGATTGGTTGGACCTGGCTGGCCGCTTCGGCTCAGCGAACAGGCATCAATGTTGAGGCAAAGCTTCTACTCCTGGAATATGCGTTCGAGACCTTGGGCGTGGTCCGGGTCGATCTTAAGACCGACGCGCGCAACGAGCGATCCAGGCGCGCCATCGAGCGCCTGGGTGCGCAATTCGAGGGCGTGCTTCGAAACTGGTCGCAGTCGCACGCGCCCGGAGAGCAGGGCCTCCTCCGCGACTCCGCGATGTTCTCGGTAATTGCCTCCGAGTGGCCTGCCACAAAGGCCACCTTGTGCCGTCGACTGGCTCAGGCAAACCATCGCGAATCTGCCACGGGATAATCACAAACCAGCACCTGTCCTTCGGGCACGGTGCCCGTCAGGTGGTGACGCTGCCTCGCAGGGGGACCTGCCTGATGGCCCAGGCGGCGATGAGCGCGACCACGGCGATCGCCGCGCCCCCCAGGAAAACCTGGTGGATGCCGCTGGTGATCGCGGCCTGGTACGCCTCGCGCAATGGTGCGGGTAGTGCTTCGAGCATGCCGGGGGTGAGTGGACTCCCGGCTGGGGCGCCGCCGGGCCGGTCAGGGAGTGCGGACTGCATCTGCTGGGCGAACAGGGTGCCCAGCAGCGACACCCCGATCGAGCCGCCGATGGTGCGGAACAAAGTGGCGGCGCCACTGGCGACCCCAACGTCGCGCTGGGCGACGCTGTTCTGCACCACCAGCATCGTGGTCTGCATCAGCAGGCCCATCCCGACGCCCAGCACGACCATGTACACCGAGGTGGTGAGCTGCCCGGTGGTCACGGTCATGGTGGCAAGCAGGGACAGTCCGGTGGTCATGAGCACCGACCCGGTGATCAGCAGGTCTCGGTAGCGGCCGGTGCGAGTGACCAGCTGTCCACCGAGCAGGGAAGTGGCCAGCATGCCGCCCATCAGCGGCAGCAGTTGCAGCCCGCTGCTGGTGGCCGAGGCGCCTTGGACGTTCTGCTGGAACTGCGGCAGGAACGTCACCGCGCCGAACATGGCGAAGCCGGTGAGGAAGGTCAGCATGGTGGCGGCGGTGAAGTTGCGGCTGCGGTTGCGCTCCTTTCGGGGCGGGCGGTTGGAGCACCGAGTGGCGTCAACACCAAGATAGGCAAAGAAGTTGTATAGCACAACTAATAAGATCAGCGAACCAACCGACCGAGCAAGGCCATAGCCGAATCAACCGTCGCACCGCCAGCTTGTGGCGGGCCACGTCGACGCCGAAGACCTCGA
>DASUII010000121.1:0-8621 GCA_036279835.1 Pseudonocardiaceae bacterium
GGGCAGGCAGTGGGGAACCTGGTCCTGCTGGAGTCCCTGCCGGTGTACGGGGTGGAGCTGGCCGGTTCCCTGGTTCGCGCCGCCGCACAGCAGCCCGACTCGATGGTGCGCTCCGCACTGGCCGGTCTGGTGCCGCTGATCCGCCGCACCGGCATCGCGGTTGCCGTGGCAGGGGTCGATGACGCCGAGCAGGCGAACTGGTGGCGAGACGCCGGTGCTGACGTCGCGCGCGGCGCGGTGTTCGGCCCGGCCGTGGCGGGTCGTGAGTGGGAAACAGTGTTATAACACTGTTTCCCACTCACGAGCGGAGTACCTGCGCCAGCAGGTACTCCGCCTCCTGCCGCACTGGGCCGCCGTCGGGTGATGCGTGCCGCTCGATCGCGGCGAACATCTCACCGGCACGCTCACCGGCGGCCTGCGCTGCGGCGACGTACGCCGGCGAGTGAGCTTGGAGGAACGCGATCAGTGCAGGGCCGGAGTCGAAATGCCACGGCAGCGACCGGAGCTCGATCCGCACGTCGGTGAACTCGGTGGCCAGCCTGCGCGCCAGGATGTCTGGATCACCCCAGCTCCGCGTGTCGGGAGCCGCTGGATCGGGGGGCACGAACTCTCGGACGATGCGGGCCCGCTCGGCTACGCACCCGTCGGCGGTCCACGCGGTCATGGCCAACCGGCCGCCGGGTACCAGTACCCGACGTAGCTGCGTCAGGGCCACCTCGGGCCGTGGCGCGAAGATCAGGCCGAAGGCGGACAGTGCAACGTCGACGGTGGCGTCGGGCAGCGGCAGTTCCTCGACGTCGGCCTCGATCCACGTCACGCTGGGCCCGGTGCGTTCCCGGCCCCGCTGCACCATCCGTGGGGCGATGTCGCAGGCGGTGACCTGCGCGCCGCGCGCGGCGGCTCGCATCGCGACGTTGCCGGTACCGGCTGCGACGTCCAGAACGCGATCCCCCGGTTTCGGTGCGACCGCGTCGATCAGCGCGTCCGCCGCCGGTTCCAGGCGCTGCGCCAAGCCGGAGTAGTCGGCCAATCCCCAGTGCGCGGCCGTGGCGGCGCGGCGCTCGTCCTGGGTCACGCCGCGCTGCGCAGCGTCGCCAGCTCGCGAGCCAGGTCTTGGCACGCCGAGTCCCGCCGAGCCGCCGCTGCCTCCTGCAGCGGCGCGAGCCGGGCCAATACCGACACCGAGCGCAGGCACTTCGTCAGGCCGATCGCTCGCTGCGCGGTATGCAGACCGGATCGCAATTCACCACATCTCAACTGCGCGGTAGCAAGACGGCTGAGGTTGGCCGCGGAGCAGCCTACGGCGTGGCTGGCCCCGCCTTCCGCCGCAGCGAAAGCCACCATGGCCGGGCTGAACCGGCCGAGCGCGAGGTACGTGCAACCCTCGACGTACGGCAGTGTCTCCGCGAAGTACTTCCAGGGTCGGGTCTCATCGCTGGCCGCCTGGTAGGTGTCTCGGGCCCGGCGAAGCGCGGCCATGGCCTCCCCTGCCAGTCCGAGCAGTCCGAGCGCCCAGGCGCAGTCATATTCAAGGTTCGCGCGGAGCAGCGGGCTCGGGGAAGTCGCCACGCCGAGCTGGAAGTACTTCAGGCCCTCGTTCGGCAGCCCGGCGTCCAGCTCTATCCGTCCCAAGCTGTCCAGATTCGCCACCGCTCGCCGCAGATCCTCCCCTGCACCGGCGCAGTCCATGGCTCGGGAGAAATGCTGGCGGGCAAGGTCAGGTAGCCCCGCGCCTGCAGCCGCGCTACCCGCGGCACGGTGAGCATCGGATAGCGCGAGCAGTAGCCGCGGACGGACCTGCTCACTCATGACTGCGCCAAGCAGCATCTCGCTGGCCCTGGCGTGCGCGGTGAGTGCGTCGGTCATCGGGATGCCGCCGAGATCACCGAGGAGCTGATAGAGCCGCTCGTTGGTCGCCACGACGTGAGCGACGTCGACGGCCCCAATCCGGCGCGGCACCGGGGTCGGGGTGTCCTTGACGCTGATCGGGTCCGCAGGGCCGAAGACGGGCCTTCCCCACAGCACGGTGGCGGCGTGCCGGAGCAAGTTGGCGGTGCTCTCGTCCGCGGTCGGCTTGTCGCCCGCCGCCGGCTCCGGTTCGAGATCGGGGTCATACGCCAAGCCCATCCAGCCCCGGCGTACTCCCAGCCCGTCCGCTATCCCCTCCAGGAGGGCGACGGATTGGACCTGGCGACCGGAGATGATCTCAGAGATCTCTGACTGCTGCTGCCCGGTCGCGTGTGCAAGGCGGGTCTGGCTCACACCGGCGTCGCGCAGGATGCGGAACACCGCAGTGATATTGCGATGCGCGAGCGCCTTCCTCGCGGTCGGGCCGGTCAGTAGGTCGGCCAGCTCAGTCATGGGCATCCTCCGAGCCTGTGATCAGCGATTACTCGCCGTTGCCATCCGATCAGGGAGTCTCGCGAATAGTAGCCGGGCAAGTACGTTCGGGTGGTCAGGCAACGACACCGGAGGTTATCCATGTTCGATATCACCACAGCTCAACCGCTCGCCACTTTCTGCGGTGACTGCAGTTGCGGGTGCCCGCAGCTGTTCGTCGACGAATCCGCGCCGCCCGAGCAGCGCATCGTGCTCACTGACGACTTCGGCTCCCACGTGCGGATGAGCGCCGGGCAGTTCGGCGACCTGCTCGCCCAAGCCAAGAACGGAGCCCTGGACACCATCATCTGATCCACGCTGGCGCTCCCGAACTCCACAACAGAGTTCTCCCGCTCCCCACGAACAGCTCTGCTGTGGAGTTCGGGACGTCTGGCGTCGTCAGACCAGCTGGTGGTCGTTGTAGCACCAGCGCCAGGCCTCGCCGGGCTCGGCGGAGCGCATCACCGGGTGGTCAGTTCGGTAGTAATGTATGGTCGCGTGCCGGTGCGGGCTGGAATCACAGCACGCGACATGCCCGCAGCTTAAACACATCCGCAGATGGGCCCACACCGTAAACCCCATCTCGACGCAGTCGGCGCAGGCCGCCGGCGCTGGCGGCTCAGGCATCGGGTCGGGTATCTGCGCCACGTGTTCACAGGTCATGTGATAGTCCCCTCACGGGTATCCGCCAGGGCATCCTGACGTGATGGACGGTATGCCGCTGATCCTGCTCGTGCTCAGCGCGCTCGCGGTGACCGCGGTGAGTCGCCGGTTGCGCCTACCCGCGCCGCTTACGCTAGTTGTCGCAGGATTGGCCATCTCCGCGATCCCCGGAGTCCCGAACTACCAGCTCGATCCGAACCTGATCCTCTACGGGATTCTGCCTCCGCTGTTGTACTCCGCTGCGCTGGACAGCTCGGCTATCCAGATCAGGGCGAACATCCGGCCGATCGCGCTGCTCGCCGTCGGGTTGGTGCTATTCAGTACCGGGTGCGTCGGGCTGGTCGCCTGGTGGCTGGTGCCCGGGTTACCGCTGGGCGCTGCGCTGGCGCTGGCGGCCGTGGTGGCCCCGCCGGATGCGGTGGCCGCAGTGTCGATCGGGCGCCGGCTGGGATTGCCTCGCCGGATGATGACGTTGCTCACCGGGGAGAGCCTGTTCAACGACGCGACCGCACTCACCGCGTTGCGGGTCGCGGTGGCCGCCACCGTCGGAACCGGCTTCTCGGTGTGGTCCGGGTTGGGGGCGTTCGTGCTCATCGCGGCCGGCGGCGTGGTGCTGGGTGCGGTGCTCGGCCGGGTGGTGCATCAGGTCCGGCTGCGGCTGCGGGACCCCAGACTGGAAAGTGCGCTGGGCCTGGTGATTCCGTTCGCGGCGTACGCACTGGCCGAGGAGTTGCGTGTGTCCGGGGTGCTCGCGGTGGTGGTGGCCGCGCTGTACCTCGGCCACCACGCCCCCCAAGCGGGTTACGCCACCCGGCTGCAAGACCAGGCGGTGTGGCAGGCCGCGGACACCGTGCTGGAAGCGTTCGTCTTCGCGCTGATCGGGCTGCAACTGCCCGCGGTGGTGCAGGGGGTGTCAGGTGATATCCGCCCGCTGCTGATCGCCGCCGCCGCGGTGATTGCGACGGCGGTGCTGGCCAGAGTGGTGTGGGTGTTCCCGGCGACCTACCTGCCCAGGTTGCTGTCCAGCCGGGTCAGGGCCCGGGATCCAGTGCCGCGGTGGCAGGTTCCCGCGGTGCTGTCCTGGGCTGGGATGCGCGGGGTGGTCACCCTGGCCGCGGCGTCGGCGATCCCGCGGGTCACCAACTCCGGCGCCCCGTTCCCAGGCCGATCCGAGATCGTCTTCCTGGCGTTCTGCGTCACCGTCGCAACCCTGCTACTGCACGGCCTCACACTGCCTTGGGTGATCCGGCGCCTCGGCGTCGAGGGCCGCGAGTCCTTCCAGGATGCGCTGGCTGAGGCCGACGCGATGCATGCGGTGACGCTGGCCGCCCTGGAGCGGTTGGAGAACGCCTCGGCCGGCGCCCCGGAGTCGGTGACCACCCGGTTGCGCAAGGCAGCCGAGCACCGCAGCAACAGCGTCTGGGAGCGGCTCGGCCGCCCAGAAACCGAGCTCGGCGAAGCCCCCAGCGTCATCTACCGCCGGCTGCGCCTGGAAATGCTAGCGGCGGAACGCGAGACCCTGGTGTCCCTACGCGACACCGGCCGCATCAACGACGACATCCTCACCCGCACCCTGCACGACCTAGACCTAGAAGAAGCCATCCTGAGTCGCTAGCCCCACGCGCCACCCCCAAGGCGCCGCGCGCCGCTATTCGGAGCCAACGACGTGGGCGCTGCGCGCCGCCCTGAGGTGTGAAATGGGTGCTGGGTCGCGGTGTGGCCCGTGTCCTCAGATCGGGAACAGCCTTGCGTGCGCCGAGTTCGACAGGAGGGCTGCTTTGGCGGCGGTGGACAGCCGTGGTGTCGAACTCGGCGACAGCACGGTCGTCGCGACTGTATTTCGAAGCGAATGGCGGTCGGGGGCGGCGGGATCAGTGTGATCGGCCGAGTCCACGAAGCTCGATCGTCTGGTTTCGGCCGGGTCCAACCCCGATCGCGGAGATTCGGGCTTGGCAGAGTTGTTCCAGGCGGGATATGTAGGCGCGGGCGTTCGGGGGCAGCTCGTCGAGGGTGCGGCAGTGCGACAGGTCCTCCCACCAGCCGGGCAGCTCCTCATACACCGGTACCGCGTGGTGCAGGTCCGTCTGGGTCATCGGCATCTCCTCGGTGCGCCTGCCGCCGACCTCGTAGGCCACGCAGACCGGCACGGTGGCCAGACCGGACAACACGTCGAGCTTGGTCAAAAAGAAATCAGTGATCCCATTCACCCGGGCCGCGTAGCGCCCGATCACCGCGTCGAACCAGCCGACCCGCCGGGCGCGCCCGGTGGTGACACCGATCTCCCCGCCGGTCTTGCGTAGCCGCTCACCCATGGCGTCGTGCAGCTCAGTGGGGAACGGTCCGGAGCCGACTCGGGTGGTGTAGGCCTTCAGGATCCCGACCACAGCGGTGATCTTCGTGGGTCCGATTCCTGACCCGGCGCAGGCGCCGCCGGCGGTCGGGTTCGAGGACGTGACGAACGGATAGGTGCCGTGGTCGACGTCGAGCAGGGTTCCCTGGCTGCCCTCCAGCAGCACCATCTCGCCGCGGCGCAGCGCCTGATCCAGCAGCAGTCGGGTGTCGACGATCCGGTGCGCGAAGTGCCCGCCCTGCTCGAGCACGGTATCCACCACCTGCTCGGCGTCCAGCGCACGCCGGTTGTAGACCTTGATCAGGACCTGGTTCTTGAAGTCCAGCGCGGCCTCGACCTTCTGCCGTAGAATCTTCTCGTCCAACAGATCCTGGGCGCGTACCCCCACCCGGGCCACCTTGTCCTGGTAGGCAGGCCCGATGCCGCGTCCGGTGGTCCCGATCTTGGCTTTGCCGAGATATCGCTCGGTGACCCGGTCCATCGCCACGTGGTATGGCATGATCAAGTGCGCGTCGGCGGAGATCAGCAGCCGCTCGGTGTCCACGTTGCGGACTTCCAGGCCGGCCAGCTCATCCAGCAGCACGCCGGGGTCCACCACCACACCGTTGCCGATGACGTTGGTCACGCCCGGGGTGAGGATGCCCGACGGGATGAGGTGCAACGCGAAATCCTGACCGTCAGGCAGCACCACGGTATGGCCGGCGTTGTTGCCGCCCTGGTAGCGCACCACCCACTGGGCTCGCTCGCCGAGCAGGTCGGTGGCCTTGCCCTTGCCCTCGTCGCCCCACTGGGCGCCGATCAGGACGATGGCCGGCATGTGGTACTCCAGGGGGGTCGGTTCGGGCGCGCCGAGGCGAAGCGTAGACCTTTCCAGAGGTGGACATGGCTGGGGCTGTAGTGCTGACCTGCGGGTCTGCTCGCTGGCCTGGTGCGGGGACACCGACGGCCGTGCCGGCCTGCCCCGGACGAGAAGACCTTGAGGAGACGCTGGCCGGCTTGGATGGTCGCCGGCTGGTGATCTGCGGCACCGACGCAGACCTGGCCGCGGTGCTGCTGCGGCTGCTGCGTACCGAAGCCCTGGCAACGGTACCTGTGGGCTACGTGCCGGTCTCGGTGTCGTCTGAGGTGGCCCGCCTGTGGGGTCTGCCAACGTCGCAGTCCGCGGCCGCCGAGGTCGCCGTCAGCGGCATGCCGGACCGGGTGCCCTTGGTGCGTGATGACGCGGGTGGCGTGCTGGTGGGACTCGGCGTGGTGCGGCCGGTGGATGGGGTGGCCTACTGCGACGCCGAGGTCGTGCTGCGCGGGCGAGCATCCCGGTTGGAAGTGCTTCCGGACCGGGCGCTCGGGCTGATGGTCCGGGTGGTGCGCCGTGGGCTGCCGGGCCGCCCGGCGAGGTGTGCCGCGGGGCGCGCCGTTCAGCTGGGTTGCCAGCCGACCGACGTCTGGCGCGACGGCGTCGCCCACCGCACCACCGACCGGTGGACCTGGTACCGGCACACCGAGGACTGGCAGCTGGCTCGGTTGCCCTGATCGCTGGTCGGCCCGCGGTCACTCCAGCCCGAGGACCCCGGCCGCGGCGGGATCGCATTCGTCGAGGAAGTCCCGGCACCGCCGGGCTTCGGGGTCCTCGCCGATCTCGGCGGCCGCCCGGGCCAGTGCGGCAAGTGCGCGCAGAAAGCCCCGGTTGGGGGCGTGTGACCACGGCACCGGCCCGTGACCCTTCCAGCCGAAGTGCCGCAGATGGTCCAGCCCGCGGTGATAGCCGGTGCGGGCGAAGGCGTAGCCGGCGACGGCGTCGCCCTCGTCGAGCGCCCGCTGCGCGAGCGCCGCCCATGCGGCGGAGAACCCCGGATACGCGGCGGCCACCGTGGCAGGATCGTTCGCCGCGGCCAGGGCCGCTTCAGCGTCGGGCTGCTCGGGCAGCAGCGTCGGGTTGGGCCCCAGCAGGTTGCCGTGCACGTTCATCGCTCCATCCTGGCGTGGTTCGTGGTGCCGGGTACCGGTGACTCTTGAAGAGCCCTAACGAGCCAGCGTGCGGCCCTCGCTGCGGAGGTCCTGGCAGACCTGCGTGACCCGGTCGGCCATCGACTGCTCGGCTCGCTTGAGATAGGACCGCGGGTCGTAGAGCTTCTTGTTGCCGACCTCGCCGTCAACCTTGAGCACCCCCGCGTACTGACCGAACATGTGGTCGGCGATCGGGCGGGTGAAGGCGTACTGGGTGTCGGTGTCGACATTCATCTTGACCACTCCGTACGACAACGACTGGTGGATCTCCGCCAGTTGCGAACCGGACCCGCCATGGAACACCAGGTCCAGCGGCTTGGAACCGGCCGGCAGACCCAGCCGTCGGGCCGCCACTTCCTGGCCCATCTGCAGGATCTCCGGGCGAAGCGTCACGTTGCCGGGCTTGTACACCCCATGCACGTTGCCGAACGTCGCGGCCAGCAGGTACCGGCCCCGCTCGCCGCCACCGAGGGCATCGACGGTGCGCTCGAAGTCTCCGGCCGTGGTGTAGAGCTTTTCGTTGATCTCGTTCGCGACGCCGTCCTCCTCGCCACCCACCACCCCGATCTCCACCTCAAGGACGATCTTCGCCTTGGCGCAGGCTTCGAACAGCTCCGCGGCGATGGCCAGGTTGAGATGCAACTCGGTGGCCGAGCCGTCCCACATATGCGACTGGAACAGCGGGTTCTCCCCCCGGGCCACCCGCTCCTGGGACATCGCGATCAGCGGCCGGACGAAGGTGTCGAGCTTGTTCTCCGGGCAGTGATCGGTGTGCAGCACGACGTTGACCGGGTACTTCGCGGCCACCACCCGGGCGAACTCGGCCATCGCCACCGATCCGGTGACCATGTCCTTGACCTTGCTGCCGGAGGCGAACTCCGAGCCTCCGGTGGACAGCTGCACGATGCCGTCACTCTCGGCCTCGGCGAACCCGCGCAACGCCGCGTTGAGCGTCTCCGACGAGGTCACGTTGATCGCCGGGTAGGCGAACTCGTCGGCCTTCGCGCGGTCCAGCATCTCGCCGTAGACCTCGGGCGTCGCGATGGGCATTGTGGGTGACCTCCGAGTATTCGGTGCTGGCTTCCGGGTTGCACACCTGATTCGCGGCCGGCACAGCCGGCGATCAGACCGCAGTATGGCCCACCCGCCCGACGAGACGCGATCGGACGGGCGCCACGCGGCCGCAGTACGTTTCCGCCGTGGCCCCCGACGAACCGATGGACCG
>DASUII010000122.1:0-7885 GCA_036279835.1 Pseudonocardiaceae bacterium
CCCGACTGGTGGGCTGCACGTCACCGATGCCACCAACGCCTCGCGGACCCTGCTGATGGATCTGGAGACGCTGTGCTGGGACGAGGGCATCGCCGGGGAGATGGCCGTCCCGACGTCGATGCTGCCGCAGATCCGCTCGTCATCGGAGATTTACGGGACGGTGCGCGAGCCCGCGGTGCTGGCCGGGATTCCCATCGCCGGCATCCTCGGTGACCAGCAGGCGGCCACCTTCGGCCAAGCCTGCCTGTCCGTCGGGGACGCCAAGAACACCTACGGCACCGGTAACTTCATGCTGCTCAACACCGGTACCGAGCAGGTGCACAGCCGCAACGGGCTGCTCACCACAGTGTGCTACAAGATCGGATCGCAGGATCCGGTGTATGCGTTAGAGGGTTCCATCGCGGTCACCGGGTCGCTGGTGCAGTGGCTACGGGACAACCTCGGCATGATCTCCTCGGCGGCGGAGATCGAACAGCTGGCAGCTACCGTCGACGACAACGGTGGGGCCTACTTCGTGCCGGCGTTTTCCGGGTTGTTCGCCCCGCACTGGCGCGCCGATGCGCGTGGCGCCATCGTCGGGCTGACCCGCTATGTCAACCGAGGCCACCTGGCCAGGGCAGTGCTGGAAGCCACCGCGTTCCAATCCCGGGAGATCCTCGACGCGATGAACGCCGACTGTGGCTGGATCGCCGGCTCAGCCGGCGGTGGGGCCACGTTGACCTCGCTGAAAGTGGATGGCGGGATGGTGGGCAACGAGCTGCTGATGCAGTTCCAAGCAGACATTCTGGGCGTCCCGGTGATCCGACCCGTGATCCGCGAGACCACCGCGTTGGGCGCCGCCTACGCCGCTGGCCTAGCCGTCGGATTCTGGTCGGAAACCAGCGAGATCCGGGCCAACTGGGCGGCGGACCAGCAGTGGGATCCGGCAATGGACCGGCAACGACGCGAGGAGCTCTACCGCCAGTGGCGCAAGGCGGTCAACCGGACACTTGACTGGGTGGAGGACTGACCGTGCGACGCCGGGTCAGCACCAGCGCCACGCCGGACCCTGCCATCGCCACCGCACCGCCCACGGTCAGTGACACCGCCAGCATGCTCACCTCGGCCTGCGGTGCGGCTTGACTGTCCGCACTGGTTCTGCCGCCTGCCACATCGGCCATGGCCATCGGGGCACCACCCAACAGGGCCGCGCCAGCGATCAGTCCGCAAGCAACGATCCGCATCCGCAACCTCCTCCTGCCGGTCTGATACCTAGTAAGACGCGTGGACGCGCCAGCGGTTGCCTCATGCTAAGCACGCGCAGTACACACTGCGGTGAACACGCCGTAACCATTTGGCGGTAACGGGATCGCTGCGACACATCGCGCGGCGGCTACGCTATCGCGCGTGCCGCTCTACGCCGCCTATGGGTCCAACATGGATCCCGCCCAGATGATGCAGCGCGCGCCGCATTCGCCGACGGCGATGACCGGGTGGCTGATCGGGTGGCGGCTGACTTTCGGCGGAGAAGACCTTGGCTGGGAAGGCGCCCTGGCCACCGTCGTCGAAGACCCCGGGTCCCAGGTGTTCGTCGTCATCTACGACGTCACTCCGGAGGACGAGAAGCTGCTCGACCGCTGGGAAGGCGAGGACTTCGGGCTGCACAAGAAGCTGAAACTGCGGGTGCACACGCTCGACGGCTCGGTGCTCGCCTGGCTCTACGTCTTAGACGCCTACGAAGGTGGCCTGCCATCGGCGCGCTACCTCGGCGTCGTCGCCGACGCCGCTGAAGCGGCCGGCGCCCCGGAGGACTACGTCACCGAACTACGCAGCCGGCCCTGCGCGGGCATAGGTCCCTGATCCTCGCCGGGTATCCGAGAGCTACCCGGGTAAAAATACCCGGGTAAAAAAAGCTGAAGGGACGGCCGCATTGCGGCCGTCCCTTCAGCGCCGACGACATTACACGCGATCGGGTCATCGCGCGGAGGTACTGCACGACTGGAGGGTAGTCGGCTGCCCCAGTACCACCTTCAGCATTGCCGCCGGCTATTGACGGTGCCCGTTCCCTAGCAAACGCACACCGCACGTGATACCGGCTTAATCAGCTGCCGTTGACTCAGTGAACGCTGCCGCCGTTGGCGGAGCCACCGTTGCCGCCGGTCGCGTCACCCGCGCTGGCGGTGCCAGTGCCCAGGACGCCGAGGCCACTCAGGATGTTGATGCCGAGGCCACCCTGCGCGGAGCCACCATTACCGCCGACACCGCCGTCGCCGGCCTCTTCGCCACCGCCACCCTCGCCGCCGCAGCCGCAAGCCCGGAACATGGACATGACGGTGCGAGCCGGGAGCAGCTCCACGTGCTGGCCATCGACGTCGGCGTAGCTCAATACGTCAGACATGAATATCCTCCTTGAAATTGCCCACAATGGGCCGGGACAGAAGTGCCTCTTCGACTTCCTCTTGCCGATTTGGCTAATACATACTCTGGCGAGCAGGAGGTCTCCTGACAACATCTATTCGCCACCTAATTTCGAATGTCGTCACCTATGCCGTAAAGCCGTTTTTTTCGATTACCTACTCATTGGCGCGGACTTACCGACGGCCCCGCGACTGGTACCCACGCGGGCGACGCCGTTCGCTGTTGCCCAGCTGTCAACCGACCCCACCGCCGCTGGTGAGACGCCGTGCCGGGACGGTGGGCACAGGGAGTAGGTACGCCGCTGCGGTGCGGCCCGTTACCATTGGGCGGCGAGCCCGTTGCCTCTGGTGTGCGGCAGGACCTGCGACGTTTGCGAAGGAGCTGGCAGCGCACTACCAGGGAACACCGGCGATGACCACCTAGCGTGCGCAGAATCCAACTACGCAGAATGACGTTCCGATGACGCAGCGTCGACCTCGCGCCTAGCACCCTGCGCACCGCGCGACCACCTAGTCGTTCCAGCGCTTGTTTTCACTCAGTAGGTGCCGTCAGCCGAGCGCGGCCAGTGCGGTGTGCACCATGACCCGCACGCCGAGCGGCAGCGCGCGTTCATCGAGGTCGAAGGTCGACTGGTGCAGATCGCCCTGCGCGCCTTCGCCAGCCCAGACGCCAAGGCGGCCCATCGACCCGGGCACGTGTTCGAGGTACCAAGCGAAGTCCTCGCCACCGGAGGACTGTTCGGTAGCCGCCACCGCATCACCACCGAGCGCCGCGAAGACACCGTCACGCAGTAGCTCGGTGCTGACCGCCTCGTTGACCACCGGCGGAACGCCGCGGACATGACGCAGGTCGAAACCCACCCCGGAGGGCGCCAACAGTGCGGTGACCAGCTCGCGGATCAGTGGCTCCAGATCGGCCCAGATCCCGCGGTCTGCGGTGCGCAGGATGCCACGAAGCAGCCCCTCCTGCGGGATGATGTTTGCGGCGTCGCCCGCTTGCACCGCCCCCCACACGAGCAGGGTGCCTGACCGTGGGTCGACCCGCCGGGACAGCAGCGCAGGCAGGCCGGTGATCACGGTTCCGAGCGCATGCACGAGATCGGCGGTGAGGTGCGGGCGCGCCGTGTGCCCACCGGGCGACGACAGCCGCAGCTCCACCAGGTCCGACGCCGAGGTGATCGGTCCGACCCGGGTGCCCACCTGACCGACTTCCAACCGGGGATCGCAGTGCAACGCGAAGATCCGCTCCACACCGGCCAGAGCGCCGGCAGCGAGCACGCTCAATGCGCCGCCGGGCATCACCTCCTCAGCCGGCTGAAAGACCATCCGAATCCGGCCGGGCAGTGCCGGAGCCGAGGCCAGGGCAAGCGCTGCGCCGAGCAGGATCACGGTGTGCGCGTCGTGGCCGCACGCGTGCATCCTGCCATCCACAGTGGAGGCGAACGGCAGCCCGGTGGCTTCCGAGATGGGCAGTGCGTCGATGTCGGCGCGCAGCGCAACACAACGGGTACCGGTGCCGATGTCACAGATCAGACCGGTGCCACCGGGCAGCACGATGGGCGCCAGACCGGCGCTGCGCAGGCACCCGGTGATCAGTGCGGTGGTGACGTGTTCCTGGTAGGCGAGTTCCGGATTGGCGTGGATCTGTCTGCGCCAGGCGGTCAGCTTCCCGCCATGGCTAGACAACCACCCATCCAGCCAGGTCGGACCTCGACCGGCGGCGAAATCCAGTGGCGCTCCGAGGTCGGGGAGCAGACCGGAGCCCGGCAGTGTCACCCAGCACCTCCCGCGGCGGTCGCCGACGCCCCGCGGCGTCGAGACATTGTGCCTACTGGTCGCGCAGGGTGGTTCACCGCGTCGGGTTAAAGCCCATCCGGCGGCACGTAGGTACCCCATACCTCGCGCAATGCGTGACAGACCTCACCCACCGTGGCGTGGGCGGCGAGCGCCCGCTTCATCGGGTACAGCACGTTGCGGGTGACGTCCTTGGCGGCGCGTCGCAGGTCATCCAGCGCCCGATCGACTTCCGTGGAGTATCGCGACGAGCGCAGCGCGGCAAGCCGCTGGCGGGCACTGTCCTCGATCGCCGGGTCCACCCGCATCGGCTGGTACGGATCTTCGGCGTCGAGCCGGTACCGGTTGAGCCCGACTACCACCCGGTCACCGGAGTCGATCTCCATAGCGGTTTGGTATGCGGTCCGCTCGATCTCGGATTTCTGAAAACCCGCCTCGATGGCGCGCACCGCGCCACCCAGTTCGTCCACTTTTTCGATCAACGCCCGCGCGGCTGCCTCGACATCGTCGGTCATCGTCTCGATCGCGTAGGAGCCGGCGAAAGGGTCCACCGTGGACGTCAGATCGGTCTCGTAAGCCAACACCTGCTGGGTTCGCAGGGCCAGCCGGGCGGCCTTCTCGGTGGGCAGCGCGATCGCCTCATCGTAGGCATTGGTGTGCAGCGACTGGGCGCCACCGAAGATCGCGGCGATCGCCTGCGCGGTCACCCGCACCATGTTGACCTCGGGCTGCTGTGCGGTGAGCTGCACGCCGGCGGTCTGGGCATGAAACCGCAGCATCAGCGATTTGGGGTGCTGCGCGCCGAAGCGCTCCCGCATCAGTCGCGCCCAGATCCGCCGGGCGGCCCGGAACTTGGCGACCTCCTCCAACAACGTGGTGCGGGAGACGAAGAAGAATGACAACCGAGGGGCGAACTCGTCGACGACCATCCCGGCATCCAGCGCGGCCTGCACGTACTGCACTCCGTTGGCCAGCGTGAAGGCAATCTCCTGCGCCGGGTTCGCCCCCGCCTCGGCCATGTGATAGCCCGAGATTGAAATGGTGTTCCAGTTCGGGATTTCGGCCTGGCAATAGGCGAAGATGTCCGAGGTGAGCCGCAGCGACTGCGCCGGCGGGTAGATATAGGTACCGCGCGCGATGTACTCCTTGAGCACGTCGTTCTGAATCGTCCCGGTCAGCTTCGAACCCGGCACGGCGTGCTCTTCACCCACCAACTGATACAGCAGTAGCAGGACACTCGCCGGGGCGTTGATCGTCATCGAGGTGGACACCTCATCCAACGGGATCCCGTCGAACAGCGTCCGCATGTCCTCGATCGAGTCGATGGCGACCCCGACCTTGCCGACCTCGCCGTGCGCGATCGCCTCGTCGGAGTCATAACCCATCTGCGTGGGCAGGTCGAAGGCCACCGACAAGCCGGTCTGCCCGGCCCGTCGCAGCTGGTGATAGCGGGCGTTGGACTCGGTGGCGCTGCCGTAGCCAGCGTACTGGCGCATCGTCCACCGACGTTGGGTGTACATAGCGGGATACACCCCACGAGTGAACGGGAACTGCCCGGGCTCACCCAGCCGCTGCGCCAACCCGTCGGCGACATCCGCCGCGTGATACACCGGCTTGATCGCGAAGCCCGATTCGGAGGTCTTCGGCGATGTTCTGTCCACCATCACATCTGTATGACACACGCGGGCGGCGACCACAACGCAGGGCATCATGGGCCGGTGACCAACATCGCACCCCGCTTGGTAGCCGGGCGCTACCGGCTCGGCGCCGTGCTGGGCCGGGGAACCATGGGCACGGTGTGGTCAGCACACGACGAGGTACTCGGGCGGCCGGTCGCGGTCAAGGAGGTGCTGCTGCCGCCCGGCATCCCCGACGCCGAGGCGGACGCGCTGCGCGAGCGGTCGTTGCGGGAGGCCAGAGCGATCGCCGCGCTGTCGCATCCCAACGTGGTGACCCTCTACGACGTGGCCCGGGAGGGCGCGGCGCCATTCGTGGTGATGGAGTTGGTGGCGTCGGCCAGCCTGGCGGAACTGTTGCGCGACGGTGCGCTGCCACCGCATCGGGTGGTCGCTATCGGAGCCGCGGTGGCGGCGGCCCTGCAGGCCGCGCACGCCGCGGGCATCACCCACCGCGACGTCAAGCCCGGCAACGTGCTGATGGCACACGATGGCCGGATCAAGCTCACCGACTTCGGCATCGCCCGCAATCCGGCCGATCAGACGTTGACCGCCACCGGTCTGATGCTCGGCTCCCCCGCTTACATCGCTCCGGAGATAGCCTCCGGTGGGCCGATCAATCCGGCGGCAGACCTGTGGGGGCTCGGCGCGACGCTGTTCGCAGCGGTCGAGGGCAGGCCTCCTTACGACGCGGGTACCGCGATGGCGACGGTGGCTGCGGTGGTGCACGACGAGGTACCCACACCGTCGTGTTCTGGACCACTCGCCGAGGTGATCAGCGGGTTGATGGTCAAGGACCCAGCGCGCCGGATCCCGCTGTCTCAAGTACGCCAGCTGCTGGGAGCACCGCCCGACCCGGCTGCGCCCCGATCAGCGATGCGTACCGTCGCGACCGCTGGCCGGGTGCGCGTCGCCGGAGACATCCCGGCAGCGCCCGAGACGCCCCGCCAGCCCGCCGCCCAGCTCGCGGCTGACCCGGGTCCGCTGCCCTTCGCCGTGGCGTCGGACGCTGATCGGCACACCGCTACGAGCCACACCACGGCACGTCGAGCCAACGGCACCGGCGCTGGACGCAGAGCAATCCTGTGGGTCTTGGCGGTGGTGGCGTTCTTCGGCGCCGCCGTCACCGGCTTCGGTGCCGTCCGGGTGGCCGGCGGGCGGCCGGCGGTCCCCAGTCTCGGAGGCCAGCCCACCCCGGGCGACACCGCCGATGACGTGGTGCTCATCCCCAGGACGCTGCAGGTCGTCGAACCGGCCGGCACCCCGCCGGCACGGTTCACCGTCACCGTTGCGCAGGGTTGGCCGGTGTTCCTCGAGCAGCGCGGGCTGGGATCGGCCGCGGACACCCTGGCGCGCTTCGTCTCCCCAGATGGTTCGGAGGTCGTCGCCGTAGAGCGGGTCACTGGAGCGCTCACCGGCGGCGGCGTCGACCAATACCTGACCACCTATCTGCGCAAGCTGGCCCAGGCGGTGCCCGAGCTCGTCGAGACCCAGCGACAGAAACTGTCCGGCGGCGCGCTGGACGCTACGTTCCGCACCCAGGAGGGCGGCGAGCTGCGCCGCACCACGTACCTGCGGCTGATCCCAGTCAAGGCAGACCTGTGGATGGTCTCGGTCACCGTGCCAACCGACCGTGAGGGCGCCGGGCGGATGAAGCTGTTCGAGCCGGTGGTGGCGGAGTTCGCTCCCGGCCCTTAGTTCCCCGGCCCATGGATCCCCGGCACGCTGACCCTAGGCTGCCGCTCGTGACTGACCCGGCGCAACTGGCCCGAGACGCCGCCGCGGTGCTGGCCCAACGCACCGGGGCACCCTCGCACGACATCGCGGTGGTGCTCGGCAGCGGCTGGCGTCCCGCGGCTGACGTGTTGGGCGCTCCCGCCGTCGAGATGCCGGTCAGCGCGCTGCCGGGGTTCGCTGTACCGCAGGTCATCGGGCACGCCGGGACGGTCCGCTCGGTGCAGCTGCGCGGCCCGTTGGGCGAGCGCCGCATCCTGGTGCTGCTCGGTCGCGCGCATGGCT
>DASUII010000123.1:0-3954 GCA_036279835.1 Pseudonocardiaceae bacterium
GTGTCACGACCACCGGGTCACGTGTCAGATCAAGGCGCAGCGCGTCGGCCGGCCCGTCATCCATGTGACCGCCGGCATAGCAGACGCAACCAGCGCGACGATGGCGCCCTGGGCCGCCGCGGCCGAGCGACGTTCAGAACCTACGGATTCGGCGTAGTGCGACCGCCAGGAACCCCTCACCGTTGAGGTACGACGGGCCGCCCAGCGAGCCGATGGTGGGCCCATTGGCGGTCTTGCGGGAGGAGATGAACAGGTCGTTGCCAGCGGGATCGCGGCCGATGTAGATCCCTACGTGGTCGTCGTTCTCCTCGACGTCGTCCGCGTTCTCGCCGCTGCGGTCGTCTGTGGTATCGGCGTTGAACGTAACGACGTCGCCGATCTGCAAACCGGTCAGGGTGGGCGGGGCGCCGCTACCCTCGGCGATGAGAATGCCTGGACCGCCGGACGCGATCTGAACGGACCGGCGAGGCAGATTCAGGCCGTTGAGGTCGGCAGCGTTCTGCTGTGACATCGGAATGCCGAGGTGGTAACCGAAGACGATCCGGACGAACCCAGAGCAGTCGAGGCAGTACTGCTGTAGCGGCTCAGGCGGGTCGGTTACTGGCACTGTGAGATCGCTGTAGGTCCAGCTGATCCCGATGTAGTCGTTGAAGTCGGAGCCCTCCACGCGGGTCCCGTCGCAGTCGGTGGGCCCGTACTTCGCCTCGCCCAGGACTTGTTTCGCGGTTCCCAGGTCCGGGTCCTCGATGGCCGGCGCGCCGGTGATGAAGGCGAACGCGTAGGTCAGGACGTCCGGTGAGCCGTCGACCGCCCAGGCGCGGATCCGGCTGACCAGCGTGGACGTCCACGTGCCATCGAACGGAGCGGGCAGCAGCCGGACCCAGCTGTCGTGCGTGATAGCGGGCGGATTGGCCCACTCGCCCGCGGTGATCTCGAAATCGTCGATGACGAAAGTCGGGTTGTTCGTCGCCCCGATCGATGTCAACCCTCGGATGCCGACCCGGCCCACGCTCAGGGACGAGTCCGCGACGGTGTGTGTCCAGCTGCCGGGCTCGGCGTCGCCGTCCTTCCAGGCCTTGAGCCTCAAGGTCCCGTTAACGTTCTGCGCGCGGATCCACCACTGCTGGCCAGCGACGTATCCTGTGCCGACTGTGGTTGCGGCGCCGAGGTTCGTGATGCCGCCGCCGACGTTCTTGTCAAGGACCAGCTGCACGGTGCCGGTGGTGTTGAGCAGTAGACGGAACCTGTAGTGATTCGACGTGTTGGTGTACGACCCGATCAGCGCGAAGCTGTTGGCCGCGCCGACAGGCACCGTCGTCGTGGTGACCTTACATTTCACATCGTAGCTGCGCACGTCGCTGTCGCGCAGGGTGGAGTAGTGCCCGACGTTGGTGGACAGCACCGCGATACGGCCGGTCGATCCGTCGCAGGCGTAGCCGGCGGCGGCGCCGCCGATCGGGGTTCCCCACGACCCGTAGAAAGGGGACAGGCCCAACGTCTTCGTGATTGTGCGGCTGAATTCGTCCTTATAGACGGCCCCGACCCGCTTCTGCTCGGTGAAGGTGCGGGTCGGTCCCCGCACGACGACGGTCTTCGCCCCGACGGTGAGGGTCGCCAGCACGCCCTGAGAGTCCGACACCTGAACCCGGTCGGGGTTGGTCAGCTCCTGCAGCGTCAGGTCGGGGTCGTACGGCTCCTGGCAAGGCGGGTCGTCTCGCGTTGTCATAACGCCCATCAGAACACTCGCAGACGTACCGGGATAGTAACCGCAGCGCGGATCTTCCCGTCGTGACGTCGACAGCGAGGCCGAGGCGGCGTGATCATCACCCGCGGATATCTGGTCCGCGTGGTTCAGTGGCTTTCGACTGCTACGAAAGTTCTTCCACCTGCTCGCCGTACACGGCCATCTGCGACACGAGCCGATCGCCCAAGGCCGCGCCCACGATCCCGAGGTTCTCGACGATGGGATCAGCTCGCACGGCCCGCCGCTCGAACTCCTCGCTGCCGCGAATGCCCGCGAGCTTGTCCTGGTCACCGCGCAGCAAGAAAAAGCCCCAAGCTCCCCGCCGTGCGGCTCGAAGCTCTCGATCTCACCTTCATGCTGCAGCAGTGAATAGTACTCGAAAGTTTCGTTGACACCTTGATGGCCTGTCGCTCACGGCCTCGTATGGGAGCCCCGAAACCGGTGAAGAGTCCGGAATCTGCCATGATCCACCCCTTTGCTTGCCTTGTAGCCATCATCAGGCATGCGGTTTTCCGCCGAACATGATGTCCCCGCACGTCCTGGCGCTCGTACATCTGGCCGCGCGCGCTACGGTCCCCTCCGTCTCACGCCACGATGCCTGGCGCCCTGACTGCGCACACCGAGCACGTGCCGCAGGGTAGGGGCGGCGGGGATCCTGCTGTCCGCCACCATGGGCTATACATCAGCGGGGACAACCACAGCGGCCCAAGGGCCGCCCTGCGCAAGTCGCCTACCTAATGGGCGGCAGCCTCGTTGCGAGGTCGTGGTGGCCACGACCGCACGCGAACAACTGATGTGAGTGGCGGCCGACGGGGACGAGTGCCGGCTCGCTCACATGACGAAATAGTGTGCCGCCCGGGTGCATATCTATGTACAAAGTGGAATACTCACTCACGTGTTCTCCACCTTGCCGGTGATCGCCGTAAAGCCTTTTCCATCGTTCCGGTAGGAAATCAGATCGCCGATTTACGAACGGCTGGAGAATGGTGGGCCGGTTCAGTACGCGTGGGCGCAGATTATCCATTTCGGCGCGGATAGGCCTCATGTACCGAGCAGCAGCAGGAGGCACAGGGCTTCGCCGAAGGGCTGGTATCCGTGGGCGACGAGCGCTCCGAGGAAGGTCCTCTGGGCGGTGGTCAGTTCGGTGCGGTCGGTGGGGGCCTGCGGGAACGCCAGCCGGACGAAGGGAGCCAGATCACAGTCGTAGATAAACGGGTTCGAGCGGCGGCCAGGCCGGGTCGCCCGATTAGCCGAGGGCGTCGATCCACCGGGCGACCCTGCGGCTCTCCCCTTCCATCAGGCTAGGGTCGCGCAGCGTGCTGGTGAGCAGCGCGGTGCCCTGGTACCTGGCGATGACCTCGACCGCGAGGTCGCGCGCGTCGGGGCTGCCCATGGCCTGGAACTGGCGTTCCGCCCAGTCAACGGGGACCCGGATCAGCTCGGCGGCCAGGCCGGGGCCGTCGGCGCGCTTGCCCAGTTCCTGGCACAGCGAACCGTGCGGGCAGCCCTGCCGCGCGATCAGGGCGCTCTGTTCGGCGAGTGCGCCGAACAGAGCCTTCAGCCGCTCCCGCGGCGTGGCGTGGGCGGCCTCGATCGCGGCGAGCATCGCGCCGATCTCGTGCAGGTGCGTTTCGATCACGGCCTGAAGTAGGTCGTCCTTGGTCTTGAAGTAGTAGTAGACGTTGCCGAGCGGTATGCCGGCGGCGGCCGCGATGTCGGCGAGCGTGGTCTTCTCCACGCCCTGGGCGTACATCACCTGGCAGGCGGCGGCGATCAGCCGCTCGCGCTTGTCCTGTCGCCTGCCGGACCGTTCGGGCGCCTCAGCTGAGTCAGTCATCTTACTGAGAAGTATAGACCGCCCCGAGCAGGCGTGTTAAGTTAGTCAACTGACTGATTACATAATTACAACCGGAGGTATACCCGACATGGCGGCACCACCGCTCGCAACGTCGTCCTTCCTCGCATCCCGCCGGGGCAGGCTCGTCCTCGCCTTCTTGCTGGCGGTCGCCGTCCTCGACTTCCTCGACGCGTCGATCGTCAACGTCGCGCTCCCGTCCATCGCCCGCGACCTGCACTTCTCCGTGCAGAGCCTGCAATGGGTGCTCAGCGGTTACATCGTCACCTACGGCGGCTTCCTGATGCTCGGCGGCCGGGCCGCCGACCTGCTCGGGCGGCGGCGGATCCTGGTGGCCGGCACCACGCTGTTCGGG
>DASUII010000124.1:0-2757 GCA_036279835.1 Pseudonocardiaceae bacterium
GCCGTGAGCAAGACGGTCACCCTCACCTCGACCTATGACCACCGGATCATCCAGGGCGCCCAGTCCGGGGACTTCCTGCGCCGCATCCACCACCTGCTGCTCGGCGAGGACGGCTTCTACGACCTCCTCTTCGCGGCACTCCAGATCCCGTACGAGCCGGTGCGCTGGGTGCGCGACATACCGGCCGGGCACGAGGACGACATCACCAAGCCGGCCCGGGTGCACGAACTGATCCACGCCTACCGGGTGCGCGGCCATCTGATGGCCGACACCGACCCGCTGAACTACAAGCAGCGCAAGCACCCCGACCTGGACATCAACCAGCACGGCCTGACCCTGTGGGACCTGGAGCGGGAGTTCCCCACCGGGGGCTTCGGCGGCAAGCCGCTGATGAAGCTGCGTGAGATCCTCGGCGTGCTGCGCGACTCGTACTGCCGCACCGTCGGTGTCGAGTACATGCACATGCAGGAACCCGAGGAACGTGCCTGGCTGCAGGCTCGGGTCGAGCGGCCGCACGGCAGGCCCGGCCACGACGAGCAGATGCAGATCCTGTCCCGGCTCAACGTGGCCGAGGCGTTCGAGATGTTCCTGCAGACCAAGTTCGTCGGCCAGCGCCGGTTCTCGCTGGAGGGGGCGGAGTCCCTCATACCGCTGCTCGACGCGGTGCTCAGCGACGCCGCCAGGGTCCCGCTGCACGAGGCCGTGATCGGGATGGCCCACCGTGGCAGGCTGAACGTGCTCGCCAACATCGTGGGCAAGTCGTACGCACAGATCTTCGGTGAGTTCGAGGGCAACCTCGATCCGCGCAGCACCCACGGATCCGGCGACGTGAAGTACCACCTCGGGGCGGATGGCGTGTTCACCGCCGACGACGGTTCGCAGATCCCCACCTCGCTGGTGGCCAACCCGAGCCACCTGGAGGCGGTCGACCCCGTGCTGGAGGGCGTGGTCCGGGCCAAGCAGGACGTCCTTGACATCGGTGAGCCAGGGTTCACCGTGCTGCCCGTGCTCATCCACGGCGACGCGGCATTCGCCGGCCAGGGCGTGGTTGCCGAGACGCTGAACCTGTCCCAGCTGCGCGGCTACCGCACCGGAGGCACGGTGCACATCGTGGTGAACAACCAGGTCGGATTCACCACCGCGCCGCAGTACTCGCGCTCCAGCGTGTACAGCACCGACGTGGCCCGCATGATCCAGGCGCCGATCTTCCACGTCAACGGGGACGACCCCGAGGCGGTCGTGCGGGTCGGGCGGCTGGCGTTCGAGTACCGCCAGACGTTCGGCAAGGACGTGGTCATCGACCTGATCTGTTACCGCAGGCGGGGGCACAACGAGGCGGACAATCCCTCGTTCACGCAGCCGCTGATGTATGACCTCATCGATGCCAAGCGCTCCACCCGCAAGCTGTACACCGAGGCGCTGATCGGCCGCGGGGACATCACGATGGAGGAGGCGGAGCAGGCGCTGCGCCACTACCAGGAGCAGCTTGAGCGGGCGTTCACCGAAACCAGGGAGGCGGCGCGGCAGCCGACCGCGCCTGGCGCGGTCACCAGGCCGGAGCCGACCGCGCCTGCGCCGATCGACCACGCCGCCACGCCCACCGCGATCGGCGATGATGTCCTCAAACAGATCATCGACACGCAGCTGAACGTGCCGGACGGCTTCACCGTGCACCCGCGGCTGCGGCCGGTGCTGCAGCGCCGCGCCACCATGGTCGCCGAGGACGCGATCGACTGGGCGACCGGCGAGCTGCTCGCGTTCGGCTCGGTGCTGATGGACCATCACACGGTGCGGCTGGTGGGCCAGGACAGCCGGCGCGGCACGTTCGGACAGCGGCACGCGGTGCTGGTGGACCGCAACACCGGTGCGGAGTACACGCCGCTGCGGCAGTTCAATTCGGCCAGCGCGAAGTTCCACGCCTACGACTCGCTGCTGTCGGAGTTCGCGGCGGTCGGCTTCGAGTACGGCTACTCGGTTGCCCGTCCGGACGCCCTGGTCTGCTGGGAGGCCCAGTTCGGCGACTTCGTCGACGGCGCGCAGACCATCATGGACGAGTTCATCAGCTCCGGTGAGCAGAAGTGGGGCCAGCGTTCCAGTATCGTGCTGCTGCTCCCGCACGGGTACGAGGGGCAGGGACCCGACCACTCTTCCGCCCGGATCGAGCGATTCCTGTCCCTGTGCGCCCAGGACAACATGGCGGTCGCGTTTCCGACCACGCCCGCCAACTACTTCCATCTGCTCCGCTGGCAGGCGCTGTCGGGGCGGCGCAAGCCACTGGTGGTCTTCACGCCCAAGTCGATGCTGCGGCTGAAGACAGCCACGTCGCCGGTGGCCGACTTCACCAACGGCTCCTTTCTGCCGGTGATCGGGGACAGCTCCGACCTCGATCCCGGGGCCGTCAGGCGGATCCTGCTGTGCTCCGGGAAGGTCTACTACGACCTGGCGGAGAAGCGGGCCGCCGACGGGCGCACCGACACCGCCATCATCCGGGTGGAGCGCCTCTATCCGGTTCCGTCCGACGAGCTCGCGACGCAGCTCGCCCGCTACCCCGCTGCCACCGACATCGCCTGGGTGCAGGAGGAGCCCGCCAACATGGGCGCGTGGCCGACCATGGCGCTGGCGATACCCGGCATCGCCGCGCCCAGGCAGGTGCGGCCCATCTCACTGCCGCCCAGCTCCGCCCCGGCCGCCGGCTCCGCCGCCAAGCACTCGGCCGAGCACCGGGGCGTGGTCGAGGCCGCGCTGAGCTAGGACGGG
>DASUII010000125.1:0-3139 GCA_036279835.1 Pseudonocardiaceae bacterium
TGTTTGCCTATGGCGTCGGCAGTCCACCGTGTTGCTTTCGCAGCGGGATCGATCGATCTGCTCGTGGTGGCCTGCCCCGCTAGCGGTGGCCGAAGGTGCAAGCGCTACCGATCCGGCTGACCGTCCTGAACGCCGGTGCGAAGCGATTTCCTCCGCGGCCCGGCGGACCTGGCGCATCAGCAGCTCGTAGGCGGCGATCAGCGAGAACAACGGCCACGCCGCGATCACCCGACCCGTTGCCGTCGGCTCGGCTACGGCGACGTTGGCGGCCAGGCTGGCCGCGCTCCCGGCCACCAGCAGCGCCCAGGGCAGCACACCGCCGCGGTGGCCCGAACGCGACTCCCTCAGGGTAGGTCTGGACGCCTGGATCGGCTGGTGCCCGGATTCAGGTAGCTAACCAAAGGGGAGCGCCAGTTTGATGGCGTCGAGCGCCTGGTCCGCCCAACCCAACACTCCAAGGCCGGTGGTGAGCAGGGCCGGTGGCGATGTGATCAAGGTGTCCAGGCGCACGAGCCGCTCGAAGTCGACTCTGACCGGCCCGGTGCGCTCAACCTGCCCGTTCTGGGAGAAGAAGCGCACGCCGGCGAGTTGCATGATGTTGATGATCTCCTGCGCGAGGATGCCGTAGGTGACCGTGGTGGGGTGGACCCCGTCGAGCGAGAACAGCCCGCCGCTGATGCGCCCACGCGGTCCGCCGAGCAGGAACCTCGAGTCGGGCACGGGCGACAGCAGGCGCAGCGCCGTCGGCAGCTCGTACGGCGTCCACCACGGCGGCCGGGCCAGCGGGTCGTCCAGGTACCGACGCGCCGCGAGCCGGTCGAGCAGTCCGGCCACGTCGAGCACGTACCAGTCTCGGCCGTCGTTGCGGGCGGCGCGGACAACCTCGACGATCGCGTCGTTGTACTGGTCGATGGCGCTGTCTACCGCACGGGCCTGGGCGGCGGTGATGTTCGGGTCGCGGTGGGCGTCGAAGCGGCGCTCATCGATCCACGGGCGCGTGTAGTACGGGAAGTACCTCGACCCCGGCGCGACCTTGCCACCGACGCCGCGTGCGATCGGGGCGATGGTCACGTGCGGCACGGTCGACCAGATGACATGGCGCGCCTTGACCTTGCGGACCTCGGCGGCCAGTTGCCCCAGTTCGGCCTCGAAATGGGTCGGCCGCCAGACCGAGTACTGGTCCTTGCGGCGGAGGTCGTCATACCCGGCGGCGCTCCACACCACCTTGAGCCCGGTCACGCTCCCGAGCGCGTTGTTCGCGCCGAGCATGACCACCAGGGTTTCGATGCCGTCGGCGTCCTGGCCGCCCAGATCGGCCGCGGCGCCGAGTGGAGTCAGCGACTGCGTGCGCCTGGGCACCGACGGGAGCACGTACATGGCGGCGCGCTGCCCGTTGTTCTCGACGATCTGCCTGATCAGGTCGTCCTTGGGCGCCTTGAGCTGTGCCTGGCTGCTCGCCCAGGTGCGCTCGAGCGTGTCGCGCACGTCCCAGCCGTAGATGGCGAGGTTGTGGTTGATCCCGGTCACGTTCGGGAAGCTGGAGCCGGGACCGCGCTCCCAGTAGTCCTCCACGCCATCCATGAACTGCCGGCCCTGGAACAGCGCGAGCGGGAACTCCCACCAGTCCAGGTCCGCGCCGAAGCGGTGCTCCAGGTCGCGCAGGAGCAGTTCGATGTTGAGCGGCAGCCCACCGGGGCCGCCGTAGACGGGCTTGCGGAACTGGTCATACCAGCCCAGCTCCCAGGCGACGATCGCCGGCCAGGACAGGTCGGTATGGAACACCGCGCCGCTCTGGAAACCCTGGGTCAGCGAGTCCCCAATGGTGACCAGGCGGTTGGCCGGAACGGCTGCGTCGGCTCCCGCCGCCGCCACGGCGATGCCGAGGGTCGCATCGGTGACGGGCTCGCGCGCGGTGGCCGTGACGACGACGTCGTCAGGCGTCCCGGCATCACGCATCGAATCCGTGACGACGTTGGACATCGGCGCCTCCCACGGCTGGGTCGAGGCCAAGGACACCAGAATTGTGCGTCACGTACTGAACCCGACACAACAATCCGACCGGTCGAATGAGTAGCTCGGTCTCCCGGCCGGCACGACCGCTGAATCGCTCGGCCCGACCGGCGGCGCCTGCCCCAAGGCGCGGTGCGGACGGTGGCCGTTGTAAGGGCCGGCATTCTCAGCCAGCACCGACCGCAGCTGCCGGCGTCCGAAAATGAGCATTCGGTCCAGCACCTCACGCCGAACCGCGCCCACCCACCGCTCCGCGTAGGCGGCGTCCCACCGCAGGAGTTGGGGTAGCGGTAAGACCCACGCCATGAACACCGCCAGCCTGTCCGCTTTGCTGAACACTGCACGCAGGACAGGCTGAGTGCATGAAGATCGTGGAGCGGGCCCGGCTCAGCTGCCAGCAGGCCGCCGCCCTGTTCTCCGAGGCCTCCGGCGGTGCGACCCTGCACAGCTCAGGCACTCCGCGCTCACCCAGGCTCGCGTCGCCTTCATGCCCGACACCACCTGGCCAGTCAGCGGGCACCCGCAGCGGCAGGCGTGGGAGCGGCGAGCCGAGAGGTCCGGTGACGGCGTGCCCGAGCACCCGTAACCAAGCCTGGCCCTGGCATGCAGCCGGCATTGGGACGTCAACGCCTACCGGCGCGACCGCCTTCAAGAAAAATCAAGTGCCAGGCCATGGGAAGCGATGCGGTGCCTGCGATCCATGTACGGCAATTGGGGGATTGTGTTCTATGCGCCGCCTGGCGCCATAGGCAATCGACGCTTGGGCACACCGGGATGTCGCTGCGAGCAAGGCATCTCATAACGCTGTGTAATTGGCTCTTGCCTGGGGACGCAGCGCAAGTAGCCGCCGTTCTGGGCGGCAGGTGCCTGGTCGGTGATCTTCAGCTGAGGCGCGCAGACGGGGGAGTTCTGGCGCGGGGCACCCGTGGTCTGCCCGTGATGCCTTCGCTGTGTCGGTGGTGCATGGCGGGCGGGCGGATGTTAGGACAGGCCGTGCTGCTGGCACCATGCGTGAACGCTTCCGGCTTCGGTTTCGGCTGTCTGCTGCCAGTGCCGATCCGCGGTGATCGCGTCTGCCACTGAGGGCTGGGCGGCGAACGCCTTCGTGAGTCCGGTGATCTGGAAGATG
>DASUII010000126.1:0-10085 GCA_036279835.1 Pseudonocardiaceae bacterium
GCGCCCGCTGGGGTCTCGCAGGTGTCCGACGGTACCCAGCGGATCTCGACTCTGGCCCGATGGGCGAAGCCCCCGGCACGCAGCGCCTCGGTCACCGACAGGTAGGCATCCGGCAGGTCGACGTACTTACCCACCAGGGCGATCCGCACCACCTCCGTCGGGGCGTGTACCCGGTCCAGCAGATCCCCCCACTCCGTCCAGTCCACATCTCGGAAAGGGAGCCCGAGCCGGCGCACCACGTAGGCATCGAGCCCCTCGGTGTGCAACACCTTGGGGATGTCGTAGATGGATAGGGCGTCGGGCGCCGCGACCACCCCGTCGATATCCACGTCCGACATCAGAGCGATCTTGCGCTTGAGCCCGTCTGGGATCTCCCGGTCGGCGCGGCAGACCACGGCGTCGGGCTGGATACCGATGTTGCGCAGGGTGGCGACGGAGTGCTGGGTCGGCTTGGTCTTCAGCTCACCGGACGGCGCGAGGTAGGGCACCAGGGAGACGTGCAGGAAAAAGCAGTTGTCCCGGCCGACGTCGTGGCGTACCTGGCGGGCCGCCTCCAGGAACGGCAGCGACTCGATGTCCCCGACGGTGCCACCGATCTCGGTGATCACCACGTCCGGTGGGCGATCATCGTCACCTGGCTCGGACATTGCCAGGATCCGGGACTTGATCTCGTCGGTGATGTGCGGGATCACCTGCACGGTGTCGCCGAGGTACTCCCCTCGCCGCTCCTTGGCGATTACCGCTGAGTAAACCTGGCCGGTGGTGACATTGGCCTTACGCCCGAGGTTGCGGTCCAGGAACCGCTCGTAGTGGCCGATGTCCAGATCGGTTTCGGCGCCGTCGTCGGTGACGAACACCTCACCATGCTGGAACGGATTCATCGTCCCTGGATCGACATTGAGGTAGGGGTCCAGCTTTTGCATCGTCACCCGCAGCCGCCGGGCGGTCAACAGCTGGCCCAGGCTCGACGCGGTGAGTCCCTTACCCAGTGAAGAGGCGACGCCCCCGGTGACGAACAGGTACCTGGTTGGGCTGGCGGGCTTGACCAAGACCTTCTCCCGTGGTCCGGACCGGCCCTTCGATTCGACCGGTTGCGATGCAGCTGGCGGCACGCCGCCGACCACGGAACCTCACGGTAACACTACCGGGGGTGGCCTCGAAGCACCGCCTCGCCAGTCAGCCTTGGATCGCAGGAACCATGGCCTGTGCGTTGCCGCCGGTACCGTAGCGCCCGGCCCGTCCCTGTGCCTGCTCGGCCAGTGCCAAGACGCTCACCACCCGGCCGGCCGCGGTGTTCACGTCGTCGACGGTGGACAACACCGAAGCCGCCGCGGTGTCGGCGCGCACCACTCCGATTGGGCCGTTGCCGTCGGCGGATCCCGACCTACCGGCGAGCACCGCGCCGGCACCGGCGTGATCCAGCTGAGTGGCGAACCGGGCCAGGATCCCAGCCCGATCCCCGCTGCCGTTACCGAGACTCGCGCCGCCGGTGAGCACAACAACGAGCTGAGCCGGCAGCACCCGCGGACCGGCGTGGACGAAACCACCGTCACCGAGCCCCGCGAGCACGGCGGTGGTCTCAGCCGGGGTGGCCTGCGCCTTGCCGTTGTTCGGGTTGATCAGCAGCAGCGAGCCGAGTAACCCGCCGGCCAGCGTCCCGGCGTCCGACGCGGTAGGCAGCCGCAGCCCTGCCGGCAGCAACCGGGTGGACAGCTCACTGAGTTGGTCGGACCGGGAGGGATCGGTGAACGCATCGGTGAGCTGCAGCTCACCGGTAACGGTGGCGCCAGCGCTACTCAATAGGCCGGTCAGCGCATCGCGGTCGGCTGGAGCAGCATCCGCTGTGGTCACGAGCACCACGGATCGGCCACGCAGCGTGCCGCTAACGATTCGCGGACCGACCGCCGCGCCGAAGACGTCTGCGTTAGCCAATTGGGCATTCAGTGCGTTGCGCTCGGCTTGGAGATCGCTGACCTGGCGACCCAGGTCATCCCGGTTGGAGCTCAGGCCGGACAGTAATCGATCGCTGATAGCAGTGGAGCCGAGCACCACCCCGAGCGCAAGCGCCAGGAAGACGGCGGCGATGGAGATCACGTGGTACCGCAGTGAGATCACGGTCTATACCCATCCCTTGACCCAGGAGACGACGTCGTTCCAGTTACCGCTGACGAGGACGCCGTAGGCGCCACCGATGTCGGAGACCAGCAACGCCGCGATCACCGCGGTCAGCGCCGCAAGGACCATGAACAGCACCGCGCCTGACGACACACGGCTGCGGTACAGGGCGGCGGCCGCCTGGCCGTCGATCAGTTTGCTCCCCAGCCGCAGGCGGGTGAGGAAGGTCGACGGGTTGGATCCGGAGCGACCCCGGTCGAGGAACTCGTGCAGGGTGGCCTGGAACCCGACCGCAATGACGAGTTCGGCGCCGTGCGCCTCGGCCAGCAGCAGGGCGAGATCCTCCGGATTGCTCACCGCGGGGAAGGTCACCGCGCCGATCCCCAGATCCTGGATCCGTTCAAGGCCCGGGGCGTAACCGTCGGGTTGCGCGGGAACCACGACCTCTTGGGCTGATTTGAGCGTGTCGGTCTGCACTTGGTACGGGTCACCGACAATGAGGTGCGGCTTATGCCCAGCCGCGCGGAGCGCGTCGGCACCCGCCTCGACGCCGATCAGCACCGGGTGGTATTCCCGGATGAAGTGCTTGAGTGCGGCCAGGTCGGTGATGTGGTTGTAGCCGGCGGCCACGACCAGCACCTGCCGGCCGCGGATCGGGACCTCGATATCGGGCACACCGACCCGGTCGATGATCAGCGCGCGCTCGTGGCGAAGAAACTCGATGGTGTTGGCGGAGAACGCCTCAAGCTGCGCGGACAGCCCGGATTTCGCCTCGATCATCAGATCCGCGATCGAGTTGGCGGTCTGTTCAATCCCGCAGGCAACCTCGGTGTCGCCGATATGCACCCGGCCGTCATGCAGGCGCAGCCGGCTGCCCTCTTTGATCCGCAGCACCTCTGATCCAACACCGTCAATCAGTACGATGCCCGCGGAGATGAGTATCTCCGGACCCAGATTCGGAAACCGACCGGAAATCGACGGTGCGGCATTGATCACTGCGGTGATGCCCGCAGCCACCAGCGCGTCGGCGGTTCTGCGATCAAGATCGACCTGATCGAATACGGCGATGTCGCCGGGGCCGACCCGGCGCGCCAGCACGTCGGCGCGGCGATCCACTCGGGCCAGCCCGGTGACCCCGGGAAGATCGCGGCCGGATCGGCTGAGCAGACCGGCGATTTTCATGCTCGTGATGGTGGCAAAAATGCCGTCCCTCGTCGGGGAGGCGCGCCGAGGGACGGCTCGTGAGTGGCATTCAGTCCTATAACACTGTTTCGCACTCACGAGCTTTGTCCGCCGTAGCGGACAAGATCAGCTCTTCGGCGTGTGCGCGGCCGGTGTCGGTGTCGTCCAGTCCGGCCAGCATCCGGGCCAGCTCACCTACCCTGGCCACCTCGTCGAGCTCTCGAACCCCGCTGCGGGTCAATCCGGTGGCGTAGGTCGCCTTGTCCACCACGAGGTGTCGATCGGCATAGGCGGCGACCTGGGCCAGGTGGGTCACCACCACAACCTGATGGCTGCGGGCAAGCCGGGCCAGCCGCCGCCCGATCTCTACCGCGGCCCGCCCGCCCACCCCAGCGTCGACCTCGTCGAAGATCATCGTCGGTACCGGGTCCGCATCGGCCAACACCACCTCCAGGGCCAGCATCACCCGGGACAGCTCTCCACCAGAGGCACCCTTGTGCACCGGCAGCCATCCGGCGTCGGGGTGCGCCGCCAGGCGCAGCTCCACCTCGTCGACGCCCTCCGGGCCGGCCCGCAGTCTCGTCCCGGCGATGGTGAGCGCGGCCTCGTCACCATCGGCGGCCAGGGTCGGGGTGACCGCCACGGACAGCTGCGCCTGGCCCATTGCCAACCCGGCGAACTCAGCGGTGACAGCGTCCCCGAGCGTCCGGGCAGCCGCGGTCCGGGCGGCGGTGAGCGCGGTGGCGTGCCGAGCCAGCGCGGTAGCCAGTTCAGCGCGCCGGGTCGCCAGTGCAGCAATGGCCTCCTCCGAAGTGTCCAATCCGGCCAGGCGCTGGTGGGCTTGCTGTGCCCAGGCCAGCACACCGTCGACGTCTGCACCGTACTTACGAGTCAGCCGCTTGAGGTCGGCTTGGCGGCCCAGTACCTGCTCCAACCGGGCCGGGTCGGCGTTGAGCGTCTCGAGGTACCCGCTGAGCTCGGCAGCGACGTCGCCGAGCACCGCGGCGGCCTCTCCCAGGCGTTCCCCGAGCGCCCGCAGCTCAGGGTCACTCTCTCCCTGTAGCCGGCGGCGAGCCTGCCCTACCAGGTCGATCGCGCTCGGCTGGTCGATATCGCAGTCCGGTGCGCCGCACACCGCGGCTTGCGCGAGGGCTGCGGTGTCCCTGAGCTGGTCGACGTCAGCTAGCCGGCGAGCCTCGGCCAGCAATGCGGAGTCCTCTCCGGGTTGCGGGTCGACGGCGGTGATCTCGGCGAGACTGTGGCCGAGCAGGTCAGCTTCCCTGGCCAGTTCCCGGGAGTTCTCCCGCCGGGTCGCCAGCTCAGCGCCGCACCGCAGCCACTGCTCCCGAATCCCCCGGTAACTGGTCAGCGCCCCCAACACGACCTCGCCGGCGAAGCGGTCCAGCACAGCTCGTTGCTCACCGGGACGCAGAAGCCGGAGCTGGTCGTTTTGACCGTGGACCGCGAGCATGCCGTCAGCCAGTTCAGCAAGCACACCCGCCGGGACCGAGCGACCACCGAGATGGGCCCGGGACCGGCCGTCCACGCTAAGGGTGCGGCTGGCGATCAGGCTGCCGTCCTCGTCGGTGCGGGCTCCCACCTCGCTGGCCAGGTCCGCGGCCGGGCTGCCCCGAGCCGGCCGGAAGCGACCCTCCACGATGGCGCGGTCGGCGCCACGCCTGACCCGGGAGGCATCGGCCCGTCCACCAGCGAGCAGTTGCAGGCCCGTCACGACCATTGTCTTGCCTGCGCCGGTCTCACCGGTGACCACGGTCAGGCCGGGGTGCAGGTCCAGGGTGGCCTCGTCGATCACACCGAGGCCCTCGATGCGCATCTCGGTGAGCACGGGCCGCACCCTAGCGCACCTCGTGAGCCACCGTCGCGGCCTACATATTTACCACGCGCTGCAGGGTTTCGATCTCAATCTTGCGCATGCCGAGCATGGCTTTCATGGCCTCTTGCGCCTTCTCCGGATCGGGATCACTTATCAGCTCAGCCAGGGCAGTGGGTACGATCTGCCAGGATACGCCGTACTTGTCCTTCAACCAGCCGCACGGACCTTCTTCGCCACCCTCTGAAAGCTTTCTCCAGAAGTAATCGACCTCGTCCTGCGTCTCGCAGCTCACCTGGAACGAGACGGCCTCGTTGAACGTGAAGTGCGGTCCACCATTCAACGCTACGAATTTCTGCCCAGCCAACTCGAAGGAGACCGTCATGACGGTCCCTTCAGGCCCGGGACCGGCCGCACCGTATCGAGCGACCTCAAGGATCCTGGAGTTGTCGAAGACGGTGATGTAGAAATTCGCCGCCTCTTCACCCTGCGAGTCGAACCATAAGCATGGCGTGATCTTCTGCATCGCTTTGCCCTCTCTGCCGGTGTGCTCGGGTGGTTGCTAGGAGACGCTGCCCGGCATTCCTGGTGTCGTCGGTGGTCAGATACACCGACCAGAGATCCGTTACGTCCGAGCGGCTGGCCATGCATCCGGCGACCCGGACGCCGTCCTTGGCGAAGTTGACGTAGCCGCCGAACTCCTCGGCAGGTTGCTCCGCCGTCCAGCCGAACAGCTCGCAGTAGAATGCCCGGCTGCGCTCGGTGTCGGAGGTCATCAGATCGATCCAGCAGGGCGCTCCGATGGGCGCGGTGTCTCGGTGGGCATGGTGGCTCCCTTCGCAATGCTCTCGAACCATGTCGCCACTTTGACGCCGCAGCAGCCCGGAACTCATCGGTCCTGACGGATCAGAGCATCCATCAGCCTGATCGGGGACCTCGCCAGCCCTGTACCGGCAGCTCGAACTTGCGTACCAGCCGATCGGTGAACGGGCAATCGTGCAGCCGCACCAGCCGGATGGGGGTGATTCCACGGATCACCTCGATCCGGGCGCCGGCCGGCAACGCGAAGGTTCGACGCCCATCGCAGCACAGCACCGCGGTGTGCCCCTGCGGATCGGTCTCCATCGCGACCACCGAGTCCGGCGACACCACCAGCGGACGCGCGAAGAGCGCATGTGCGTTGTTGGGGACCACCACGAGCGCGTCGACGTCCGGCCACACCACGGGTCCACCTGCCGAGAAGGCGTATGCGGTGGATCCGGTGGGGGTGGCGCAGAGCACGCCGTCGCACCCGAATCCGGAAACCGGCCTGCGGTCGACCTCGAGCACCACGTCAAGGATCCGTTCGCGCCTGCTCTTCTCGACGCTGGCCTCGTTCAACGCCCAGGTGCGGGCGAGTGTGGAACCGTTGAGTGTGGCTGTGACGTCGACGGTCATCCGCTCGTCGACGAAGTAGGCGCCATCGACGATGGCGCGCACTGTCTGGTCAAGGGAGTCGAGATCGGCCTCGGCGAGAAAACCGACCCGACCGAGGTTGACGCCCAACAGCGGAACCCCGCTTGGCCGGGCCAGTTCAGCGGCGCGCAGCAAGGTGCCGTCACCGCCCAGAACCACCACGAGATCCGCGCCGGCGGCCGCCTCCGGCCCGGTGGGCACCTGCTGGTCACGCAACGCGGGATCGAGGTGGGTGGTCTCCTCGGCGAGCACCCGCACCCCGATTCCCGCGTTGGCCAGCCGGTGCGCGACTTTCTCGGCGGTGCGCAGGTTCTCCGCGTGCCCGGTGTGCAACACCAGGAGGAACTCGCGTTCGAACTTCACTGCGGTCCCCTCCGCACGGCGGCGTGCACCAGCTCCTCAGCTGGGCGCATCGGATCGGTCTCGCCACGGCGCAGCCACAGGAAGTATTCGACGTTCCCCGACGGTCCAGGCAGTGGGCTTGCGGTGGTGTCGACCAGGCACAGCCCGAGGTCGGCCGCGACCGCCAGGACGTCGAGCACGGCCCGGGCACGCAGCAGCGGGTCCCGGACCACGCCGCCGGCGCCCAGTCGGCCGCGGCCGACCTCGAACTGGGGTTTGACCATCGGTAGCAGGTCGCCGTCCGGCCTGGTACAGACCACCAACGCGGGTAGCGCCAAGCGCAGCGAGATGAACGCCAGGTCAGCCACAGTCAAATCGACGGCGCCCCCGATGTCCTCGGGTTGTAGCGTGCGCACGTTAGTCCGGTCGTGCACCTGGACCCGCTCGTCAGTGCGTAACGACCACGCGAGCTGCCCGTAGCCCACGTCGACCGCAACCACCTCCCGAGCTCCGCGATGCAGCAGCACGTCGGTGAAGCCACCGGTGGACGCACCGGCGTCCAAGCAACGCCGACCCGCTACCGGCGGTCCCCCGGAGATGAGGCCGTCCAGCGCGCCAAGGAGCTTGTGTGCGCCCCGCGACACCCAGTGCGGTTCATTCTCCTTCGCCGCAACCAGCAGGGGGGTGTCCAGGTCGACTCCGGTGGCCGGCTTGGTGGCCGTCAGCCCACCGACCTTGACGCGGCGCTGCGCGACGAGCTCGGCGGCGTGAACGCGAGATCGGGCCAGACCGCGCCGCACCAGCTCCGCGTCCAGCCGGGCCCTGCGTCCCACTCAACCCTCCGTCCCACTCAACCCTCCGTCCCATCTAACCCTCCGCCCAGTATCCGGGCGCTAAACGTCGTCGATGCTGGACAGGGCTGCGGTCAGCGCGTTGTGCAGGGCGGTGAATCGCGCCACGTGCTCGGCGGTCGGGAGGTCGTCGAGATCGTGCAGGCCGCCGAGAGATTCGATGACGCCAGCAGGGCTCTGGACTGCGGCTGGCAGTGGTTGTGACGTCATCTAGCCGACCTCCTGGATGCACTAAGGCCGACGCGATCCAATGCCGCGGCGGCAGTGTCGTCGCAGGCGCGCACCTGCACTTGCCCGCTGTGCTCAACCCACCAGGCCGCGCATAGGGCCCGCAATGCGTCCAACGGATCGCTGGCCGTCCCCTCGCTGTGCAGCAGCAAACTGCCGTCGGCCACCTCGACGCGCCAGCCAGGCCGCGCCTGGATCCGCGTCTGCTCAATAGACTCCCGCAGCACTCGAAGGTCGGCGCCGAGGTGACTGGGTCGGTGCTGTGGCGGCGCGGCAAGCAGTGCGGCGGCGTCGGCTACCCCGGACAGCACCAGCAACGAATCCAGCTCAGCGGCTCGAGACCCGGCGATGTCGGTATCAAGGCGGTCGCCGACCACCAGAGGTCGCTGTGCGCCAGCGCGCTCCATGGCGGTATCTAGTAGCGCCCGGGCCGGCTTGCCGGCGACCGTGGGCTCCCGGTCGGTGGCAACCTGCAACGCCGCCACCATCGCGCCGTTGCCGGGCAGCAGGCCCCGCTCGGTGGGCAACGTGGGGTCGACGTTGCACGCGACCCACATCGCGCCACCGCGGATCGCCAGGCAAGCTTCGGCCAGCCGGTTCCACCCAGTTGCCGGCGAGTGGCCCTGTACGACCGCGACTGGATCTTCCGACGCGGCGGCCACCGGCGTGAGTCCGACCGACCGCACCTCCGCGGCCAACGCGTCGGTGCCGACGATCAGGACAGCAGCGTCGGTCGACAGCCGGTCCGCCAGCAAGGCCCCCGCTGCCTGACCGCTGGTGACGATGTGCGCTGCAGCGGTGGGTACGCCCAGCTCGGTGAGGTGCTGGGCGATCTCCTCGGGCGTCCGTGATGCGTTGTTAGTGACGAACTGCACCGCATATCCAGCCTGGCGCAACTCGTTGACCACTTCCGGCGCCTCCGGCACAGTCTCGGCTCCGCGGATCACGGTGCCATCGAGGTCTAGCAACACCGCGTCGTAGCCGTCCAGCGAACCGCTCACTCCGGTGCCGGCCGCTCACTGAGCTCGACGGCCCGGTCCGCGGCGTCGGTAGCCTCATCGACGTCGACCTCGGCCGCAGCCAAGAACCATCGGATCGCGTCCTGCTCCCGACCAGCAGCGAGCAGGTTGTCCGCGTATGCGTACCGCAGCCTGGCCCGCCACGGCTCGTCTCCCGGCGTCTCCAAGTCCGGCCCTTGCAGGGCTAGCACCGCAGCATCGAACTGTCCAAGGTCGCGCCGTGCCCCGGCAGCCACTATCCGCAGCTCAACGGATTCTTCCGTGCCGAGCTGCTGAGCCTCTGGACTCCGCGCGATCTCCAAGGCGTGCTCCGGGCGTCCCAACGCTCGTTCGCAGTCCGCCAGCACCGCCAGCCGCCCGGTATCAGCGCCCAGCCGTCGCGCTGCCCGCAGCTCCGCCAACGCCTCGGACCATTCTCCGGCGTGATAGGCGCACAGACCCACGACTTCCCGAACCGCGGCGACCCGACCTGCCTTACTGCGCGCGAAACGGGCATGCGCAAGGGCCCGCTCGGGGTCCTCGTCCAATAGTCGCGCGACCATCACCAGATGCCTCGCCACGAGCTCCGAAAGGCCCTTCGAAAGAGTCAACAGTTCTTGACGCACATCCCGGTCCAACTCGCTACTGTCGGCATCCGCCGGAAGCTCCAGACGCGCCGGTTCACCGTCCTGCGGGGCGTCACCACGGCCCTTCGCCGGCGGCCGGCCGCTTCCCTGAACTCGATTTTCGTCACGCCGACTGTGCTGCGGTCGGCCGCCCCGACCAGCCGTGCGCTCACCGTCGGCGGACCGCCTCGGCGTCCGCTGCTCTGCCGGACGACCCCGCGCCACTCCGCTTCGGTGCTGACTACCGGTCTGGTCCGCATCCCCGGTCGGATTCGGTCCGGCTGGCACGGTCGCGGATCCTCTCATTGACAGAGCTAAAGGGGCCCCCTTGGGTGGGGGCCCCTTTTTGTTTTGTGGGGTTGTGTTCGGCGGTGTCCTACTCTCCCACACCCTGGCGGGTGCAGTACCATCGGCGCTGGAGGGCTTAGCTTCCGGGTTCGGGATGGGTCCGGGCGTT
>DASUII010000127.1:0-10909 GCA_036279835.1 Pseudonocardiaceae bacterium
CGCTGTGACTGCGGGCCGCAGTTGGACGCCGCGATGGCCGCCGTCGCCGCCGAAGGCCGCGGGGTGGTGCTCTACGTGCGGGGTCACGAGGGCCGCGGCATCGGGTTGATGCACAAACTGCAGGCCTACCAGCTGCAGGACGCCGGCGCGGACACCGTGGACGCCAACCTCGCTCTGGGCATGCCCGCCGACTCTCGCGATTACGGCACCGGGGCGCAGATCCTGGTGGACCTGGGAGTGCGCTCGATGCGGTTACTCACCAACAACCCGGCCAAGCGAGCCGGCTTGGAGGGCTACGGCCTGACCATCACCGGGAGGGTCCCGCTGCCCATCCGACCCAACCCCGAAAACCTGCGCTACCTGCGCACCAAACGTGACCGGATGGGCCACGACCTCGACGGCTTGGACCCCACTGGAGCGTTGCGACCATGAGCAGCACCGGCCAACCCGCGCTGGAGGTACCGCGCTGCGCAGACCTGCGATTGGGTATCGCCGCCACTCGCTGGCATGAGCGCATCACCACCGCGTTGCTGGACCGGGCCAGCGCAGCGGCTTCCGAGGCGGGGATCCCGACTCCGACGGTGGTGCGGGTGCCGGGTGCGGTCGAGCTGCCGGTGGTGTGCCAGGAGCTGGCCCGCCAGCACGACGCCGTCCTCGCGCTCGGAGTGGTGATCCGCGGCGGCACCCCGCATTTCGAGTACGTCTGCGACGCGCTCACCGCCGGACTCACCAGAGTGGCGTTGGACGAGCGGACCGCGATCGGCAACGGCGTACTCACCTGCGATACCGAGGAACAGGCTCTGGACCGCTGTGGGCTGCCCTCCTCCGCGGAGGACAAGGGGTTCCAAGCCTGCGTTGCCGCGCTGCAGACGGCCCTAGTGCTGCGCGAACTGCGTCGGACTCGGCGGGACGCGCCATGACCGCCACAGTGTTCGAGGCCCGGCCCCGCAAGGCCCGCGGTGTCGCGGTGGCCGCGGCGGTGCTGTTGGTCGCGGTGTTTACCGTCGTTGGAGCGCTGCTCCGGCGGACGTCCACCGGCGTCTATTTCCGGCTCTCCGACCAGGTGGCCATGGTGGTGCTGGGATTGTTTCTCGCCGGAGCGGCGTTGCTGTTCGCGCGGCCCCGGGTGCGCGCCGGCGCCGACGGAGTGGAGGTGCGCAACCTGCTCGCAACCCGCATGGTGCCGTGGGAACTGGTGCTCCGGGTCTCCTTCCCCGACGGCGCACCCTGGGCCCGCATCGAGCTTCCCGATGACGAGTACATCGCGGTGATGGCAATCCAGTCCGCTGATGGCCGAAAGGCAGTACAGGACATCCGCGCTCTGCGCGAGGTCCACGCCCGGCACACCGCGCCACGAGATACTCCGAGCCAGGGTCTGTAATTCACTCGGACTCCACCGGCATCACATGCGGACTGATCGATCCGTGATCATGCCTCGCCTCGTGTCTTACCGTGCCTACTAAGCTAGGTCCTCATATGGGCTTAAGTGCCGGCGGTGGGATTCGAACCCACACTGGCGGGTTCCTAGGACCCGTGCCTCTGCCGTTGGGCTACGCCGGCTTGTGGTGACGAGGGGACAGGATACGGCCTCAGATGCCGAGGTCTTTGCGCAGCTTGGCGACGTGGCCGGTGGCGCGGACGTTGTACAGCGCCTTGTCGATGCGGCCCTGCGGGTCGATCACGAAGGTGGATCGAATGACGCCGGTGACCGTCTTGCCGTACAGCTGTTTCTCACCGTAGGCGCTGTAGGCGGTGAGTACGGAGCGGTCCACGTCGGACAGCAACGGGAAGGTGAGGCCGTGCGCGTCGCGGAACTTCGCCAGCTTCGCCGGCGGGTCCGGAGAGATGCCGAGCACAGCGAACCCGGCTGTGTCGAGCTCGTTGAGGTTGTCGCGGAAGTCGCAGGCCTGCTTGGTGCAGCCGGGGGTGCTGGCCGCTGGATAGAAGTAGACCAGCATGGATTGGCCGCGGTAGTCCGACAGTGCGACGGGCTTGCCGTCGGCGTCGGGCAAGGTGAACTCAGGCGCGGCGTCGCCAGGGGACAGCCGGAGGTTGTCGGTCACAAGGTCGGACGGTACCGCCCAGCGGGTGGGGTGCCGTGGCCACGTGGGCACACCGGTGGCTACGGTGTGCCCGACGCTCACCCCGCGAGGAGGACCCTATGGCCCGCGACGCCGACACCATCGAACGCGACATCGAGAAGGCCCGCGATGCGCTGGCCGCAACGCTGCAGGAGATCGGTACCAGGGCTGATCCCACCCGCCTGATCGACGCCGGCAAGGAGCAGGTGGAAGCCACCCTGGGCAACCCGACGGTGCGCTACTCGCTGATGGGCCTCGGTGCGCTCATCGTGCTGGCGGTGCTCCGCAAACTCTTCCGCTGAGCCCAAGGGTAACGACAGCGAAGGACTCGCCGCCCAACTGCACGTTGTCGCGCGTTGTGGCGGCATCTCCGGACGCGAGCAGAATTTCGGTGGGCGACCCGTCTAGCGCAACAGTGGCGGGTTGCGCGCCCAAATTGACCACCAGCCGTAATGCACCGCGGTGCATTATCAGCGTGCGCGTGTCGGAGTCGACGTCGACGATCAGGGTATCCAGCTGGGGATCGGACAGCTCGGGACGGCACTGGCGTAGCGCGATCAACTCCCGGTAGACGCGCAGCACAGTGGCGTGTGGCTCGGAGCCAGGCTCGGACCAGTCCAGCTGGGAGCGTCGGAAGGTCTGTTCGTCGCTCGGGTCGGGAACATCCGTCTCGTCCCAGCCGTGCTCGGCGAACTCCGCATAGCGACCCCGTCGGATGGCCTCGCGCAGGTCCCCATCGGGCATGGACGAGAAGAACAGGAATGGGGTGTCCGCACCCCATTCCTCGCCCATGAAGATCATCGGTGTGTACGGGGAGCACAGCACCAGCGCCGCCCCGCAGGCGAGCAGGCCAGGGGACAGGGTGGTCGAGATTCGGTCGCCGGTGGCGCGGTTTCCCACCTGGTCGTGGTTCTGCAGGTATGTGACGAACCTCCAGCCGGGCAGCTGCGCGGTGTCCACCGGACGGCCGTGGGTGCGTTGCCGAAAACTCGACCAACGTCCATCGTGGAAGAACGCCCCGCGAAGGGTGCGGGCCAGGTCGGGCAGTGCGCCGAAGTCGGCGTAGTAACCCTGCCGCTCGCCGGTCAGCGTGGCGTGTAGGCAGTGGTGGATGTCGTCGTCCCACTGTGCGGTTAATCCGTAGCCGCCCGCGATCTGCGGTGTGATCAGCTGCGGGTTGTTGAGGTCGGATTCCGCGATCAGTGACAGCGGCCGTCGCAGATGCGTGGAGAGAATGTCCACCTCAGTGGCCAGCTCCTCCAACAGGTGGGTGGCCCGGGTGTCGCGCAGCGCGTGCACGGCGTCGAGCCGCAGCCCGTCGAGGTGGTAGTCAGCCAACCACTCCAGTGCGTTGTCGATGACGTAGCGGCGCACCTCGTCGGAGTGTGGGCCGTCGAGATTGAGCGTGGGACCCCAGATGTTGCTGCCGGCGAAGTACGGGCCGAAACGGTCCAGATATGCGCCGGACGGGCCGAGGTGGTTGTGCACGACGTCGAGCACCACGCCGAGCCCGCGGCCATGGCAGCTGTCCACGAAACGCTTGAACGCGTCGGGTCCGCCATAGTTCTCGGTAACGGCGTACCAGCCGACTCCGTCATAGCCCCAGTTCCGGGATCCGTCGACGGCGTTGACCGGCATCACCTCGACCAGGTCGACGCCCAGCCCGGCGAGGTAGTCGAGACGCTCGATCGCGGAGTCGAACGTCCCGTCCTGGGTGAACGTCCCGATGTGCAGCTCGTAGAGCACGCTGCCCGCCAGCGCCCGGCCGGTCCAGCGTCCATCGGTCCATTCGAACGCGCTGTGGTCATAGATCCGCGATGCCGCGTGCACTCCGTGGGGCTGCCACCGGGATCGAGGGTCGGGTAGCGGCGTGTCCTCCTCATCCAGCCGGAACGCATAGTCGCTTGCTGATCCGGCGTCGTCGACCTGACCGCACCACCAGCCGCCGGCCGTCTGGGTCATCTCGTGTTCGACGCCGTTCACCACGACCCGTACCCGCTGCCGCAGCGGAGCCCACACCGTGAAGTCCATGAGCACTGATCATGTCAGGGTTGTGCCGCATTGTCTGGCCATGACCACAGCAGCCGGTTTGTGCTAGTCGATGAGGCATCAAGGCGCCAGGCATTAGTCCGCCAGCAGCAGAGCGACGGGGTAGCGGGCGAGCAGGCCGGCCAGCGCAACCTCGCTGGACGCTGAGAAGCCGGTGAATACGTCGGTCCAGGAGCCCTCGGGCAGGGGCAGCGCAGTCTCGCCCCAGCCACCGCTGGCGGTGAGCCCGACGGGTAGCCGGGTAGCGACCGCGACGACACCTCTGCGAGCGAACGCGACGGCGTGTGACGCGGTGGCACCGGTGGCGCGCAGCGGGGTGTAGCCGGTGAATCGTTCGGGGTGGTCACGGCGCGCGCGCAGAACCCGGGACACTATGAGCAGCTTGGCCGCGCCCGAGTCGTCCACGTCGGGCAGCCAGCCGCGGTCGATCCGCGCCAGCAGGTCGACGCGGGCGGTGAAGTCCACCGGCCGGCGGTTGTCCGGATCCACCAAGGACAGGTCCCACAGCTCGCCGCCCTGGTAGGTGTCCGGCACTCCGGGCATCGCCAGTTGCACCAGCACCGCGGATAGCGAGTTCGACCGACCGGGTGCGATGATCCGGCCCGCCACGGTGGCCACTGCTGAGCGCAACCCCCAGTCGTCCAGCGCAGTATCAGCGACGGCATGCATGGCGGCCTCGAACTGTTCATCCGGGTCAGTCCAGCTGGTGCGGGTCCGCGCCTCCCGCATTGCCTTCTGCAGGTAGGCGTGTAGCCGGTCCGGCGGCAGCGGCCACGCCCCGACCAGGGTCTGCCAGAGGAGGTGCCCCAGCGCCGGGTCGGGCACCGGGGCACCTGCGGCCTCGGACAATTGGGTGAGTCCGCGAACCGCGCAGGCCCACCAGTCCGGCAGCTCGGCGAGCACTGCCAGTCGGGCTCGTACGTCGGCGGAACGCTTGGTGTCGTGAGTGGACAGTGTGGTCATCCCCTGCGGCGCGAGCTCCTCCCGACGCGCCAAAGCGACGTGGAAGGCGTCGAGGTCGAGCGCGAAACGGCCCGGATCTCCGCCTACCTCATTGAGCGTGATGAATCGAGTCCAGCGATAGTAGGCGGTATCCTCAACCCCTTTGGCCATCACCGCCCCGGAGGTCTGCTGGAACCGAACAGCGAGCTCGTCGCTCGGATCCCGCAGCCGCGGTGACAGCGCCGCCAGCGTCAGCACCAGATCGGGACGGTGCTGTCGGGCAGATGTCAGCGCCTGATCCAGATGCTCGACCCCACAGTCGGGCAGGTACGAGCGGTACACCGGGAAGTACGCCAGTACCTCGGCCAGCGCATCGGGTACATCGATCAGGTCGGGAGCTAGGGCGGCTAGGCGATGCAGCTCCGAGCCGAGCATGCCGGTGGCCACGTCGAGCTTGCAATCGTGCACCAGCTGCGCCCAGTCCGTTTGGACCCCGGTCAGTTCGGTATCCAGGGCGGTCAGCGTCGCTTCTCCGGCGAGGTCGACCAGTACTCCGTCGACCTCGCCGAGCGCGTCGTAGCCGGTAGTGCCGGCCACCGGCCACGACGCGGGCAGCTCCTCGCCCGGTTCGAGGATCTTCTCTACCACGATCCAGGCGTCGGGAGCGTGCTCACGGAGCCGGTGCAGGTAGCCGGCGGGATCGGTCAGGCCGTCCGGATGGTCGACGCGCAGGCCGGCGACCTCGCCTTCAGCGACCCAGCGCAACACCTCGCCGTGAGTGGCGTCGAACACCTCCGGATCCTCCACCCGCACTGCCGCGAGGTCGCTGACCGCGAAGAACCGGCGGTAACCCACGTCCGCCCGCCAGGAGACCAGCCGGTAGTGCTGCGCCTCATGCACTTGCTGCGGGGTGCCGCCGGCCGTGCCCGGCGCTAGCGGGAAAGCATGCTCGTGGTAGCGGAGCACATCACCATCCAGCCGCAAGTCGGCCAGCGCATCAGCGGAATCTGCCAGGATGGGCAGACGCAGTGGCCAGCCGGTGATGTCGAACCACCGAGTGAAGCGCGACGACGGCCCGTACCGCAGCACATCCCACCAGGCGGGGTTGGCTTGCGGGTCAGCTACGCCGAGGTGATTGGGCACGATATCCACCACCAGCGCCAACCCGTGCTCGCGAGCGGCTGCTACCAATGCGCGCCGGCCGGATTCGCCGCCGATCACATCAGATGTCCGGCGTGGGTCGGCCACGTCATACCCGTGTGCTGATTCCGGCATCGCGGTCAGTAGCGGTGAGGCGTAGACCGAGCCCACGCCCAGCGACGCAAGGTAGGGAACCACCGCAACGGCATCGGCGAAGGTCAGGCAGCAGCCGAACTGCAACCGATACGTCGAAGTTGGAGTCGCCATGGGGTTGAGTGTGGTGGCGTCACGCGGGACACACTAGTTGATCAGTTTCCGCTCGGCCCGGCGGGTGGCGTCGGTGATGAAGCGCATCGGCCGGGTTACCGGGCGACTGCAGCGTCGAGGGCTGCCCGCATCTGGGCGGTTGGCGCGGGGCAACCGGTCATCAGCTCGCACTGGGCAACGGCTTGGTGCAGCAGCACCGCGAGACCGCTGACGGTTGTACAGCCCGCGGTGATCGCGGACCTGGCCAGCGGGGTGGGCCACGGCGTATAGACGACGTCGAGCACCACCGGCCTGCTCACCCACTGCTGACGGTTCAGCGCGTCGGCGGCGCCCGGCGGTAGGGTGGAGAGGACGACGTCAGCCTCGGGGATGGCGCCGTCGAGCAGGTCGCCGGAGATGACCGGCGTGACACCGAGCCGATCGGCTGCGGCGCGGAGATCCGTCGTTGCGGCCGAGTTCCGCACCAGCACGGTCGGCGCGGTTTCCCCCAGCTCGCGTAGCGCGGCAAGCGCCGCTTGGGCGGTGCCGCCGGCTCCCAGCACCACCGCGGCGCTGACCCGGTCGACTCCCGCTTCGCGTAGCGCGGCGAGAATACCCGCTACATCGGTGTTCTCAGCTCGATGCGGCGCACCTGGCTGTCCCAATATCAGGGTGTTCGCCGCGCCGACGGCGTGGGCCAGTGCGGATACCTCATCGGCCACGGTCAACGCCACCCGTTTCAGTGGCATCGTCAGAGACAGCCCGGCCCATTCCGAACCGAGCCGCTCAACGAAGCCGGGCAGCGCCGCCTCGTCGCACTCCACCGCGTCGTAACACCACCCGGTCAGGCCCAGCGCGGTGTAGGCAGCACGGTGCAGCGTCGGCGACAGCGAATGCCTGATGGGTGAGCCCAGCACCGCCGCCCGCCGCTTCGCCGACTCGCTCATCGACCGTCAGCTACCACAACTCGATCTTCCTCCGCTGTACATCTGCCGTTCACCACGGAGCCAGTATTAAGGAAAGAGCCAACGGCGTGTGCCCGCGGCCTTGCACTAGGCGTTTCCACTCTGTTATTGAGATCTCGGAGGGTAGGTCCGGATCTGCGGTCGGTAGCTGTTACGGCTGCATCGGTTGTCCGACACTCGTAGGAGGGTTCCGGATGGAACGTTCGAGCTGGGCGTCGGACGACGTGGACATAGAGCATGCCAGCCCGGCCCGAGTCTACGACTACTACCTCGGCGGCTCACACAATTTCGCCGTGGACCGGCAGATGGCGCGTCAGGCAATGGAGCTGTGGCCGGAGCTGCCCTTGATCATGCAGGCTAATCGGGCGTTCCTGCGTCGCTCGGTGCGCTACCTTGTCAGCCAGGGCATTACCCAATTTCTGGACATCGGATCGGGGATCCCCACCGAGGGCAATGTGCACGAGGTCGCCCAGACTGCCGCACCCGAGGCTCGAGTGGTCTACGTCGACGTCGACCCGGTGGCTGCCGCTCACAGCCGAGCCATCCTGGCCGGAAATCAGTACGCGGACGTCGTCCAGGCTGACCTGCGCGACGTGACGGCGATCTTCGATAACCCACGGACCAGGCGGCTGCTCGATCCGACCCAGCCGATCGGCGTGCTCATGGTGGCGATGCTGCATTTCGTACCGGATGAGGCTGGTCCGGCGAGCATCGTTGGTCAGTACCGCAAGATGATGCCGCCGGGAAGTCATCTCGTTCTATCGCACGCCACTCACGAGGGCCGCCCCGATCAGGCCGACTCGCACACCGACCTCTACCGGCGTGCTGGCGCACCGTTGACCATGCGCTCGCGCCTGGAGGTCGAAGCGTTGCTTGACGGGTTCGACCTGGTGACCCCAGGAGTGGTGTTCCTGCCGCTGTGGCGGCCGGACTCGCCGGCCGACGTTGATGACCATCCCGAGCGGTTCACCGGCTTCGCCGCGGTAGGCCGATGCGGATGAATCACGCGGACTGCGAGGTCTTCGCCCAGCGTTGGACCGAGGCGATCGTCGGCACGAGCTACGTGGCGATGGGACGCCGGATGCTGGCGAGGCACTTGCTTGAGCTCACACACCAGTTGGTCGAGGGTTTCCTGGCGGCTGAGTTCGACCCGTCGGTGGGGCGCGACGTGGGCGTCGCCATGGTCGAAAAGCATTTCACCGGCACTGAGACCCTCAAAGAGACCCTTGCGCTGATCGCCGAATGGTTGCCCTGTCTGTCGACTCCCGCTCCGCCAGGAGTCGATGTGGCCGGCCGGGTTGCTCAGCTTGTGGGCAGCCTGGCCGCTGGGTACGCCAGTGCGTTGCGCGAACGCAGCCTCGACGAGCAGGACGCAATCTATCGCGCCGGTTTGCGCGCGCGCCGGCAGGCTGAACAGGCGCTGGCGGCCAGCGAGGCGAAGTTCCGGGCGATGTTCACCGAGGCGAAGCTGGGCATCGGCATCGGTGACCTGGAAGGCAACATCACCGACGCCAATCCTGCACTGCAGGAGATGTTCGGCTACACCCGTGAGGAGTTCACGCGGCTCAATGTCAGCTCGATGGCCCACCCAGAAGACGCCGCCAGCGTGTGGGAAGTGTACGGGGAGCTGGTTCGCGGTGAACGCGACCACTTCCGCATGGAGAAGCGCTTCAACCGTCGCGACGGCGGTGAGATCTGGACTGACCTGACGGTGTCATTGGTCCGCGACGAGGGCGGCGCGCCCACTTACCAGGTGGCGCTGCTGGAGGACGTGTCCGAACGGCGTCGCCTGCAGGCGAAATTGCAGTACCAGGCTTACCACGACCCACTGACAGCGCTGGCCAACCGGCAGATGGTCACTGAACGGCTGGATCAGGTATTCGCTGGGCCGGCGAGCCAACGCCGGGTTGGACTTTGCTTCCTCGATCTTGATGGGTTCAAGGTGGTCAACGACAGCCTCGGGCATGACGTCGGCGATCAGTTGCTGAAAACTGTCGCGTCCCGGCTGACCCGTTGCTGCGGTCCCGGCCAGCTGGTAGCCCGGATGGGCGGGGACGAATTCCTGATCATCGTTGAGGACACCGGTGGCGAAGCGGACATGGCCGTACTGGCCGATAGAATCCTGTCCGCCTTGGCGGCGCCAGTTCGAGTCGGCGATCACGCGCTGACCGTGCGAACGAGCATCGGCGTCGTCGAGCGGCCGGTGGCCGACACTAACCCGGCCGACCTCATTCAGGCCGCTGACATCACCATGTACCAGGCGAAAGCTGGCGGTAAAGGTCGCTACGCGATGTTCGACCAGCATCGCAACGCTAGCGAGGTCGCCGACTTCACACTGTCGGCAACGATGGTGGCCGCGGTGGCGCGCGGCGAGTTCTTTGTTGTGTACCAGCCACTGGTCGATCTGGGGCAAGGCACGCTACGGGCGGTCGAGGCCCTGGTGCGCTGGCGACACCCGACTCTCGGCGTGCTCGGGCCCGAACGTTTCATTCGCCTCGCGGAGGAATCCGGATCGATCGTGCAGCTCGGGCATTGGGTCTTGGCCCGGGCGTGTGAGCAGGCCAAAGCCTGGCGTGACGCGTTCGGTGATGCGGCGCCGTTGGTCAGTGTCAACCTCGCGCCCCGGCAGCTGCACGAGCCGAGCCTGGTGGCCGACGTCATACAGGTTCTCGCCGACAATGAGCTCGACCCGTCCAGCCTTCAGCTAGAGCTCACCGAGCAGTCACTGCTGGGCGACGACGCGGGTCCGCTCACGATGCTGACCAAGCTGCACGGCATGGGAGTACGTATCGCCCTTGACGACTTCGGCGACGGTTATTGGAACCTTCCGGATCTGCGCCGGTTACCACTGCGTGAGCTCAAGCTGGCCGGCTCCTTCGCTGCGGGGCTGCAATCCCCCTGCAATAGGGTGGACCAGCGGATCGTGCGGGCACTGGTCGATCTGGCACACGCACTGGACCTGACCGTTACCGCAGAGGGTGTCGAGACTCTCGCGCAGTGTGAGCGTTTCCAGGCGGCGGGGTGCGACACGGGTCAGGGGGCATGGTTCGGCCTACCGGGCGCTGCTGAGCAAATTGATGCTTTACTGCAGGGCGCCCACCCGCTGTGCCATCGCGAAGCACTCTGACAGTGGCGCTGTTCGCTCACGACGCGGCTGTTAATCCTCGTTCCCGCTCGGCTACCCGGCGCACGTGATGGGCGCGACCCGGGCTGGGCGCAACCGAACCCTCGCACAAGCGTCTGGTTCATAGCAGGCCGATCAGGCGCGGCATATGGTTGCATAGCGTTGACGGTTGTTCGCGCTACGTGTTCACTCATACAGTGCGTCCTGACGCGCCAAACAAGGGGAGGGTTCATGAGTCGACGGGGTTTGCTGACCGGTCTGCTGGTCAGCGGGCTGATCGCGGGAGGCACGCTGGCTGCCATGCCGGCGAGTGCGGAACCGGCGCTTGTCCCGCTGTCGCCGTCGTTGGTCGGGCAGCTGCT
>DASUII010000128.1:0-2413 GCA_036279835.1 Pseudonocardiaceae bacterium
TGGCGCAGGGCGAGCCGCAGGCCGTTGGTTCATCTTCGGATGACCCGGCTTGGGTGGCGAGACGCGCCTTCTCCTCTGCGGTCAGCTGGTGGAACTCCTGCGCGATACTCGCGAACACGACGTTGCTGAACGCCGCCGTGCTCGACGCCTCGACCAGGCTGCACCGACCGGTCAGCACGTCATCGACCAGGGTGCGGAAGACTTCGTCGTCGCTGTGCTCACGCAGCAGGGTGAGCGCATCTCGAAGTTCCTGGGACAGCGCCGGGTCGGCGCACCCCCCGTCCATCATGGGTTCGTGGTCGGCCATCGCTCCTCATCGGTGGTAGATGTCAGGTGGAAAGCGCGATCCGGGAGGTCGCGGCGCACATCTGGCTCCATTGTGCACGTCGGTCGTCGTAGTCCAGGCACCAACACGGCGATCGGGCGCGCGGTGGGTGCGCTGGCGTGCGTCGAGGCGCGGCGGCTGGTGGTGCGCACTGCCCGGAGTCGCCGCAGCGTGCCATCCGTGCGCGGACAGTCAAGTAACCGGCTGATGATTGTGTGTAACGTTACCGGCGCGTTAAACGAACATCTTTCGTACAGGTGGTTGACAAGACCATCGCTGATCATGAATGGGAGATGAAGTCGTGACTGGCTACTTCAAGTCATTCGACCGCGCCCTCTGTGGACACGGGGAGCACCACAGTGGCGGCCGCCGTCGCCACGAGCACAGTGGCCGCCGTCGTCGCAGCCGCAGTGGCCGCCGCTGCGACTAGGGGCTACTCAGCGGTAACGGCATGATGTGAACGGCAGGGGCCTCGCCTCACAAACGCTGGGGTGAGGCCCCAGCCGTCGTGTAGGGAGGACTGGCTTCAGTGACGAAGCGGCGGGAGGAGCACCCCGGAGGGAGCTCATCGGCGGTTCAGGCGAAGGGGTCGGTGGCGGCTACCCCCACCGCTGGGATCCGGGTTATTTTCCGCTGGTTTTGGCCCGCCACCCGCCCATACCGGGGTCGCTTGCTGGCTAGTTTGCTACTGGTCGCCGTCGGACCGTTCTTGGACACCGCGCAGGTCTGGATGTTCAAGCTGCTGATCGACGACGTGTTGATCCCGCGCAACTTCCAAGCCTTCCCCGCGATCGCAGCCGGTTACCTCGGGATCGGCCTGGCCCAGGGGCTCGCCTCGTTCTCCGATGAGCTGCTGTCCGCCTGGCTGGGGGAGCGGTTCGTCCTGGACCTGCGGACCCGGCTGTTCGATCACCTGCACCGGCTGTCGGTGGACTTCTTCGACCGCCGCCAGCTGGGCGACACGCTGTCCCGGCTGACCGGGGACATCGACTCGATCGAGGCGCTGGTGCTCTCCGGCGTCACCAGCACGCTGTCCTACGCCTTTGAGATCGTGCTGTTCACCGGTGCGTTGTTCTACCTCAACTGGCACCTCGCGCTGGCGGCGATGGTCGCCGCGCCGGCGTTCTTGGCGATCGCACGGTATTTCTCGGCGCGGATCAAGAAAGCCTCCCGGGAGCAGCGACGTCGGTCGGGATCGGTCACCGCAGCCGCTGAGGAGACCCTGGCCAACGTCGCCCTGGTGCAGGCCTACGATCGCCACGACGCTGAGACCGAGCGCTTCCACCGCGAAAACCTCGGCCGGTTCACTGCCGAGATGGCCGCCACGCGACTGCGCGCGCTGTACCGACCGCTGACCGAGCTGCTCGAGACCATGGCTGTCGTGCTGGTCCTCGGAGTGGGCGTGTGGGCGCTGGCGCACAATCAGATCACCGTTGGTGGACTGGTGGTGTTCGTGACCTACCTCAGCAGGCTCTACAGCCCGATTAGGGGGGCTGGTCGGCTGTCCAACACCATGTACGCGGCCAGTGCCAGCGCCGAACGCATCATCGACCTGCTCAGCCAACAACCCGACGTCCGCGAGCCCGTCAAGCCGCGTAGCTGGCCCGGTGGCCAAGGGAGTAAGGCCCAGGGCTGGGTGAACTTCGACGCGGTGACCTTCGCCTACCCTGGCGCCGATCGCCTCGCGCTGAAGAAGATCACATTTGCGGTCGCCCCGGGGCAGACCGTTGCCATCGTTGGTGCGAGCGGGGCCGGCAAGTCCACGCTGAGCAAGCTGATGCTGCGATTCTATGATCCCAGCGCCGGGCGGATCAGCCTCGACGGGTGCAACCTGCGTGACCTGCCACTGGCCACGCTGCGCCGCAACGTCTCGGCGGTCCTGCAGGAGACGTTGGTGTTCGACGGGACCATCCGGGACAACATCCTGTGGGGTAATCCCACCGCCACCGAGGCTGAGCTGGTGGCCGCCGCCGTGGCCGCGGACGCACACGGCTTCATCAGCGCCATGCCCGACGGCTACGACACCCGCATCGGGCAACGTGGACGGCTGCTGTCCGGCGGCCAACGCCAGCGCCTGGCGTTGGCCCG
>DASUII010000129.1:0-5248 GCA_036279835.1 Pseudonocardiaceae bacterium
GAAATCACCCTGGCCAACCCCAACGCTCGGCGGGCGCGCGCGCTGTCGCGCACCAGCGTGGCAGTGCCCGAGCAGACCGAGGTGTCCTTCGCGGCGTACTTCAACGCCTTCCCGGCCAGCTACTGGCGGCGCTGGACCGCGGTGCGCACCGTGCGGCTGCGCCTGGACGTCGAGGGCGCCGGCCGGGTCGATGTCTACCGATCCAAGGCTGACGCCACGGTCATCCACACCCACGGCGAACTGGTCGAGGGGCGCCACCAGCTCGACATCGAGCTGGACCTGACCCCGTTCGAGGACGGCGGCTGGTACTGGTTCGACCTGTCCACCGAGGACTCGGAGCTGATCGTGCACTCCGGCGGCTGGCACGCGCCGATCGAGGCGCCCGGGCGCGCCGCGGTGACCATCGGGATGCCCACCTTCAACCGCCCGACCGACTGCGTGGCCACTCTGCGCGCGATCGGCTCCGACGAGCTGGTCCGATCCATCGTCACCGCGGTGGTGATCCCCGACCAAGGTGCCAACAAGGTCCGCGACCAGGACGGTTTCGCGCAAGCGCAGGCTGTTTTGGGTGACCGGCTGCGGATCATCGACCAGCCCAACATCGGCGGCTCCGGCGGGTACGCGCGGGTGATGTACGAGGCGCTGGAGAACACTGACTGCGAGCAGATCCTCTACATGGACGACGACATCGTCTTAGAACCCGACTCGATCCTGCGCGCGGTGGCGTTCTCCCGGTTCGCCCGCCGGCCGATGCTGGTCGGCGGCCAGATGCTGCAGGCCCAGGCCCGTTCCCGGCTGCACGCCTGGGGTGAGATCGTCGACCGGCAACGGATGCGGTGGAACAAGGCGCCGGGCACCGAGTACGACCACGACTTCGCCCAGCACTCGCTGCGCCAGACCGCCTGGATGCACCGGCGCACCGACGTCGACTACAACGCCTGGTGGATGTGCCTGATCCCGCGCACCATCGCCGAGGACATCGGGCTGCCGCTGCCGCTGTTCATCAAGTGGGACGACGTCGAGTACGGCCTGCGGGCCCGCGACGCCGGCTACCCCACCGCGACCGTGCCCGGCGTGGCGATCTGGCACATGTCCTTCGCCGACAAGGACGACGCCACCGACTGGCAGGCTTATTTCCACCTGCGCAACCGGCTGGTCGGCGCGGCGCTGCACGGCACCGAGGAGCGACCCACGGCGATGTTCGCCGACAGCCTCAAACACGCCCTGAAACACGCCCTGGCGATGGAGTACTCCACGCTGGCGCTGCAGGAAATGGCGATCCGGGACTTCCTGGCCGGACCGGAAGCGCTGTTCGACAAGCTACCCACGGCGCTGGGTGAGGTCCGGGCCCGCTGCGCGGAGTTCACCGACGGCCAGGTGGTGGACTCCCAAGAGCTGCCACTGCCAGCCGCCGGGACGGTTGCGGCGCAGCGGATGCTCAAACCCCCCACCAACCCGGTGACCATCGGGGCGACCCTGCTCAAGCGCTTGGCGCATCAGCTGCGCCCGGTCGATGCCCAGGCCCAGCACCGCCCGCAGTTGTCGCTGGCCCGGGCCGACGCCCGGTGGTTCGTGCTCTCCGGGCTGGACGGGGTGACCGTGTCCACCGCGGACGGCCGTGGCGTCACCTACCGCAAGCGTGACCCCCAGGCGTTTCGCTCGATGCTGGCCCGCTCGGTGGCGCTGCACCGGGAACTCGCCCGGGACTTCCCCCGGCTGCGCAAGCGCTACCGCGACGCCGCACCGGGGCTTACTGACCGGACCGGCTGGAAAAGGGTATTCGACGCGTGATGCTGCAACGACGATCCACCACAGACCATCAGGAGATCGCACTGCTGTCAGCAGTGCAGCGCAGGATCGGGATACCTCCGGTCGTGACCGCGGCCCGCGGGCTGTCCTACTTCGGCGAACACGCCCTGGGCTGGTTGGCGCTGGGCGCGCTGGGCGCGCTGGTCGACCGGCGGCGCCGGCGGGACTGGCTGGTCTCCGCGGCGACAGTCGCCGTGGCGCACGGCACCTCGATCGCGGTGAAGCGGGTGGTACGCCGGCAACGCCCGGTTGATCCATCCGTTGAAGTGCTGGCCGCCACGCCGAGTCAGCTGTCCTTCCCGTCCTCGCACGCGGCGTCGACCACCGCAGCAGCGGTGCTCTACGGCGGCCTGCTACGCCGCCGACTGACCCCGGTGATGGTGGCACCGATGCTGATCAGCAGACTGGTGCTGGGCGTGCACTACCCGAGTGACGTGCTGGTGGGCTCGGCGCTGGGCGCAGCCATCGGTGCCGGGATGCGACGGCGGCTACTTTCGAGAGGACGGCGATGACCACCACCGCGCCGCGGCTTCCGACCAGGGCAGACAACGCGCTGCTCGGGCTGGTCCGCACCATGCGGCCCCGGCAGTGGGTGAAGAACGTCCTGGTGCTGGCCGCGCCGTTCGCCGGCGGCACCATCTTCCACCTGCCCGTTGTCATCGCCGTCGGGATCGCGTGTATCGCGTTCTCGCTCGCCGCGTCCGGGGTGTACCTGGTCAACGATGTCCAGGACGTCGAGGCCGACCGCGCGCACCCGATCAAGTGCAACCGGCCGATCGCTGCCGGGGTGGTGCCACCGCGGCTGGCCCTGGCCGTCGCAGCCGTGCTGTTCGTGGCGGCGATCGGGGTGTCTTTCCTGGCGTCGACCGACCTGGTCCTGGTCACCGTGGTTTACATCGCGGTGCAGCTGTCCTACTGCTTCTGGCTCAAGCACCAGCCGGTGGTGGACATCTCCATCGTCGCGTCCGGCTTTCTGCTGCGGGCGATCGCGGGCGGCGCCGCCGCGGGGATCGCACTGTCCCAGTGGTTCCTGCTGACCACTGCATTCGGATCACTGTTCATGGTGGCCGGTAAGCGCTATGCCGAGATCCGGCTCGCTGAGCGGACCGGCGCGAAGATCCGCAAGTCGCTGGAGCGCTACACCGCTTCCTACCTGCGCTTCGTGTGGACTCTCTCGGCCACCGGCGTGATCATGACCTACGGTTCGTGGGCGTTTCAGCTCAGCCAGACCAACCACTCGCGCTGGCCGGTGATCTCCCTGGTTCCCTTCGTGATAGCCATCCTGCGCTACGCCGTAGATGTCGACGGCGGCAACGGCGGCGAACCCGAAGAGATCGCCCTAGGTGACCGAACCCTCCAAGTCCTCGGCGCCGCCCTAGTCTTCACCCTCATCGCCGCCGTCTACTTCTAACCTCGCGTGTCGTGAACTCGACACCACCGACCTTTTTCGTGCGCTCGCACGTCGGTTTTGTCCGTGAGCTCGACACCACCGACGTTCTTGGTGCTGCCTGTGGATGGTGCGGTGGGTGTGGATAGGTTGGCCTGCTAGCGGGCGCCTGGGAGTGTTTCGACGGGGGTGTGGTGCAGGGTCTGAGGTGTGATCGATGAACTGACCCTCGGCGCTACGCCATTCCGGGGATCCGGCGCTGTGCAGCGCGGGCTGCTCACCGAGCGGGCGCTTCGCGGCCCCCGGTACCGGCGGCTGTTCCCCGACATCTACCTGCTCGCCGACGTACCGACTGACCTCGCCACCCGATCGCAGGCGGCGCTGCTGCTCGTTCCGGGGCAGTGCGTACTGTCCGGTTACTCGGCCGCCGAACTGCTCGGGGCGGGTTGCGCGCCAGCGGAGGCGAACGCCGAGCTAACGGTGCCTGGCGGTGACTTCCGGGAACAACCGGGGCTCACTATCCACCGTGATCTGCTCGCGAACGACGAGATCGGCGACTGCGGCGGCGGACCCGTCACGACAGCGCTGCGGACGGCGTGGGACTTGGCCCGGTGGTTGCCCACGGCCGAGGCGGTGGTGGCGATGGACGCGCTGGCCAGCGTTGGGCGGTTCACCCCGGCGACCGTGCTACGAATCCAGGGTCGGTACCCGCGGGCGCGTTGGCGGCGTCGCGTGCCGGGGGTGATCGACCTGTCCGACCCCCGAGCCGAATCGCCCATGGAGACCCGCTCGCGGCTCGTGCTCGTGCTGCGCGGCCTGCCGCGTCCTGAACTGCAGTACACCGTGTACACGGCACTCGGGGAGTTCGTCGCCCGCCTGGACATGGCGTACCCACTGCTGAAGCTGGCGATGGAGTACGACGGCCGGGGTCACCTCACCGCCTGGCAGCAGCAGTCTGATGCCCGCCGCCTCAACAAGCTGGACGCCTGCGGCTGGTCAGTACTCCGCTTCACCTCACCAGACATCCTCCGCACCCCAGACGCTACAGCCGCCCAAGTCCGCGAGGCCATCGCGCGCCGCTCCCGCCGCTCCGTGTCGTGAACTCGACATTACCGACGGTTTTCGTGCGTTTATGCGTCGGCGCTGTCGAGTTCACGACACCGATCAGATGGGGAGGCGGCGGAAGATGGGGCGGGGGACGTGGCGCAGGACGGACATGACGTGGCGCATGGGGGCGGGGGCCCAGGCTTGCTCGCGGCCGTTCGCGACGGCGTCGACGATGACCTCGGCGACCTGCTCGGGAGTGACCGACAGTGGTGCGGCTTTCATGCCTGCGGTCATCTTGGTGTGCACGAAGCCCGGTCGGATCACCGAGACCTTAATACCGGCGGGGCGCAGCGCCTCGGTGAGACCGGTGTAGAAGGCGTCCAAGCCGGCCTTGCTGGCACCGTAGGCGAAGTTCGACCGCCGGGGCCGTTCGGCGGCGGCCGACGACAGCGCGACCAGCGCGCCGTGACCTTGCCGTTGCAGCGCATCGGCGAGCAGCACCCCGACCGACACGGCACCTACGTAGTTGACCTGCGCGAGCTCGACGGCGGTGGCGTGATCGGTCCAGGCCTTCTCCTGATCACCGAGCAACCCGAAGGCGACCAGGGTGAGGTCGATGTCGCCGTCGGCGAAGGCTTTCTCGATCGTCGCGGCGTGCGATGCGGTGTCGGACGCGTCGAAGGGCAGCGTCGTCACCGTGGCGCCGACGCTGCCCAGCCGTCCCGCGGCGGCGTCCAGCCGCGGCGACGGGCGGGCGGCCAGGATCACCCGCAGGGGGCGACGGGAGGCATAGTGCTCCGCGGTGGCCAGCGCGATTTCGGAGGTGCCGCCTAGCAGCAGCAGGGACTGGGGGTTGCCGACAGCATCGATCACAGTTCGAGTCTCCTGGAGAGGTCAGAGGCGAAGATCCCGTCGGGGTCGGCGGCGGCGCGGACCTTGCGCCACTCGTCGATCCGCGGGTACATGCGGTGCAGTGTGGCCGCGGACGTCCGCGACTCCTTGGCC
>DASUII010000130.1:0-26266 GCA_036279835.1 Pseudonocardiaceae bacterium
TCGTGAACCTGGCCGGATACAGGGTAGATCTGCTGGGCGTGGTCCCATCCGGGCTTCCGCACCTGAGCACCCCGAGCCTCGCTCTAGGCGACCTCAGCCGGCTGCTGCCCACCGCGGTGTCGATGTTCGTGGTGATCGTGGCTCAAAGCGCTGCAACATCTCGGGCCTACGCGGCCAACTACGACGAGACCGTCAACGAGGATCGCGACCTGGTCGGCCTGGCCGGCGCCAACCTCTCCGCCGCGTTCACCGGCACCTTCGTCGTCAATGGCAGCCCCACCAAAACTCAGATGGTCGATGGCGCCGGAGGCCGCAGCCAACTCTCCCAGCTGACCGCTGCCGTGGTCGTGCTGCTGGTCGTGCTGATACTCACCGGGCCACTGGCCTACCTGCCGATTGCCGTCTTGGCCACCGTGGTGTTCCTCATCGGCATCGAACTGATCGACGTGGCCGGGATGTGCCGCATCTATACCGTGCGGCGTGAGGAGTTCCTCGTCGCGGCACTCACCGCGGCCGGCGTGGTGTTCATCGGTGTGGAGCAGGGCGTGCTGCTGGCCGTCGTGGCCTCCATCATCGACCACCTGCGCCACAGCTACGACCCGCGCAGCAGCGTGCTGGTGAAATCAAAGGCAGGACACTGGCAGTCGCAACCCGTCGCCGCGGGCATACGCACCACCGATGGGCTGGTCATTTACCGCTTCGGCACCAGCCTCTACTTCGCCAACGCCTCCCGGCTCGCCGCCGACATCACCACCCTGACCCAGCACGCCGACCCGCCGGCCTGGCTGTGCCTGGACGGCGCGGCCATCGGCGACGTGGACTACACCGCCGCCTCTGTCCTAATCCGCGTTCACCAACAACAACACGCCCACGGCACCCGCCTGATACTTTCCAACATCATCGAACCGGTCCGCGCTCAACTGGACCGCTACGGAATCACCACCGCAGTCGGTACAGACGCCTACTTCGACACCGCCGGAGCGGCCTTCGAAGCCTTCAACCGCGACGACACCACCCCGACCTCGGACCCCGACGCTCAACCACCGACATGAGAATTCGATCGTGACGCGACGCGGTGCCCGATAACCCTCGGCCCACACAGCGAGCAGGGAGCACGGACCACCCGCGCGGCCGCCGCAAGGAAATTCGCACGTAACACGGATCCCCGACTGGCTATTTTCGCTTTCGATCACTTCGGTGGCAGCGACCTGGCGTAGTCGACACCGTGCCTGATCCACTCCTCGAAGCTCGTCGTCGGTGGCGTACGCATCGATGTTGATCCGCAGCCAGCCGTCCATCTCGCGTCCGCGCATGACCAACCGACTCGCCCGCGGATCGACGATGAGGGCGTCGGTGTGAGCTGGATCGACGCGAAGCAGGAGGCCGCCCTGACCGCTCGCGCTGACGGCCATGTGCCCGGCCACCATGAACGCCAGACCGCCGAACATGGGCTTCTCGACGACTCCGGGTTCGCTGGCCAGAATCTCCCGCAGCCGATCGGCTAGGTCGACGTCGTCGCCACGACGGCAGTATCCCGGGGCAACACGTTGCTTGACCATGCCCGGTCGAAGCACTCCGGTCGCCAGTGCCCGTCACCAGCGGCCAATCCCTGAGGGGCTGTGCCCCATCCCGAGCAGGCGTGTTCCCTGGCTGGCTTGCCCGTGGGCGCTGTCCGTGAACTCGACGCGGCCGACCATTTCTGTCCCCTCCGCAGGTCGGTCTTGTCGAGCTCACGGGACGCGGCACCGGCACACACGCGAACCCCAGCCTCAGATCGACGCGCTCCGCTCTGACGCGTTGGCACCCGACCTGCTCGGAAGGACACGGTCTGGGCAGCGGCCTGCTGCGGTGGGGCAGAGGAACAGGTGCCCGAGCGTGTCCAGTGCCTACGGTTGTTTACGGGTGAACATAGCCTCGCGAATCAATCAAAAAACGGCTCCCGGTGCCGCTGGTCGGCCGCTCGCGGGCCATAGGGTGCGGAGCGCGAGGCTGTCCACATGATCTGCATCGGTGTCGTCGGCGACTACGAGCCCACGAATGAGACTCATGTAGCCACGACAGCTGCGGTGCAGCACGCCGGCACCCAGCTCAGGGTATCGACCCAGGTCACGTGGGTCCCGACCGACCTAGTCGAGGGCGACGGTGAGGAGGTACTCGCTCGTCTCGACGGGCTCATCATCGCTCCGGGAAGTCCCTACCGCAGCCTCGGTGGCGCTCTGACGGCGATCGAGCACGCTCGGGTCCACGACGTGGCCCTGTTGGGGACCTGCGGAGGTTTCCAGCATGTGGTGCTGGAGTTCGCTCGCAATGTGGTCGGGTTCGAAGATGCACAGCACGCGGAGTACGACCCCTATGCCTCGACGCTGTTCATCACCCCGCTGTCCTGTTCCCTGGCGGGGCAGACCATGACGGTGCACGTCAAGGAGGGCACTCGGACGGCGAGTGCCTATCAGAGGTCGACGGTGACGGAGCGCTACTACTGCAACTTCGGCCTGAACCCGTCATACCTCGACACGATCGTGCGGGCCGGGCTCACGGTGAGCGGCACTGATCAAGATGGCGAGCCTCGGATCCTTGAGCTCCCGGAGCATCGGTTCTTCGTAGCGACCCTTTTCGTACCCCAGACGTCGAGCACGCCGACTTGTCCGCACCCGCTCGTGGAGGCGCTCGTCGAAGCGGCAGTGGACGGTCGAGTGCCTGCGGCATAGTTCCCGGAGATCGCTGCGCGGGCGGACTCGATGGTGCTGGCCGGGACCGTCCCAAATGCCGCCGGCGCAAACGCTCCAATCAGGATCGACGGACGCCTGGCGAGCACGCGTGCGGGGCAACTCACACGAAGCCCTTGATCCCCTCCCACAGGCCGTCCGCCGCCGGTGCGTCGTCGCGCACGATCGAGGCCTCGATGAGCCCGTAAGGCCGGTCGGCCGCGTACCAGATCTCATGAGGATTATCGAGGCCCCACTTCGACAGGTCTACGAGGAAGTGGCGCTTGTTAGGCATCGAGAACCGGATCTCGGCGATCTCGGGGTAAGCGGAGAGCACACCTTCGCCCATCGCGTACAGCGTTTGCTGTAGTGAAAGGCTGTGCGTCGACGCGAAGTGGTCGAGCATCAGCTGGCGGACACCGGCGAACGTCTTGTCCCAGTCGTGCTCGACGCCGATGTAGCGCCACCGCGCGGTCACCTCGGTGGCCAGAATCTCGACCAGCGAGGTGTACTCGATCTCGGGGAACCCGCCTGGACTGCAGGCCCCGCGACCGGGGCCAGTGGCTGAACTCACCGAACGGCATCCCGCCGGACGAGTTCAGCCTTGCTAGAGAAGCCATCCACCTGTCCCAGCTCGAATGATGCCGTGCGGCTTCTGAAACGACTTACGGACAGTGACCAAGCTGCCCAACCTGATCCGCGCCGGACAGCCAAGGGCTTGAGGACAACCAGGACGCGTGCGGTACAGGGTCAGCTGGACGACCAGCAACGCGGTCAGCGGGGCCAGGATGGGCTGGGAGCTGGTGTGCAGCAGGTCGGCGCACTGGAATGCCAACACCGCGGCCACGGTGGTCTTGACGGTACGCAATCCGGGGGTACGGCCGCGGCGGAAGCACGCGGCCCAGGCCCGACGGACGGCGTCCGTGGTGGATCGCACCAACGGACTCCTCACACACTTGTCTGAGTAGGACACCGGGATACATCGCACGGGCCGCCCACAACATTTCTGGACCGAATCAGAACGTGTTCGACATTACCTACCCCTCGCCGCGCACCAATCGAACCCGCATGGCCAGTTTGGAAGGCTGCCCCTGGTGCGCGGTCAGGGGTAGGGGCCTCGACCTGCGCCCGACCGATGCCGAGCCGGATCGGGAAGGAAACGCCGCGCTGGCCGAGACCTCACCAGTGGGCCGGCCCCGCGTGCGCGCCCGCGGAGGAATCAGCCGACCAGCGCCGCGCGCAGTTCAGACAGCCGCCGGAACTGGGCGGCCCGCTCGGCAGCGCGCTGTGTGTCCAGCGTTGGGCCGTCCGCGGCGGCGGCCAGCAGGGCGAGGGTCTCGCACGTGGCTGCGGCCGCTGGTCGCAACAGTGCCGCCGCCAGCTCGTCCACCACGGCGGGCAGCGAGTGAGGGGCCACAACGGAGTTAACCAACCCGATACGCAGGGCCTCCTCGGCGGTCACCCGACGCCCGGTGAGGCAGATCTCCGCCGCGCGTGCGTAACCGACTGCGCGCACCAGCGACAGCGTGCCAGTCAGGTCGGGCACCAGGCCGAGCGAGGTCTCCGCCACGGTGAACCGGGCGTCCTCCGCAGCCACCCGGATGTCACACGCCAGCGCGAGCTGGAAACCCGCCCCGATAGCGTGGCCGTGCACCGCGGCGATGCTCACCCGCCATGGGTCGGCCAGCCAGATGAAACCCTCGCTGGAACTCGTCGATAATCGCCTGACCAGCATCGGCTCCGGCCGAGATGATGTCCAGGAGACCGGTCTTGCCGGCAATGCCATCCCCGGTGAACATCCGCCGGTCCAGCCCAGTGGAGAAGGACCGACCGGAACCCTGGACGACCACGACACGGACGTCCGGGTCCAGCCGCTCACCGATCTGCCGCAGCGCCTGCCACGTGCTCGGAAGTTGGACGTTGAGCATGTCGGGGCGGTCCAACGTGATCGTCGCGCGCGGGCCGTCGACGTCAAGCAGCAGGCCACCGCGCTGCAGAAGATTCGGGTCAATGTCCACAGCCGCCCCTAGTTACGGTTAGGTCTCGGTCCTGTCCTCGGCGACAAGTCGCGTGTCCCGGGCGTCCACTGGACGCGGCTGGAGCGGTAAGTGCGGAGGCTGGAGCGTTGGTCCCGGTGGCGTAATAGCATGGCTGATCGCACGAACGCCGACGGCGGCCCTTCCCATGGTCGCGATGGGCTACCGTTTTAGCTGGTGGTGGGTGTGGAGCGGGCGACCGGGATCGAACCGCCATAGCCAGTTGGAAGATGCGCGATGCCCTTCAGTACTGTCATGCCAACCAGGACGAACGTCCCGAACGCGCGAAAGCAGGCGGACGATGGCCATGCCCTGCCGTCGTTCTGCGAGGTTCGCGGGGGCACGCTGACCCGCTAGCTCGGCCGTGCTGGATGCCGAGCGGGTCGGTCGCTGTATTTGGGCACATGCTTTTTGGCGATGAAATGCCCCAGCACCGCACCCATCCCACCACCGGCCGCGGCCCCTCGGCAGCGGCGACCGTTCCGGCGGCCAACGAGCCCAGCACGATCAGCGCGCCCACCCCGGGCACGAACAGCAACGCGGCCCCGGTCACGGTCCACAACGCTACTGCTGAGAACTTCCTCGCCGACGAATAGTTCCGACGGTGGCTGCGGTGAGGCCGCCTGGCGCGCCAGCACCGTCGCCGGTACCTACAAGGTCCTGCAGCAACTCTGGCGCTGGCTCTAGTCGACGATGGCGAGGCCACTACAACCCGTCGACCGGATGAAGTCTCCGCACGTCCTTGACCAGCCCGTCCTGGTGCCCGTCCGACAGCAGCTGCTCGCGCCGTTGGCTACATGCAAGGGCGCCGAGTTCATCGAGCGCCGTAGCACCGCCTTGATCCGCCTGTTGGTCGACACCGGATCGGCTCCACCGAGCTGCTCGGGCTGGCCGTGACCGATCTTGACTCGACTCGGCCTCGACGTCCTGGCCAAGGCCCCCCTTAACCTCGTGCCGACTCCACGCGGCCACTGGGGAGGTGCCGACCAACCACATTCCGGCGCTCAGCGCCTGACAACTTCACAAGGATCACGCGTCAACCGCGAAACACCACTCCTGGGGACTTGACCCGGCGCGCGCCTGGGCGGCTGGCTTGACTTCAACGGGAGTTCGTGTCCTCGAAGTACTTGGAGTAGAGTTCGTCGTAGGTGCCGTCTGCTGTGATGTCGAGCAATGTCTCGTTGATCTTCTTGCGCAGCGCCGAACCGGTCGGTAGCGCGATGCCGTACTTCTCGCGAGTGAAGATGCCGCCGACCATGGTCTCGTTGGTGCTGCGGGTGCGCTTGATGTGGTTTTGCAGGACTGGAGCATCGAAGACGATGGCATCGATCCCGCCGGAATCCAGCTGCCGGTAGGCGTCGTTGATGGTGGGGACGCCAGTGAAGGTGATGGCGTGGGCCGTCAGATACCCGGCCGCTGAGCTGCCGGTGACGGTGGCCACCTTCGCCCCGCTCAGGTCCTGCACCCCGGTGATCTTGCTTTGGATGTTCTGCACGGTCAGCTGGCTGGCGAGGGCGGCGGTGAACACCGAGACGAAGCTGACGCCCACGATGGTCCAGATCACTGCGGCGGCCCGGCCCAGCGGTCGTTTGGGGTCCGCGACGCCGTAGTCGCCGACCAGCCCGAGCCCGGCGGCTTTGTATATCCCCAGCCCAACGCCGGCAAGGTAGCCGAGCTGGGTACGACGCCGGGTGGCGAGCCAGACCAGGTGCCCTGCGATGATCAAGGCGGCCAGCAGCGCCAGTAGGTAGCGCCCCAGGCCAGCCGTGAGGAAGCTGGCCAACTCGCTGGTCAAGGTCGATGAGCTACCACGGGGTGTGGTCATGACTTCCAGCCCGGCGCTGAACATGGGATAGCTGAAGTCGAGTACCTGCTCGCGGTCCTTGGTGATGGTGATCCCGGCGATGCCGACGTCCACGGTGGAGGTTTGCACATCCGTCAGCAGCGGGGGCAGGGTGTCGTGCCAGACGTAGTTCGTCTGCCAGGAGTTGCGCCGTGCAATCTCGTTCCACAAGTCGATGCTGAAGCCGTGATACTGATCGCCGTTCCCGATCACGAATGGGTCGAGCGGCTTGATCCCCACCTTGATGGTGTTGCCTGGCGCCCCGTCGGCGTCTCGCCTCGTGGTATCCGCGGACGCCGCGGACCCTCCGGCCACGGTCAGCATCAGCCCTACCCCAACAAAGGCCGCCCACCTGCGCATTTGGATCATCACGACGTGACAGTATGCCCACGGGAACGGGTACGCCGCTTGATGGGCGCGTGCTCGGTCCACGATCGGGACGGCGATCAGGGCCCGGATGGTGACCTGGGTAGGCATGCTAAGGAGGGCCTGGGGCGCGGGCTGGAAGCCGCGCGCGACGAGCCGAGCACACCGACCGTCCGGGAGAGCCCGAACCCTGATCGGCGCCTCAACGGCCAGTCCGGGTCCGGCCCCCACCCCCGACGGGGCCGGGCCGCCATATTCGCGCCATAGCCGCGGCCCTGGTCAGCAGGCGGACCTCGACTTCTACCGTGACCTATTCGGTTGGCACGGCCAACGGCAGAAGGTGGGGAGCTCGACTCGAGGGCCGGCGCGACCCGCCATCGTTGGCTGCCGGCTCTGCGGTGAGCCCGGTGCCTCAGATTGACGTCCCGATCACCCACGGCGCTGTCTGGGTTGCGTACGCGTCGTCGAAGACCGACAGCGCAGGTGTTGGTTGCCCTGGACTAGAAGCTCCTCGGCACGCTGAGTCACCGCCGCTGCTGAGTTGGCTGGAGCTCCGTATGGGGGAGACGGACACCGTGATCTGTGCCTTTGGGCGGAACCAGTCAGCCCGCATCAAGCGGCCAGCCGTCGCGGAGCCTGAAGACGGTAGCGGATTCGCTCTGCGGGACGTGTCGATGATTTTCGCGCTAGATCGGGGCGTCCGTCAGTTCCCGATAGTAGTAGAGAAGCGGCTGGTCCTGGCCGGGCTCGGTGTTCGTGTAGCCGTGCCGTTCATAGAAGCGGCGGGCGCCGACGTCGTCCCCGTCGACGTTGATCTCGAGTAACTCGCCACCGCGTTCTCGGGTCATGGCCTCGGCGGCCATGAGCAGCGTGGAGCCGACTCCTTGTCCACGCAGCTCCGGCGCGACATAAAGCTCGTCGAGAAGGGCAACCGGACCGTCGTACCAAACATTGGGGCGCAGGGTCAGCAGCGCGACGGCGACGGCGGGAACACCCGCCAGCAGGGCGATCACCTCGCCGCCGGCCAGGAGCCGCCGCAGCCGGGTAGCGAGGATTGCGGGCCCGGGCGTGGGCGTGCTGTATTCCCGGTTGAACGCATCCAGCAACCTGGCAACGGTGGCAGCCTCCGCCGCCGTTGCCACCCGGGCCGTAACGACCGACCGCTGCTCCATTTACGCGAGTATGTCCGAGGGGGTCCGCTGAACGGGCGTTATTTGTAGGTCATCGCCACCACGGTCGACGACGACGCTGCAGCCTGTGGGACAGCTTCGTCAAGATCCGGTCCAGCGGCGGCGCGACACAAGCCGCAAGAGGGCGGCCAGCCACGCATGGCTGCGCACGGTGGACGCTATACAAGCGCGGACGACCGCCTGAAACTCGGCTCAAATTTCAAACCCCCTTGCACCCAAGCGGCGCTACGCTGATGGCCGCGGGTCGGGTGACGGGGTGGACGTCTCGGTGGGCTGGAGCGGTCCGCTGGCCAGCTGACCGGGGGATCGGGGAAGAACACGATGAAGATCCTCGAGCTGATGCAGTTGCCACCCGACGACCACGACGTGGCCTGGTTGCAGCAAGCGCTGCAGGCGGCGGTGGAGCTCGAGATGGCGACCATTCCCCCCTACCTGTGCGCGATGTGGTCGGTCAAGGATCCGGACAGCCCGGTATTCTCCCTGATCAGGAACATTGTGCTGGAGGAGATGAGTCATCTGGGGCTGGCCTGCAACATGCTCACCTCCATAGGCGGAACCCCAGCCATCAACACGCCCGCGGCTGTCCCACAGTATCCCGGTGGCCTGCCGGGGGGCGTGCACCCAGGTCTTACGATTCAGCTGGCCGGCCTGAGCTGCGAGGCACTCGAGGCATTCATGGAAGTCGAGCTTCCGGAGAGCGGTTCCATCGCGTTCCATCAGGGAATGACGTTTCCCACCATCGGTGCGTTCTACGACGCGGTTCTGGCCGCCTTCGGCAATCTGCCGGCCGGGACCATCACCGGCCAGCGCCAGCTCAGCTTGTCCGATTCCCCGGTGGATCTCTTCGCAATCGAAAGCCTCGCCGATGCCGAGAAGGCGATCACCACGATCAAGCAGCAGGGCGAGGGCACGTCCACCTCCCCGGTGGGTGACCCGGGTGACCCGGCCGGCACGGACAACCTCGCGCACTACTACAAGTTCGCTGAGATCTACCATGGCCACAAACTGATACCAGTCGGAGCTGGATTCAAATACGAGGGTGACACCATCCCGTTCCCGGATGTATTTCCGATGGCACCAGTACCGCCAGAAGGCTATCCGGTTGAGTCAAAAGACTTCGATACCGCGTACGCCTCTGTTCTCGATAAGTTACAGGCCGCGTGGAAGACACCAGCGGGAAAGCTTGGCCCAGCGGTTGGTGCGATGTTCACCTTGGGTGACCTGGCAGTGCAGTTAATGCAGCAGCCACGGCCCGACGGCACGGGGAACTTCGGCCCGGACTTCAAACTGGCATCCAGCTCGTGAGCGCGACCTACCGACTGCGACCACCCAGGCGAGCATCCTGACGCTTTCCACCGTCTTGACGGCGTGGCTTCGCCAGGCTGCACCGGTAGCTCGCCCGAGTCGGACCACATGCATGGTGATTCGGGTTTTAGAATAGTGCTCATTGTATCGGCGAGGATTCTTTAGCAGACGCGGTGGCGGGCATCGTCAAGCTGATGAGATGTTCTAATAGCGTTATCAGCACCTCCTTGCTTGAATCTCGTCTGCGCACGTCGCACATCACGGTCGGTATTTCCCTGTCGATTCCTAGGGCTTCCCCAACCTCATGAGACTCGTACACCGGCGTGTTATCGAAGCAATTGACTGCTATTATAAACGGGATTTTTCTGCGTTCGAAGAAGTCTACCGCTGCAAAACAGCTCTCCAGCCGCCGGGTATCCGCGAGGACGACCGCTCCCAGCGCCTCGTAAGCGAGTTCATCCCACATGAACCAAAAACGGTCTTGGCCTGGAGTCCCGAAGAGATAGAGGATAAGATCGGGATTGATCGTGATGCGCCCGAAATCCAGGGCGACCGTCGTTGTGGTCTTGTCCTCGATGCCCGACAGATCGTCAACGCCGGAGCTAAGCTCACTGATCATTTCTTCGGTGCGCAACGGCCGGATCTCGCTCACCGACCCCACCATGGTTGTCTTGCCAACGCCAAACCCACCCGCTACTAAGATTTTGACCGCTCTGGTTGATAGAGTCTGGGTCACCGGCGTGTCAGAGCTTACGAATGCCATCAAGAACCGCCTGCAGTAGTTCCGTTCGGGGGACGTCTGATGTTCGCGGTGGGGACCGGAAAATAATGAGTCCCCAATCGATGAGATCGCTGAGCAATACCTTGACCACCGCGAGCGGTAGGTTCAGCGTCGCGGACACTTCAGCGATCGACAACGGCTGCCGAGACATTCGTATAATGTGCGCGTATTCCGCATCCACATTCACGTGGCGGTCTGCCCTCACCGCAACAACGAGCGTAGTCATCTCAAGGTCGTGACGAGTCGGCCGGGTCCGACCGCGGGCGACCGCATAAGGTCGAACCAGAGGACCTGCATCCTCATCGAACCAAAACTCGTTTTCCACTTTCATGATGCGTGGGCACCACGCGTATCGCCGGAAGCAGCGGTCCGTGGCGCCGTTGACAAGTATGTGCCCACTCTCTTGAGAAGGACATTCGTCTCGTAGGCAATCAGGCCGAGGTCCGCCCTATCAGAAGCCAGCACCGCAAGGCAAGCACCCCGTCCCGCAGCGGTCACGACCAGGAAAGTATTATCCATCTCGACCAGTGTCTGCCGAACTACCCCACCTTCGAAGTGCCGGGCGGCACCGCGGGCTAAGCCCTGGAACGCCGACGCTATCGCCGAAAGGTGTTCAGCATCCTCATTCGACAAGCTACTCGATCGGCCGACGAGCAAGCCGTCGGCAGATAGCACCACTACGCGATCAGCGGCAGCGACCCGTTGAACGAAGTCATCGAGCAGCCACCGTAGATCAATCGTTTTCGTCAGTTTTACCATGATGTCCTCGTCGTTGAGACTATTCGTCTGAGTCCCGACTCACGACTGGGGCTTATCGCCATTGGTGCGACCACGCTCGGTTCCCCGTTGAAATGCAGAGAGAGTACTCTGGGCACGCTTAGCTGCGAGGTCGAAATCTGGCTCTGCGGTCTGACCTTCGGCACCGGCAGCCGACTCTGCTTGGAGTTGGCTTGCGAGGTGCTCCTGTGGACGACGCCGCGGTAGGGCCGGGCGATCATCCGTATGCCGCGTTCCCGGAGGCGCTGTTTTCTCCGCACTGGTGTCAACCACAGAAGGCTGCGGCTCGGTGGTCCTAGCTTGCAGTTGCGACGACCCGCTTCCGTGCAGTACGGCTTCGTCAACGATAGAGGGAGAAATCTGATCCGGCGACTCGCCGGTGTGATCGCTTCCGTTGTGCTCACCTTCCGAGTCTCGGTCACGCCTAGTGATCAATACGCTAGGAACCAGCACGCCAGCCCGCACGCCGCCATAAGTCGACTCCGCCAGACTCACCCGCATGCCATGCTGATGGGCCAGCCGTGCGACCACGAAAAAGCCAATCCGCGGGTCTTCAAGCAACGCCACTAGCCCGAAATCTGGCTGATCGCGGAACATCTTGTTGAGACTCTCCCGCCGCTCAGCCTCAATGCCGAGTCCCTGGTCCTCCACCTCGACGACCAGGCCCTTACCAACTGGGTTACCGCGCACCTCGATGGGAGATCCGGGAGGTGAGAAAGCGGTGGCGTTGTCGATCAATTCGGACAAAAGGTGGATAAGGTCGGCGACCGCCCGGCCGTCCACCAGAACGTCAGGAACACGGGCGACCGTCACGCGGGTGTATTGCTCAGCTTCGGCAACAGCGCTGCGTACGATCTCAACCAGGGACACCGAGTTGCGCCACTGCCGGCCCAGCTGCCCACCACCGAGAATGATCAGATTTTCTGCGTTTCGGCGTTCTCGGGTCGTCGAATGATCCAACTGGAACAACAGCTCGAGCTGGTCAGGGTTGTCGACCGCGCGCTCTGCCGCGTCGAGGACCTGCAGTTGGTGGTGCACGTTCGTCTGACTTCGACGTGCGATGTTGAGGAATACCGCGTTAATGCCCTCCCTTGTCTTCGCCTCTTGTACAGCCGCGGCCACAGCCGTCTGCTGTGCCTTGTTGAAGGCGGCAGCCACCTGCCCGATCTCATCGTCCCCGTAGTCCAGTTCGGGCACCTCGACAGCGACGTCGATCTGCTCACCGGCGCGGAGCCGCTCCACAACCTGCGGCAAATGTTCATCAGCCAGTCTCAGTGTCTCTGAACGGAGCCGGACCAACCGCCGGATGAGGTTGCTGCTGAGCCGAATCGCAATGATGACGACTGCCGCGATCACACACAGCGTCACCAGCACAGTAATGAGTGAACGGACAAGAGCGGTGTCGGCTCGATCAGCCTCCAACTTGGCGGCGTGCGTCCCCAGCGTGCCTAACCCCAGACTGCTGAGCATTGTCGCACTCTCGTGAGCCGCATTCTGCCAATCCTGGAAGCTGACTGGAAGAATCGGTGGTGGGTCAACTTGTGGTGGCTCAGTATTCGAGATTTTGGATATTTCAGTCCTCGACGGTTTAGCGCTAAAGGAACTCCGTGCGCGTGTGGAGTACTCCTGCTCAACGATAGCATTTTCTACGGCCGACAGCTGTTCCCACGCACGGGATGAACGCAGTGCCCCAAGTTGGCCCTGCTGCTCCACCAAACGGGGTGCGAGAGCATCCAACTCTGCACGGTAGCCTTGAGTTAGGTGGTCGTATTCATGCAACTCTTCGACCGTCAAACCGTCGCCAGCCAACGCTGCTGCGGCGAGTGCATTAGCACGATCGAGCCAATCTGAAACACGTATCAAATCGGAGGACATCGCCCGATCAAGGGCTACGTCCTTGTCGATAGAGTCTTGTCCGATGGCACCCACGGCGAGAATCATGGCGTCCGCGACCTCGTTGTAGGAGCGGTACACGTCGAGGCGTGATATACGACCAGCGTCTATCGCCTGGCGGGTGCCAATAAGTTGAGGCATTTTGGCAACAAAATTTCCAATTGCCGACTTCGCGCCAGGCGGCATAGTGTCCCCGACTTGAGACGATATCGACCGGAACTGAGCTAGCGAACCATCCATGTCATGGCGAGCCCGAGCCAGGGCCACGCGGTTCTCCGGGGCCGGATTGGAAACCGCCAGCATACTCACCCGGCGCTCTTGACTCATGGTCGGCATTAGCGGCACTGTCATCTGATAGCCCTGAGCGAGCAGATGCGCCCTGCCCCGCTCTTGTAGGGCATTGACGAGCAAATACCCACTCACGCCGATGCCGAAAATTAAGAGCACCAGACTTGGAACCACAGCGATGACCAGCACGCGGAATCTCAGCGTGGCACGGAAGCCGCGCTTGTCGACGCTAATCACACCATTACCCTTTCCGAGCGCCCGTGACGTGCACGCGTTGCACGCCGGGGGTGACCCTGTTTTCTCTCTCCGTCGTCACCCCGAGGACACACGGAGGCGCGCAGCGTAGCGGCCCCCTGCAGGCGGTCAGACGTTAGTCCATTTGGCCTAGTGGCCGAGAGCAGCTCGGCACGGTGCCGCGGTCCGGTGCGGGTGTCGGACGCCCGCGCAGAGGCTCGCCGCGCCGCGAGCAGCCGGCGCCACGTGCATGGCGCGGCCCGGGGGTGTTCGCATCACGGTGCTGTGGCTACACTCCGCGACGCTCTGAGATCGCTGGCTGGGTTCTACAAGACAAGATCGCGCCATGCCGCCTACCCCGGCCAGGTGGCGTGCCCGAAAGATCGGAGCGGCGTGGGCTGCTCGCACAGAGAAGGATGTCCCCTCTTCCCCCTGCTCAACGCCAGTTTACGCGGCTGGCGAGACTACTACTGCGACAGCGCGGATCGGTGGCACGACTGTGCCCGATACAAGCTGTCACGCACGGGCCAGCTCGTGCCGATCACGCTGCTCCCGAACGGCCACGACGCGCAGCTCCTCAGACCCGATCGCGGCGCCGAGCGCTCCGGTCCGGCCGAACCGGGGCATGCACCCAGGCACGCACCGCCGTCACCGCTCAGTTCCGGGTCACCGGAGACCGCGGTGCCCGCGGCTCGGTTCGAATCTGGGCCGGCAACGGCACCGACCCGGCTGCTCGATTCATCGACTTCAGAGGTTCCGCAGCCCCTAGAGAGCCCACCGGCTGTTCCGCAAATCCCTGGGCGCCCACCGGCCCGAACGCGACCCGCGCGGCGAACGCACGGCTCGACGCGCCGCTGGTGGACCCGGCTCACCGATTGGATGAAGAGTCCCGCATGAACAACTACTGGCCCTGGTGGGCGGGCGCTATCGGGCTCGCCCTCGTCACCATCAACTACACCCTCACCACTGATCGGTCCCTCGGAGTGTCCTCAGCGTGGGATCGCGTCTTGCACTGGCGCTCCGAACGGCGCCTCGAAGTGCTGGACGCCCAGTTCGCCGACGACCGCGCCCTCGTTGACGCTTTCGCTGCGGCCACCGCCGACCAGTTCGGAACCGGCCCTGGTGCCCTCACCTTGCCGGACGCCGAGCGTGGCGACGCGCAGGCAGCCGGCCAGGACGTCGGGCCGGCGGCAGCTGAGAGTGCTCCGGTCGCGAGCCTGCGCCCGGCACCCCTGGTCACCCAGGCTGCCCTGCTGCTGTCGATTTTGTTCGGCGGATGGATAGCGGCAGTCGCCGCCGGCCGATTCCAGCTCCGCCTCGACATGGGCAACGGTTACCGGCAACTCGTCACCGCCAATCCGACCACCATGATCGTCGTGTTGTTCGTTGGGGGGGTACTCGTCGGCTTTGGCACTCGCCTCGCCGGAGGGTGCAGCTCCGGTCACGGACTCAGCGGCTGCGGCCGGCTACGCCCGGTCAGCATTCTTGCTACCGCCGTCTTCTTCGGTACCGCCGTCGTCGTGTCATTCCTGCTGTGGAAGGTGATCTGATGCGTACCCGAGGCGGGGTTCTCGGCGCCAACATCATCGCCGGGCTGGCCCTTGGCTACATCGTCTGCAACATCGGGTTCGGCGACTACGCCGAGCTGAACCGCATGTTCACCTTTCAGGATTTGCGCATGCTCTTCGCATTCGCCGGCGCCGTAGCGATCATCGTGGTGGTCTTCGCCGTACTAGGGGTCCGCCGCACACCAGGACGCATCCACGCGGGCGTGGTACCCGGTGCAGTGCTGTTCGGCACCGGCTGGGCGATCTCGGGTGGATGCCCGGCGATCCCGATCATCCAGGTCGCCAGCGGATATCTCCCTGCCATCATCACGATTGCCGGCGTCGGCGTCGGTATGTGGCTCTGCGGGTGGGCCAACGCCAGATATTTCCACCTCGACCGCGGCTCCTGCGGGCTGTAGCGGTCCCACCTCTCCCGGCGGGTTGTAGGGCAGCACCGTCGAGCATCGACCCTGCCGGGTTCCTGCACGAGCAGTTGGCGTCCGCGTCACAGGCTTGGAATATACATAACTGTATCGTTGACTAGACTGACGTGCTGGGAGGACACTCTTGGCCAAGACCCTGCCGCGCCGAGGGGAGCCGATCATGCCAACCAACCTGATCTGGGCAAGCGAGGTTTGCGGGAACGGCAAGACCTGCCCGAGGATCAGTAGCGTCACACCATGGGGAACGCGGATCGTGGTGGGCAAGAAGGTCACGAACCCGGAGTTGCTGACCGAGATCGGGGGAGTAGCGTGGACCGCTCCCGAGCTGCGGTGTTGTGCTACGACCATGCTGGCCGGTTCCGGCACGGGCAGACCGCGGAGGGCCCCGACGCAAGCCGCTGGCTTGCTTGCCGGGACGCGGCGTGGGCCGCAGCGGAGCCGTTCACCCAGTGGTGGGGCCAACATCCCGAGTACCACCGATCGGCGTGGCTGAAAACGGCAAGTGCCTAGTCGGCCGAGAGGCCAGGACGCGCTGTCGCAAGCACTGCGGACATTGCGGAAGGCCGCTGGGGTTTCCGGTGTCGAAGCTGCCCAGCGCATCGGTCAAACCCAAGCGAGCATAAGCCGGTTTGAGAATGGCCGGTTCGTTCCCACTCCGGAGACCGTAGAGGCGCTGTGCCGGGTATACGGGTCTACGACGGCAGAGCGGCAACGGCTTGTGCAGCTATCACGAGACCTGCGGGAGGACGTCAGACCAGCGGCCAGGGTGGTCATCCAGCGGGGTGCGGCGCGGATGCAGGAACGCATCGGCCGGATCGAGCGAACCTCCGTAACCATGCGGCATTTCCACCCCGCTGTGGTGTCCGGGCTGTTGCAGCTTCCCAACTACGCCCGAGTGATCTTCTCAGCTGGCGGTGATCTATCGGCTGATGAGGTACGGATGGCGGTGGACCGGCGAATGGCCCGGCAAGCGCTACTCACTGAGCCGGGCCGATCGTTCACCTTCCTGCTCACCGAGGGTCCGCTGCGGTGGCAGGTCGGCTCGCCGCACCTCATGGCCGCCCAACTCGACCACATCGCCTGCATCGCTGATCAGCCCAATGTTCGTGTCGGAGTCATTCCCTGGACCACCACCGTCGAGATAGCTCCGGTTGCCGGGTTTGATCTGTACGACGAGCGAGCCGTCATCGTCGGCACTGAGGCGGGGACCACCTTTCTGACTGATGCCCTTGAGGTGGCACCCTATCTGCGCCTTTTCACCGACCTCGCAGCGCTGGCCAGCTACGACGACGCCGCACTGACTGTGCTGCAGGGAATCGCAGCGGACTACCGCAGCCTGCCCTCGTGAGCATTTAGTCATAGTCCGCCTCTTGACTATACATAGATCTTGCCTTGTATAGTCTGATCCTGGCTACCCGCAGCGATCCGGCGCCACCGAGCGACGGGTCGGCCGGCGTCGGTGTCCGGGCGACCAGGCCCTTGGGGGGAGACCCGTCATGACCCACCACACTGGTGATCATTCACGAGGAAAACGGATCATGGTCGATCCATGGCTTGGGGGCGCCCGGAGTCATCCTGAGCCATACCGACATGGTCGCCCTGGCCGAATCGATCCTGGCGCGGGTCCGATGAGCTCGGATCTCACGGCCGCGATGCGGCTACTCGACCTAGCCAAACGTCGGGGCTTCAGCTTCCAGCGGGTCGCAGCGGGCCCGGATGGACCGCTGTGGGGTGTGCGGGAATCCCTGGAGTACCGGGACACGGTATATCTGGCCGGGTTTGGTGACTCCTGCAGCGCGACTCGAGCCCACCGCGCTTCCCTCATCGTGCCGGGCGGCCTGGCAGTCATCGCGCGCGTGTCCGGGGACGCGCTGAGCGTGCTGCACACCGTGATCAGCGACTGGTCCACGTGATCTCCGACCGGCCGCCGGTCGAGTACCCCCGACTCCCAGCGGCCGGTCGGCTCCAGAATCGGCGCGCAGGCACACTCGGCGCCAAACATGCCCGTTGTTCGAGACCGCCGTCGACGTGCTGTGCACCCCGGACCACCCGGCCGTCCGCTTCGCGATCAGCGGTAGGCATCCCGCCAATGGCTGATGCCCAGAACCTGGACGGTCTGGGTGCTCTCATCGACGGTGTACCGGACTCGGTACTCCCCGCGCCGGGCCCGCCAGTAGCCTTCAAAGGGCTTGCGCAGCGGCGCTCCTACGCGATCAGGGTTCTCGGCCAGGGGCCCATAGAGGAACTCCACGCATGCTGTGGAGACGGCCTCCGGCAGTCGCTCGGTGAGTTGGCGTGCCGCAGTACGGGCTACTTGTACCCGGTAGGTCACTCGGGTTGGGTCCGGGCTCGTTGATCGATCGGGGCTCGCACCTGCTGCTCATCAAGCACATCACCGCGAGCGAAGTCAGCTTCGCCATCGGTGATGCGCTGCTGGGCCTGCGCGTCGGAGAGCAGCTCCAGGGTCGCCTCAATGGACTCGAGATCCTCCGCGGCGAGCAGCACCACGTACTCCCGGCCGTTGCGGGTGATGTGGACGCGCTCGTGAGTGAGCCCGACCTCGTCCGCAATCTCGGAAAGCCGGGCTTTCGCTTCGCTCAACGGGATCGTGTTCATAGACCAGAATTATAGTCCATCAGCCAGCCTGGATGGGTCTGGCTGCTGTCGTCGATGGCGGGTCGGACTCGGTGAGCAGGTGCTCGAGCGCGCTTACCCAGGTTTCCACGATCGCGCTGTCGTCAGCCCTGCTGTGCGCGGTGCCTAGCAGGTTGGGGAGTAGTCGTGCAGAGATCAGGGCGCCGAGCCCGATCGTGGCGATGGCATCAGCCTGTTGGGTGGATACGACCGAGCCAGATCGGTCGGTGATCCACGCGGCGAACTCGCGGTAGGTCAGGCCGACGACCTGGACGACGGCGTCGGTGAGGATTTTCGGTCCGTGTCGAGCTTCGCTGGCGAGCAGCCGCAGCAGTTGGGCTTCCTGGTCGAGCTCGGCAAGGATATATCGGGCGGCGATGGTGAGTTCAGTGTGCAGATCGCCGAGGTCGGCGAACAGTCGACGAATGTCGCGTAGGGCGGCGAGCCGGCTCAGCTGCCGTTCGACTCCGGCGGTCAGGAGTGCTTCCTTGGACGGGAAATGGTGGTAGATGCCGCCAGCGCCGGGGCTGAGCCCGGCAGCTCGCTCGATCCGGGTGATGCTGGTACCGCGGTAGCCGTGCTCGCTGAACAGCTCCATCGCCGCGTCGATGATGCGATCCCTTGTCGCTGCGGTTGACAGATCGCCCATGGCACCAAAGTATTTACTTAGGCACGTCAAGCGTCAACTTCAGGAGCAGCGATGAGCGCGCATGGTCGAAGTCGGCTGGCCCGCACGGTTCCCCTGGTCGGACTGGCTGGCCGGACCGCCGGGGAGGCGGTGGTTGCCGCCCTGCGCAAGCGGTTGACCGGCCAGGACAGCGCTGAGTTCCACGAGCGAACCAGTGAGCGTTACGCGGCCATGCTCGGCCACTCGAAGGGCGTGCTGATGAAGGCCGGGCAGGTGCTGTCCTTCGTCGCGCTCGGGGCGCTGGTACCCCCGGAACGGCAACGCGTCTACCAGGCGGCGATGGCCCGGCTGCAGGCCGACGCCCCGCCGATGGCCCCCGAACTCGCCGCGGCGGTGGTGGAAGCTGAGCTGGGTGCGCCCCCGGAGGAGGTCTTCGCGGAGTTCAACCCACACGCGTTCGCGGCGGCGTCGATCGGGCAGGTCCACGCGGCACGGCTGACCGACGGGCGGCGGGTGGCGGTCAAGGTGCAGTATCCCGGGGTCGATCAGGCCATCCGAGCGGATCTGGACAACACCGAGCTGCTGGCCACCTTCCTGCAGTTGGTCGGGGCGATAGTGCCCGGCACCAATCGGCTCGATGTGCGCGCGGTGGCCCGGGAAGTGGCAGCCCGGATCGGTGAAGAGATCGACTACCGCATCGAGGCCGCCTATCAGAGCGCCTTCGCTGATGCGTACCGAGATCATCCGTTTATCCGCATCCCCGAGGTGGTGCCGCAGCTGTCGACCCGCCGGGTGCTCACCATGGATCTCGTGGACGGCATGCGCTGGTCACAAGCGGTGGCGGCGGATCAACAGATGCGGGACCGCTGGGGCGAAGTGATCTACCGGTTCGCTCTGGGCAGCCTGCGAATGGTGGGCATGTTCCACGCCGACCCCCATCCGGGCAACTACCTGTTCCACGATGACGGTGCGGTGACGTTCCTGGATTTCGGTTGCGTCAACCAGTTCTCCACACAACAGGTCACGTTGATGCAACGGGTCGTCGCCGCCGCGATCGCCGACGACGCCGCAGCCTTGTGGGAGGCCTTCGTCGAGATCGGCTTCCTGACCGCCTCGGACGCACCCACGCCGGCGGAACTGCTCGAGTGGTATCGGGACAAGCTGCAACCGCTGGTGGCCGAGCAGCCATTCACCTACACGTCGGCGTACGCCGCGTCCGTGGTGCAGAGCTACTTCACCCGCAGGGGGGCGACCGGCTCGGTGATGAGCCGCATCGAGCTGCCCCGCGAGTATGTGTTCCTCACCCGCATCGATCTTGGACTTACCGCTTTGCTGGCAGAGCTGGAAGCCACCGGTCCGTGGGCGGCGATCCGCAGCGAATGGGACGAGGACGGGCCTCCCGCCACCGAGATCGGCGAGCTTGACGTCGAACATTGGGCGCGGCGGGGACTGGAGACCGTGGAGCCGTGATGATTCCCACCGTTGACCCGTACCCGACCTATCGCGCACTGCGTGAACAGCACCCGGTGTGCTGGGACGGTGACCTGGACGCGTTCCTGGTCAGCTCCTACGCCGAGGCGAGCGCCGTGCTGCGCGGTCCCGGGTGGAGCAGCGACCCGAACCGCAACCCCGCACTGGCCGCACGGTTCGATCGCGCCGAACTCGGAACCCAAGCGCTGGGCACGACCCTGTTGACGATGGACCCGCCTGACCACACTCGGCTGCGGCGGCTTCTCGCCCCGCCATTCACCCCCCGGGCCATCGCCGCGCTGCACGCTCGGATCACCGCGGTGGTCAAGGCCGCCCTCGCCGATCTCGGCAGCGCGGGTGAGGTCGACGTCATCGCCGAGATCGGCTATCCGATCCCGCTCGCCGTGATGTGCGAGCTGCTCGACGTCGACATCGAGGGCGCGCAGCTGTTGCGTACCGAGACCCCCAAGCTGGTCGGGATGCTCGAGTTCGACCCTGACGAGGAGGCGGTCCTCGCGGCCGAGGAGGCCACCGCCAGCCTGGCGCTGTATCTTCTGCCCATCCTCGGCGACCGCCGTCGCCGTCCTGGCGAGGATCTGGCCAGCCAGCTGCTGGGTCTCGGCGACGACGACGGCGACGCACTCGCACTGGACGAAGTGCTCGCCACCACCATCCTGCTGCTCACCGCCGGGCACGAAACCACCGCCAGCCTGATCGGCAACGGCGTGCTCACCCTGATGGAACACCCCGACCAACTCCAGCTGCTCCAGCGTGATCCCGCGCTGATCAAGCCGGCGATCGAGGAGATCCTTCGGTTCGAGTGCCCCGCCAAGATCGTCGGCCGGACCAACCTCATCGACCGGCAACTAGGCGGGCACACCATTCGCGCCGGCCAGCGGGTGCTCGTTCTGCTTGGCGCGGTGAACCGGGATCCGGAGCAGTTCCGCGACCCCGAGTGCTTCGACATCACCCGAACTCCCGCTCCGCATCTCGCTTTCGGCGCGGGACCGCATTTCTGCCTCGGAGCTGCCCTGTCTCGCGCGGAGGCCCAGGAGACCCTGCGGCAGCTGGTGCCGCTACTGATCGAGTGGCGACTCGCAGCTGGAGCGCCCGCCTGGCGAGTTTCCGACAGTTTCCGCGCACTCGACAATCTCCACCTCGTCAGCGCCTAGGCCGGGGCGATCCTTGGCGAGAGCGGGGCGACCAGGCCGGTGTGGCTCAGCGACTTGCCGGTGGTCTCCGGGGCGAGCAGCTGGGACACGACGGCGCCGATCACGCACATCGCCGCCCCGGCCACCATGCACCACGGCAGGCCGATGGACTCGATCCCGATCGGGAGCAGGAACGTGCCCGCCGCAGCCCCGATCCGGCTGAACGCGTTGGCGATGCCCACCCCGGTGGCCCGCACATCGGTCGGGAACACCTCGATCGGGTACACGGCGGTGAGGTTGCCGGTCACTGCGTTGAAGAACGCGAAGACCGCGAAGGCACCGACCAGCGCCATCGGCGGCGCACCGGCCCACAGCCCGATGACCAGCAACGCCACTGCCATGACCCAGAACGGGCCGATCAACTGCTGGCGGCGTCCGATCAGCTCGATCGTCAGCATGCCGACGATCGCCCCGATGAACGCGATGCCATTGGCGAAGATCGTGCCGGCCATCTCGTTGAGCTTCAGCGACTCAAACACCTTCGGAGCGAACGTGAAGATCGCGAAGTAGGGCGTCACCACGCAGATGTAGAAGGTGCACACGAAGAAGGTGCGAGAGCGCATCCCCGGGGCGAACAGCTGCCGCCACCCGGCCTTGTTCCTGGTGTCCGAGCCGTAGTCGGCCTCGGCCATGTGCTCCTCGCCGCCGAGGTAGCGGTCGATGATCACCCGGGCATCGTCGGTGCGCCCGTGCAACATCAGCCAGCGCGGCGACTCGGGCAGCCCGATGCGCAGCCCCAGCACTATCAGCGCCGGGATCGCGCTGGTGGCCAGCGTCGCGCGCCAGCTCCAGCCGAGGCCGTCGAGCAGGCCGTAGGCGGCCACCACCGAGAACAGGTAGCCGCCGTACCAGAAGACGAGCATGTAGGACACCCGGCGGCCACGCCCGTGCGCCGGCACGAACTCCGACAGCATCGACGAGCCGATGGAGTACTCGGCCCCGATGGCGACACCCAGCAACAGCCGCACGACCAACAACTGCCATCCCTCAGCAACGAACGCCTGCAACACGCCCAGGACGACGAACAGGCAGATGTCGGCCAGGAACAGCTGCTTGCGGCCGAACCGGTCGGTGAGGAAACCGCCGATCGGAGCGCCGAAGAAGATACCGATCAGCGACGACGCCCCGATCAGACCCGCCCACACCGGCGAGATCCCGAGCTCCTTCGACAACGGCACCAGCACCACGCTGAGCACCCCAAGGTCGAACCCGTCGAGGCCCTCGCCCCACGCCGTGGCCAGCGTCAACCGCCGCAGGAAGCCCTTGTCGCCGTACTCCTTCGCGCTCTTCGTGGCCTGCGCCATGTCGAACTCACCCTCGTCCCGGCCGTCACTGTCCTTAGGAAAGATAATCACCGCGCGAGGCCACCGCAGCCGGAGACGCGCCGGTCGGGCCGACGGCCCCCGGCCCTGAGGGACGAACCCGCAACACGAGGACATCACCGCGAGGACCCGATTGGATTATTCGCTACTGCTCGACGACATGCAGGGCGCCCGACAGGAGCTCATCAAGCACCCGTCAGCAGGTGGCGTGCCGACCTGGCCGCGCGGCGTCGAGAAACAGCGGGGTGAACCGCTGTACCCAGCGATAGATGATGACGTGATCTACCTCGACGCTGCGAAGGATGTATGGACGCGGGCCGATGTCGAGCACGGTGATCACCTCAACGGTTTGATCATCGCAGATTTCGTCCGGACCGCACATCCACCAGACCCGCCACACCCCGGGGGCTGTCGCGAAATCGGCGTGGGGTTGCCCGCGAATCATTTGTGGGCCTCGTGTGGTGGGAGGGTCCGCTCGTGGATCCTGTTCGGCGTCCCCACGACCTGTCATGACCACCGAAACTGTGTGATGACCGTTCGATCCTGCACGGTTAGTGCTCACTCTTGGCGATCTTGAGAGGGCGGGCAAGGCGATTTTGCGACAGCCCCCGGGGGTGCGATTTTCCACGTAGGAGTCCCACACCGTCGCTTTCGGGGCACCGGGGAAGTTCTCGTACTGATGGGAGTGCAATCCTGGGTGGTGGGGATTTACTGGATTCACTTACAGCAATCCCAGCGCTCGGCGCACGTACGCAGTTTGGCCGCGTACTGGCGGCTGCCGTCCAGCAAGTCCAGCATGTCCGGGCCGTGGTGGCAAAACGAAGCCGATAGGAGCCCAGGCAGCTACTCTTCCGCGGTATCGCTGGCGTAACCGGTCACGTCACCCAGATCGACGGTGGGCCGGCCTGGGCCTCGGTGATCCCGGTGCGGATGCGCTCGGCAAAGGCTGGGTTCTCCCACACGATCAGCTCGCGCTCGGGGATGGACACCCCCAGTGTGAGCAGCAGCACGCCGTCGATGTCACGGCTGCCTACCTCATCGCCGGCTCGCCCAGGTCAACACGCTCCGCGGCGGTGGGCCTCGGTCCAGCCATCGCGCTTGAACGCGGTGAGGACGCGGGAAGCTTTCCGCATGTTGCGGGAAGGGTGCTGGAGGTGATCATTCCGACGGCGACGCCGCGTATCAGTCGTTGTCCGGCAGGTACGCGCCCTCCTCGTAGTACACGAGCAGGCCGGTGAACGACGGGTAGTCGTAGGTGACCAGCTCGTCACCCTCCCACCTGGCGCCCAACTCCTCGGCCCACTCCACATCGTTGAGACCGGGCGGCGCATCGTCGGACCAGTGGAACGGCACCATAGTGCTGAACTTGTCACGTCGGCCCAGAACCACCCGTTGACCCTCTGATTTTGACGCTGTCACGGGCCCTGATTGTACTCCCGGGGCTCGGCCAACGACCGGTTCACTGGCCTCTCGCCAGCGGTAGTGCAAGAGCAGGTCGCCGACTCCGTCGCCGAACTGGATGACCAGCTCCGCGCTCTGGGCGCACGAGGCCGACTGAGTCCGTTAGATCAGCCAGGTAAGCCGGCGAAGCGCTCGACTCGGCGTCGCCAGGACGCCCCGGATCTCCCTCGGCAACCAGTCGAACGGCGCACCGTGGGACGGTGTTCGACCGATCGCTAGCGGCCCCCGAGCCGCAAGTTCACCAGCTTAGAGGGCTTAGAGGGCTTAGACGGCGTGGCCGTCATGATCGAGTCAATTGTGGGTGTGTGAGTCGCCTCCGGGAGATGGTGCAGGGAGTCAGGCTGCGAGGTGGGCGTGGTGGGCGAGTTCGCCGAAGGCGGCTTGGTAGGTGCGGGCTGCGGCGCGCAGCCGCGACGGTGCGGGTGGGTCTGGGTCGGTGAGTTCGGCCAGCCCGGTGCGCAGAAGATGATCGTGTGCGTGGGTGAGGAACAGGGCGTGCTGTAGCCCGGCGTCGGTGATCTGGTAGCGGCGGCTATGGGCGATGCGGTGGATGAACCCGTGCGCGCGCAGCCGCCGCAGGTCGTAGGTCATTTTCCCGGCGGTGATGTCCTCGGTCGTGGTGCCGAGCAGTGGCGCGATGAGGGTGCGCAGGTCACGGTTGGTGAACCCGTGGGGTAGCAGCCGGTGGATGAGCAAGGCCTGCAGCAGGGCGTGGACCCGAGCATCGCCGAACCGCAGCCCGGGGATGCGGGTGCCGGTCTCGGTGATGATCGGGGTAGTGAGCTCGGTGAATGCTTGGGCCCCGCGGATCGGGTCGTGGCTGATGCGTTGGACGCCGAGCAGGCGCCGGTTGGCGGTGAAGCCGATCTGCCGCAAAGCGGTCAGGTTGAAGTCTGTCAGCCGTTTGGACACCCCGAAGTCGCGGGTGTCGTTGATCGTGGTCTCGGTCCGCAGCGCCCGACCTTCCTTGTGATATTGCTTGATTTTGGCGTTTTTGTAGTCGACGTGCAGGGACGGGACCACACCGTCGGTGATGACTCGGGTGCGGAACCGGCCCGGGGTGCGGTGACGGCCCTTGCGGATGATGCGCCGGTCGAAGACCAGGCCGATCTGGTCGGGGCGACCGATGTCGAGGTTGTCGTGCAGGACCTGCTCGAAGAAGATCCGCCCGGACACCGGGCGGTCGAGCATCTGGGTCAGCGAGAACTCTGCCTGCAGGATCGACAGCTCGTAGCGGTAGCCGGCGTCCTCGTCTTCTGGGGTGAATGGATTGGGCAAGATCGCAAGCCACTTGCGCAGCAGCGCCTCGATGTGCACCGGGCCCAGGCTGTCACAGATCTGCTGCAACGCGCCCACGTCATCGCAAGCGGAGAATCCGTTGTCCAACGGCTCGAAACCGATTCCCGCCTTGGCGGCCTGGCGTTTGGCCCACTCATTGCCGTTGAGGCACAGCTTGGTGGTGTAGGGGAAATAGGTACTGAACTTCAAAAAGAACGGGCCGAAGTCGGCGTCCACGCAGTAGAAGTAGAAGAAATTGATGAACGCCGAGGAGCGCACCAGCCAGGCATAACTGCCCCCGGTCACCGAGTTGTAGCGCCGCTGGGTGCGCCACACCCCCGCCTTCTCCTGAGCCCGCCCGACGTACAACACGCCCTCCTCGCCGGTGAAGGTGGCCAGGAACTGCGCGGTGAGCTCGTCCTTGCGCTGACCCTTCGCGAAATGCACCAACTCCAGACCACGCGCGGCGACGAAACCATGGATGTCGGCGACGAACGCCTTGGTCATCGGATCCATCAACGCCGTCGACGCGTAATGGTGCCCGCGGTGGCCGACGAAAAAGCCCGAGACCCCACCGCCGTAGGCCAACCGCGGCTGCCACACGTTGAGATACATCCGGTCGATGGACTCCACCTCGAACACCACATGATCGTCAAGGACATCAGCGACACTGCGCGCTAGGGTCATCACTGGCTCCGGTCGGACGGGCGGCCAGCAGGCCAACCAACCGCTCCAATGCGGTTCATACACCGGACCGGCACGCCGGTCACGGTCTAGATCCCGCCCAACCGGAGCCCCCGATGCCAACCCAGCCACCGAACATGCCCATCGGGATGGGGCGAAGCCCGGCTAGT
>DASUII010000131.1:0-7004 GCA_036279835.1 Pseudonocardiaceae bacterium
CCGGGCTGGGCGGATTCGCCACCAGGTTCCCGCACCGGGTATTCGACGTGGGGATCGCCGAGCAGCACGCCGTCACCTCCGCGGCCGGCCTGGCCATCGGCGGGTTGCATCCCGTGGTCGCGCTCTACTCCACCTTCGCCAGCCGGGCCTTTGACCAGCTGCTCATGGACATCGCCCTGCACCAGCTGCCGGTCACTTTTGTGCTGGACAGGGCTGGGGTCACCGGTCCGGACGGGCCCAGCCACCACGGCATGTGGGACGCCGCCATCCTGCCGGTCATTCCCGGCCTGCGCCTGGCTGCTCCCCGGGACTGCACACAGTTGCGTGAACTGCTCCGCGAGGCCATCGACGTCGCCGATGGACCCACGGCGATCCGCTATCCGAAGGCCACCGTGGGTCCGGACATCCCCGCGGTCGGCAGGTTCGGGCACTGCGACATTCTCCGGGACGACCCCGCTGCCATGGGCTTGTTGATCGCCGTCGGGCCGATGGCGCAGCCCTGCCTGGCCGCCGCCGAGGAGCTCGCCGTCCACGGCGTGCCGGTCACCGTGATCGACCCACGCTGGATCGCTCCCCTGGACCCAGCGCTGGTCGAGCTCGCGGGCGCGCATCGCCTGGTGCTCACCGTCGAGGACACCACCACCACCGGAGCGCTCGGCGCCCGGATCGCCCAGGCCCTGGCCGCTGCCGGGGTGGACACCTGCGCGGCCACCTTCGCCCTGCCCCCCCGGTTCCTGCCGCACGCCTCCCGCGCTCAGATCCTGCAGGCCCACGGCCTGGACGCGTCCGGCATCACCGCCGCCGTCCTCAAACGGCTCGCCAGTACCCATCGCGGGAAGGTCTCTCCCAAGGAGATGAGATGACAACTGTGCAACTGGGCATGCCCGCACCGCCGGCTCTACGGCGCCGGGCGTCCCGCCAGGTCATGGTCGGCAGCGTGCCCGTCGGCGGCGACGCACCGATCTCGGTCCAATCCATGACGACCACCCGCACCTCCGACATCGACGCCACCCTGCAGCAGATTGCCGAGCTCACCGCCGCGGGTTGCCACATCGTTCCGGTCGCGGTGCCCAGCCAGGACGACGCCGACGCGCTGCCCGCCATCGCCGCCAAGTCCCAGATCCCGGTCATCGCCGACATCCACTTCCAACCCCGCTACGTCTTCGCCGCCATCGACGCCGGCTGCGCCGCGGTCCGGGTCAACCCCGGCAACATCAAGAAATTCGACGACAAGGTCGCGCAGATCGCTGCTGCCGCCGCCGACGCCGGGGTGCCGATCCGCATCGGCGTCAACGCCGGCTCCCTGGATCCCCGGCTGCTAGCCAAACACGGCCACGCCACTCCTGAAGCCCTGGTCGAATCCGCTTTGTGGGAATGCTCGCTGTTCGAAGAACACGGATTCCACGACATCAAGATCTCGGTCAAACACCACGACCCGCTCGTCATGATCGCCGCCTACCGCCAGCTGGCGCAGCGCTGCGACTATCCCTTACACCTGGGCGTCACCGAGGCCGGACCGCGCTTTCAGGGCACCATCAAGTCCGCCATCGCCTTCGGAGTATTGCTCGCCGAGGGGATCGGCGACACCATCCGCGTCTCGCTGTCGGCCCCGCCCGTCGAGGAAGTCAAGGTCGGCAACCAGATCCTGGAATCCCTCGGCCTGCGACCCCGCCGGCTGGAAATCGTGTCCTGCCCCTCCTGCGGGCGCGCCCAGGTCGACGTCTACACCCTCGCTGAGCAGGTCACCGCCGCATTCGAGGGCTTCGGAGTTCCGCTACGCATCGCCGTCATGGGCTGCGTGGTCAACGGCCCCGGCGAAGCGCGCGAGGCCGACCTCGGTGTCTCCTCCGGCAACGGCAAAGGGCAGATCTTCGTCCGCGGCGAGGTCGTCAAGACCGTCCCCGAAAACCAGATCGTCCAAACCCTCCTCGACGAAGCCCGACAGCGAGACTGGTCGAACTCTCCGTCCGAATGAGCCGGTGAAGTTGTTTGTCGGTGTGCGTCAAACCTAGGGAGGGTCCCACCATGAACCTGAAGATAATCTACGTTTTGGTGGCGGCCGCCGTCGTCACCGTGCTGCTTTACCTGGTGATCGACAGAATATTGCCGGCCCGATGGCGTAAAAGCGAAGTGGAAGACTCCGAAAGCTTCACGCTCGACTCAGTGAACGTCCTCATCGGATTGTTATTCTCGATCCTCCTCGCCTTCGTGATCGCCAGCGTCCTGTCGGATTATGACAACGCCCGCTCGGACGCGCAATCGGAGGCGAACGCGCTGGGCGCGATCTACGGCTTCGCCCATGGCATCCCAGAACCAACCCAGTCGACCTGGAAACGCGACAGCCGTGATTACGCGCGCCTGGTCATCGACCAGGACTGGCCACTGATGCAGCACCAGCAGTCCAGCGACGCCGCGTGGACTGCGATCAACACCCTGCGCAACGACATCTTTTCCTTTCAACCAGCCAACGACCAGGAACGGAGCCTGCAGGACAAGTCGATCGACAAGGTCCAGGATATTTACGACGCTCGGCGCACTCGGGTTGACCTGATCAACGCGGGCGTCCCGAACTTCTTGTGGTACAGCCTCGTCGGTGGGGCCGTCCTGGTCGTACTGTTCCCCCTGCTTACTAAGCCACACCTTACAGTCCGACTACTGATCGCAGTGGCCATTCAGGGTGCAGTGATCGCCGGTGCGCTCTATCTCGTCAGCATCCTCAACCATCCCTTCTCCGGCAGTTACCGAGTCGATCCCAAAGCATTCGAGATCCTGTTAGGCAGATTTAATTCCTCATGAACACCGCGGCAAGTGTGTGGGAGTACTACACCAACCTGCTGTCCTGTCGCCTAGCAGGACTCAACCGTGCCCCAGAGTCGTTGTCGGCCGCGTCCTGGACGGCAACGGCCAGACCTTCGTCCACGGCGTCATCAAGACCTTCCCCGAACACCAAATCGTCCAAACACTCCTCGACGAAGCCCGACAAAGAGATTGGTCAAACAACCCAACCGAATGAGGTGGCGACCCAACAGGGGTCCGGGTCCATCCGGTGCAGAACAAATTTCAGAGGCGGATCTGTGCTGCTCACGGCCTTGCTCGCACCCAGGAAAGCCTTCGAACGGGTCTCTTCTCGACGATCTACCGGGAGTCACCGCATCTCAACACTTAACAGTGCCGCGGCTGTAAACCTGCCGTGTCGATGCATACGTGTGGCTGCGTGCGTGACCACCGACCAGGAGCGAGCACTATGAACAAGAGAATCGGCGATCACGCTGTGGTGCTGGGCGCCAGCATGGCGGGGCTGCTGACCGCGGGGGTGTTGGCCAAGGCATACGGCCGCGTGACGGTATTCGACCGGGACCCCTTGCCCGAGATCGGTGCCCACCGGCGAGGGGTGCCGCAGGACAGGCACCTGCATTTTCTGCACCCTCGCGGAGGGCAGGCGCTCGAGGAGCTGTTCCCCGGTTTGACCGCCTGGCTCATCGGGCAGGGGGCCGTTACTGGAGATGTGCTGGGCAACATCCGGTGGCAGCTGTCCGGGTATCAATTTCGTCAGGCGGGTATCAGGTTGCCTGGTCTGCTGGCCAGTCGGCCGTTTCTGGAGGGCCACGTCCGTGCCCGGGTGAGCGATCTGCCGAACGTGACGCTCGTTGAGCGCACCGATGTGGTCGCGGTGACCGCGACGACCGACCGCGGCCGAGTCACCGGGGTGCGGGTGCACGGCACCGCCGGCGGGGGCGAGCGAGCAGTGCTGGCCGATCTGGTCATCGATGCCACCGGCCGGGGCTCCCGAGCGCCGTTGTGGCTTTCCGAACTGGGCTATGAACGAGCTGCGGTGGATCGAGTGGACATCGGGCTTGGCTACACCAGCCGTATCTACCGGCTGCGGCCAGGAGCTCTTGGTACCGATATGGCGATGTTGACCGCGGGAGCGCCGCAGAACCCGCGCGGCGGCGCGATCGCCGCGATCGAGGGTGGGCGCCACATGGTGACGCTTTTCGGGATCCTGGGCGATCACCCACCGACCAATCCGGCCGGTTTCGACGCATTCGCGGCCAGCCTGCTGTTCCCCGACATTACCGAGGCGATTCGCGATGCCGAGCCGCTGACCGACCCGGTCTCGTTCCGGTTTCCGGCCAGCGTGCGCCACCGCTACGAGCGGTTGCGGCGCTTCCCGATCGGTCTGCTGGTTCTCGGCGACGCGGTGTGCTCGTTCAACCCGATATACGGCCAGGGGATGACCGCGGCCGCCATGCAGGCCGGCGAGCTACAGCAGCCGCTGGCTCGGGGTGAGGTACCACAGGCACGCCGTTACTTCCGGGCGATCGCCCGCATCATCGATACACCATGGGATATCGCGGTCGGGGCGGACCTGGCCTTTCCCGACGTACCGGGAGCACGCACTGCGAAGATCCGGATGGTCAACCGCTATTTGCCGAAACTGCATGCCGCCGCTACCGCCGACGTCACTCTGGGGCGGGCATTTGTCCGAGTACTGGGCATGGTGGACCGACCCGAGGGCCTGTTGCGGCCCGACCGGGTGCTACGGGTGCTGTGGACCCACCGGCCGGATGCACCAGCGCCGACATGATCAACTCCCCCATTCGTGAGGCTTGTACCAACCGCGACTCGCCCCTGAACGGAATCCTCCCGCGAACCACGCCGCTGCCGAGCAAAGAGGAGACAAGCGATATGACGGACATCATTCCCACCGCCGAGGCGACTCCGCTGATCGACCCGCCGTCGCACCGCGACTGCCCGGTCCCGCCGGGCCCGGAAAGCGTGCTGGTCGCCGCGGTCCGTGCTGGCCCGTCGGGGTTTGGCACTTCGGCGGTCCGCCTCGCGCGGGAAGTCACCCTGGCCAGCGACCCCGGCCCCGCCTACCTGGAACGCCCCTGGGGAGACGGCACGGCCGCGCCGCTGTATGTCCCGGCGGTCGAGCGGGTGGACGACGCGCTGGCCGCCGAGGTCGACGATCGGCTAGTCGTCTGGGCCAAGGACTGCGGCTTCACCGACGACGAGGCCGATCTGATGCGCCGGGCCGGGTTCGGCCGGCTGGCGATGCTCGCCCACCCCGATACCGATGATCCCGACCGCCTGCTGATCGCCGCGCAGCTCAACGCCGCGTGGTGGGCCGCCGACGACCTGTACGCCGACGACAGCGAGATGGGCGCCACCCCGACCGAGCTGCCGCCCCGGCTGGCCCTGGTGATGGCCGCGATGGACCCGGTGGCCCCGGCCGGCGAGTTCTCCGTTCCCCTGGACGAGGTCCTGCGCTCCGATCCGGTATTGGTGGCGCTCAATTCCGGGATCGAGCACCTGACCCGGCACGCCAGCCCCGCGCAGGTACAGCGAGCCTGCTACGCGACCTTCGCCATGTTCGTCAGCTGGAACAGCTACGCAGCCTGGCGGTTCACCGGCACCTACCCACCGGCCTGGGAGTACCTCGCCGCCCGCCAGCACGACAGCTTCTACACCTCGATGACGCTGATCGACGCGGTCGGCGGCTACGAACTGGACGCCAACCTGTATTACGAGCCGCGGGTCCGGCGCGCCCTGATGCAGGCCGGCACAGCCTCGGTGATGGTCAATGACCTGCACTCGGTGGCAAAGGACGCTGTCGACGACAAGCCGGTGTGCAACATGGTGTTGCAAATCGCCGCCGATCGGCAGTGCTCGGTCCAGGAGGCCGTCGCGATCACCGTCAACCTGCACAACAACCTGGTCCGGGATTTCCAGGCCACCCACCGCAGCCTGCTCTCCGTGCCGTCACCGCAGCTCCAGCGGTTCCTGCGCGGGGTGCGCGCCTGGATGGGCGGCGGCTTCGAATGGCACGCCACCAACCCCCGCTACCGGAGCTGACCCGCGCGTGGGCTGCACCGCAGCGTACCGAGATCGACCACCCGTGGGTGGCCCGGACAGCTGGTTAGGCAGCTGGGGTGGGACAGTGTGCTGTCCCGACAGTTCCACAACGGGTGCGACCCGCGTCCGGGCCCAACCCCAAGGCCGCAACGACCCACCACAACCCGGACACCCCAACTCACCCCTGACAAGCCGGTCCTCGACCCGGGCAGCGTCCCCCTACCGTGAGCACAGCGCCTCCGCGCGCGACACGGCCCTCCCGGACACACTCCGCCAAGAGACACCGGGAGGGCCTTTCGTATGCCCTCATCGGCACGGTGCCGCCGCCCACTAACACCGCACCCGTCCCGGCACACACCAAGATCCGTCGGCACCCACAATGCCCGGAATTCGCCCCACACGTCGGCATCCCCAGTGCCTCTCAACACCCTGACCAATGCCGGCACCCCAATCGACTATGTGACCCTCGCCTGGGAATGCGAACGGCACAACCCCGACCGCGACAGCCCAGGACTACCAGCCGACCAGTTCGCCACCATGGCCCGGCACACCCCCTGGCCTGCCGGGCTCCGCGGTTCGCACCATCGCGCGTGCCTCCCTGCTGCGGCACATCGACGCCGCCCGCGAACAGGTTGCGGCCATCGCAGACGACCGGAGCAGCGACGCACTCACCGTGGTCTCCGCCGCCGCCTACCGAGAAGTCGAACACCACGCCCGCCGACTCACCGGTGGCACCACCACCGCGGTAAGCCGGGCCAGCGCCGCGCTCAACCCCACCCCACCCGGGTCTAGACAACCCCCCACTGGACCGCGCCGCCACCACCACGACCACCGGACCAACCATCCCAGCGAGACCATCAACGCGGCCGGTGAGTCTTTAAAACGTGGCCTCGGGTGCGGGGAGCTCAATCGGCGCTGATGTCGAGTGGCCGGAGGGAGTCTCACCCTCCGGCTCTCGCAGATCCCGGCGTGAAGTGAAGTAGGTCGCCGACGAGGTGCCCGTTGTTCGGGTCCTTTTCCGACGACCCCTTCCCAAACCGGACGTGCCCGATTTCCGTGGCATCCGGCTTTCCAGTGCTTATCGTGGTTGTCGGGTCGGGCATCCACTGTAGTGGATGCTCTCATGGCATACGCGGCAGACGACC
>DASUII010000132.1:0-18423 GCA_036279835.1 Pseudonocardiaceae bacterium
CTCCCGGGTGACGCTGCGCTCGGCCACGAAAGACATCAACGGAATCGTGCCGGCCAGCGCTATTAGCACCATCCGGCCAGGCCGCCACCGCACTGAGGTACCCAACAACACCGTGGTGACGAGGTAGCACATATAGAGAAATCCGTGCACGGGCCCGCTCCACGCCAACCGCTGGTCCCCGAAGCCATAGTGCAGCACCACCGACGTCGTCAACACGAGGAGCATCACACCGGTGGCATAGGCAGTGATCCGGTACCCGATCAGCCGGGTGCGGATCTGGTCGGCTTTAGCACCGGTCCTGCTCGGCGAGCCGGGCGAGGTAGGCGTTGTACGCGGCGAGCTCATCGTCGGGATCGTCCTCCCGGATCGGTGGGTAGGTGGGGCGCCGAGGAACCGGCGGCGGTGTGGGACTGCTCAGCATCGGCTCGGGCTCCACGGTCTCGGGCTCCACGGTCTCGGCTTGGGGGGATTCGGTCTCGGGACCGCGATGCTGCTCCAGCCATAGGAACCGGGCCCACGCCGCGACCAGCACGACCGCGAACAACGGCCATTGCAGCGCGTAGCCCAGATTCTGCCAATCGCCGGTCGGTGACTGCGATCGGTCCCACTGCCAACGCCCCAGCCGGACGAACACCGCGCACAACGTCACCACGAGCACGTGTCCAACCCACCACCGCCGGGATAAGGCGAACCGCCACACGCCGCCACGATACGCGCCGCCGAGTACGCCGAGCGCTCTGCGGTTCCCGAGCTCCACCACAGATCTGTCCGGGGTGCTGCGCACAGCACTCGCGTGGAGTTCGGGAGCCGCAGAGTCGTCGCTGTGGGGGATGCGCGGGCGGCGTGGCGGCGACGGATAACGTCGGGGGGTGAGCGAGCGGACCGGAGCGATACAGCGGTGGCTTGTGCCGTCGCGGCCGGCACAGCCCGTGGTGGTCACCGATCCAGGGCAACGCCGTGCACTGATCATCGAGGTCGTCCTGGTGCTGGCGGTAACGCTGGGGCTGTCCGGCCTGCGCAGCCTGCTGGCGCTGCTGGATGCGCTGGTGGCTCCCGGTTCCCTGGCCAACCAGCATGTGGCGATCAACGCGCCGGTGCGTAGGAACGAGCTGCTGGACCTCGGCTACCAGCTCACCGGGGTGATTCAGCTGCTGGCTTGGGCAGGTCTGGGCGCATACCTACTGTGGCGCAGCGGCATCTCGCTGCGCCTTGTGGGCCTCGACCGCCAGTCGGCCGGTCGGGACGCAGGAGTTGGCATCGGGCTCGCCGCCCTGATCGGCGGGCCGGGGTTGGGCCTGTACCTGCTGGCCCGCGCGGCCGGCCTCAACCTCACCGTGGCGCCCTCCGCGCTCGCCGACACCTGGTGGCGGGTCCCGGTGCTCGTCGCCGCTGCGGTAGCCAATGCGCTGGCCGAGGAACTGCTGGTGGTCGGCTACCTGATCACCCGGCTGCGCCAGCTCGGACGGGGTGGCGTCGGCGCTACGCTGGCCAGCGCAGTGCTGCGCGGCAGCTACCACCTCTATCAGGGCTTCGGCGGATTCGTCGGAAACCTGGTGATGGGCCTGGTGTTCGGCGGGGTCTGGCAGCGAACCCACCGCCTCTGGCCGCTGGTGATCGCGCACGCACTGATCGACACCGTAGCCTTCGTCGGCTACGCCTTGTTACACGGCCACGTCACCTGGCTCCCCTAACCCCGCCAACTCGCATTCAGTGGGGCTCAGCGGGGCTTTTCGAGGCGGGCAAACCCCGCTGAGCCCGCTGAATGCGGAGAGTGGGGTCAGCGGATGGTGATCTGGCGGCCGCGGAGACCGCGGAGGGCGCGGCGTTCGGGGTCGGTGAGCGGTGTGGCATCCAACGAGTCCAGGGCCTCGGCCAGCCGGGGCGCGAAAGCCTCCGCGGGCCCTACCCACTCCCGAGCGTGCTGCTCGCGGTCGAGGTCCCAGACCGGCACCAGCACGCCGTGGGCACGAAACGAGCCGGCAAACCGGGAGTCCCCGTCGAGGTCGAGCTCATTACGGGCGGCCAGCCGAGCCAGCGCGGCAAGCAGCTGCTCCTCCGGCTCCGGGCGAACCCATCGCAGGTGCGCCTTATCGCCGGCATCGACCCAGTAGGCCGCCTCGACCCCGGTCCCAGTCACCGCCTCGGTCGGCATGATCGCGGCGTTGGCCTGCTGCAACGAGGCCGCCGCCTCGCCGGAGGGGGGTTCCTCACCGGGGATCCACCAGGCGAAGTCGGGGTGCACTGTGATGTCGAGCGGTGCCTCGGAGGTCAGCAGGTCTTGTAGCCGGATCTGCTCACCGTCGCTGGTGGTGCTGACCGTCGGCAGCACCGAGCCGGGCTCCGCGGTCAGCGCCCAGCTCACCGCCCGACCGAGATCCCGGGACAGGTCCGCGGAGCTACTGAGCACCTGCAAGCCGACCAGCGCCAGGTTATCGGGTCGGACGATCGCGGCAGCCGCCGTCGGCAGCACGGTAGCCAGCGTGACGTCGCGCCCAGCGGGCTGTGCCAGCGGCAGTGGTGCAGTCGCCGATGGCACGAACTCGCGCAGCGCGATGAGTTGGCACTCTGCTGCGAGGCCGGCGAAGGGGCGGCGGACGACGACGTCCTGGGCGCCGCCTGGGGCGCCGTGACACGCCTTGTATCTCTTGCCCGAGCCGCAGGGGCAGGCCTGGCGGGGGTTGGTTTGGCCGTCGATGTGCCGACGGGACTTCGTTTTGGTCACTCGGGCACGCTATCGCGTCGCCCGGTGGCCTCGTGAGTGCGTAACAGTGTTCCAGCACTGAATGCCACTCACGAGCGGGTGCCGCCAGGCACCCGCACCACCACCAGCCGCCGCGCACGGGTAAGCACGGCAGGACTGAGCAACCGGGTCAGCCGTCGTACCACGACAATCGTGGTGATCGCGACAGCCCCCGCCACCAGGTCAGTGGCAACGTGCAGCAGCACTCCATCGGCGCGGGCCTGCACACCACCGCGCAGGTTCCACAGCATGGCGGTACCGGCCAGCACCAGCCCGATCACCCAGATCAGCCACCACCCGATGACCAGGCGAGAGGGGCGCGGTCGATGGTCCGGGTGATGACCCAGTGTGGTGTGTTCCAGCTCCGCCAGCGCCGCGCCCGGCACCACCAGGTTCAGTCCCGGCACCAGGGCTCCGACCACCAACTGCCAGCCCGGCCGGGCTGGTCTGACCGCAGCGGCCCGGGCTGCGGTCGCGTGCGCCTGCACCAGCCAACCCAGCGTGACCACGCCGGCCAACGCAGCGGACAGCAGCGATACGACGCCGCCGGTGACCACCAGCGCGTCGCTGGCATGCAGCGGACCAGCGGGCACCGCATCGCTGCGGCTGGCCAGCAGCAGCGCGTAACGCCATGCCTCTGCGCCTGCGGTGATCAGCGCCAGCATGGCCGTCAGCCCGAGCAGGGGGACCGCCACCGCGGCCAGTGTGCGCATCTGCTCATCCGCCGGGGTGGTCGCCACCGCTACCACCGCAGCTACAGAACCCGCGGCGCCACGTTCGAGTCGGCCACCATGGGACGACCCGCAGCGGCCCAAGCGCGCATCCCGCCCTCGACGTTCACCGCTTCCCAACCCGCCTGCTTGAGGTAGGCCGTGACCCGCGCCGACCGCCCTCCTGAGCGGCACACCACGTGCACCGGGCGATCAAGCAACGCAGTGGCCAGCTCGTCGAGCCGCTGCGCCACCTGGCCCATCGGGACGTGCACCGCCGCCGGCGCATGCCCGGCGGCCCACTCGTCGTTTTCACGGACGTCGAGCAGTACCGCACTACCAAGCAAGTCGGCCACCACGATGGCCGGAACCGGGGTGGTCATGGCGCCAATGGTGCCATAGTCGGCCACCCGGTGGATCCAGGAGGAGTCAGCCGGTGAGTTCCAGGACCGTCAGCGTTCCGCTGTCGAGGTTGCTCACAAATGCCTGCCGGCCGTTGGGCAGCACCGCGATGCTGGTCGGATTGGCCCCGGTCGGGATGGTCGCAGTGACCTGGTTGGTCCGGGCGTTGATCACGGTGACACTGTTGCTGCCCTCATTGACCACGTAGGCGAACCGTCCGTCTGGAGCCCAGGCGATGTCTTGCGGATGCTGCCCGACCGGGATGGTCGCCACCACCTTGTTGGTGTTGGTGTCGATCACCGTCATGGTGCCGCCGTCGTAGTTGACATTGGCGACCAGCGGCAGGCTGGGGTGTACCGAGATGCTGTGTGGGCTCGCTCCGACCGGGATGGTCGCCAGTACCTCCAGGGTGGTGGTGTCGATCACCGAGACCACGTTGGACTCGTGGTTGGCCGTATAGGCGCGGGTGCCGTCGTGGGAGAAGGTGACCCAGTGCGGGTTCGGCGCGACCTTGACCTCTGCGATCACGGTGTTGGTGTCGGTACCGATCACCGACACCGACGCGGTGTCGTGGTTAGGCACGTAGATCCGTTTGCCGTCCCGGGTGACGGCCGCGAGATAGGGGCGCGCGGGCTGCGGAATCGTTGCGACCACAGTGTTCGACGCGGTGTCGAGCACGTCGATCGCGTGGATGGTCCGCTGATCGTTGAAGATGCTGACGTACAGCGTCCGGCCATCCGGTGCGAAGGCGAGGAACTGCGGCGGACCCGCAGGAATGGGGATGGTCGCGGTGACCTCGTTGACCGCCGTGTCCACCACGGTGACGACCTGAGCTTTCCCGTTCGCGATGTAGGCGTGTCGACCATTCGGGGAGACCGCGACGAACGCGGGAGTCTTGCCGACCTGGATAATCCCGCCGAGCGCGGGTATTGCTACCTCCGGTCCGACGTCCGCCGCGGTGTTGGGTCCGAGCTGAGGTGTGGTGTTCGCGCCCTGCGGTGGCGCCGCGAGGACCCGGGTCATCGAAACAGAAACTCCGAGGACGACCACCACGGCCAGCACTCCGGTAGCCATCAGTACCCGCCGTCGGAAAACCCCGTTGATCGGTGCGGCTGGCGTCAATTCCGGGGGCTTAGCGGTGAGTTCAGCAGGGGAGCCACCAGTCGAGCCGAACGGGATGCTGTAGGCAGTCGCGGCGGGCATCGGGCGCAGCGGCGGCCTGGGCTGCGACGGGATGTCGACCGACGATTCCAGCGACCGCTCAGCAAAGGCCCCGGTCAGCGCGCGCACCTCCATCTCGGCGTATTTGGCCGGGTCGGCGATGTCGTTCTTGCTGAGCACCGTGGCGAGGTATCCGAGCGCAAACGCTATCGGTACCGAGACCAGCGCCGGGTTCTTCAGCGGGAAGATCGCGAAATCCAGACTCGGGAACATCGACTTCGGCGTACCCGACACGGCCGGAGAAAAGATGATCAATAGCACCGAGCTGATCAGGCCGCCGTACATGCTCCACAGCACGCCACTGGTGTTGAACCGCTTCCAGAAAAGCGAGTACAGGATCGTCGGAAGGTTCGCCGAAGCCGCTACCGCGAAGGCAAGTGCCACCAGGAACGCGACGTTCTGGCCGAGCGCGGCGATACCACCGAGGACCGCCAGCGCGCCGATGACCACGGCGGTGATCCGGGCGACGCGCACCTCGCGGTCGGGGTCGAGGTTTCCGCGCTTGATCACATTGGCGTAGACATCGTGCGCGAATGAGGCCGACGCGGTGATCGTCAGACCGGCCACCACAGCGAGGATGGTGGCGAAGGCAACCGCCGAGATGAAGCCCAGCAGCACTTCCCCACCCAGCTGGTAGGCCAGCAGCGGCGCCGCCGAGTTCTCCTGACCGGGCATGCTGGCAATCCGCTGCGGACCACCGTCGACCAGTGCCGCGGCGCCATAGCCGATCACCAGTGAGAACAGGTAGAAGATGCCGATCAGCCAGATCGCCCACACGACGGTGCGGCGCGCCTCTTTTGCCGACGGCACGGTGTAGAAACGCATCAGGATGTGCGGCAGACCTGCGGTACCCAGCACCAGCGCGAGCCCCAGCGAGACGAAGTCGAGCTTCGTCGTGGTGTTCTTGCCGTATTGCAGACCCGGCGCAAGGACGGCTTGGCCGTGCGACGACCTCGCCGCCGCTTCACCCAGCAGGGCAGACAGGTTGAGCCCGAACGAGCCCAGCACCCAGGCCGTCAGCATGCCTGCGCCGATGATCAGCAGGGTGGCCTTGACGATCTGGACCCAGGTGGTGCCACGCATCCCACCGACCAGCACATAGAAGATCATCAGGAGGCCGACGACCGCGACCACCAAGGCCTGACCCGCCTTGCTGCTGACGTTGAGCAGCAGGGCGACCAGACCACCAGCGCCGGCCATCTGCGCCAGCAGGTAGAAGAACGACACCACCAGCGTCGATACCGCCGCAGCGGCCCGCACCGGCCGTCTGCGCATTCGGAAGCTCAGCACATCACCCATGGTGAACTTGCCGGTATTTCGCAGCAGCTCGGCGACCAGCAGCAGGGCCACCAGCCAGGCGACCAGAAAGCCGATCGAGTAGAGAAAACCGTCGTAACCGTAGACCGCGATGGCCCCGGCGATACCCAGGAACGAGGCCGCGGACAGGTAGTCGCCGGAGATCGCGACCCCGTTCTGCGGCCCGGTGAACGATCGACCCGCCGCGTAGTAGTCAGCGGCGGTCTTGGTGCGGTGCGAGGCCCGGAACACGATCACCAAGGTGACCAGCACGAAGAAAACGAAGATCCCGCCGTTGAGCAGCGGCGCCCCGACGGCGTGCTGGACTAACGCTGCAATCACCAGACTCCTCCTTCGACCCGCTTGCAGATCTGGCTGCTGACCGGGTCGAGACTGCGGCTCGCGAATTGGACATACACCGTTGTGATGGCGAAGGTGGAGACGAACTGGAGCAAGCCGAAGATCAATCCGATGTTGACATTGCCGACTATCTTGATGGCCATGTAGTGCGGCGCGAAGGCTGCCAGCACGACATACAAGAGGTACCAGGACAGGAAGAACGCGGTCATCGGGAAGACGAAGCCGCGGAACCGCTGTCGCAGCATGGCGAAATCCGTGCTGGTGTGGGCGGCGGCCCAAGGGTCCACCGGTGGCGGCGTGCCCACACCGCCGACGCGCTCGGTGGTGTTCATGCAGACACCTCCAGGGCAGTGATGATCATGCTGATGTGACGTGCGTCGCGAAGACCGGCACACCCTAGTAGCCGGACTTTCACCAGCGTGCACCGCATCGCGAACCGTTCGGTATGCAGCGGTGATTACCGACGGTGCCGGCCACCGCGCATCCTGGGCAGCGCTACTATCCCGGAGCGGGGGGCCAACTGGTCCAAGTCCCGATCCTCCGACAGGCCCAACCGGTCTGGTGCATGCAGCCGCAGCAGGATGCGAGATACGTCGACCGGGATGCGATCACCGGTGCGCTGGCTGACCACGACCATGGTCAGGAAGGCCAGCGGCACGGTGAACACAGCGGGCTGGGCCAACAGTGTCTGCCACCCTGGCGGGAGTACGCCTGCCGCGGCCGGCAGCACCGCGGCGAACGCCAGCCCGCCGCCGGCCAGAATGCCGGCCGCCGCGCCGACGTCGGTCAGCCCGCGCCACCAGATGCCCAGCACGAGCAACGGGCAGAACGACGAGGCGGCCACCGCGAAAGCCAGTCCCACACCTTGCGCCAGGTCCAACGATGACACGGCGAGCACGAACGCCAACGGCACGGTCCAGGCAGCCGCAGTGGCCGCCCGGAAGTCCCGCAACCGACTGGGAAGCACGTCAGTGGACAGCACTCCGGCGATGCTGACCACCAGCCCAGTGGCGGCGGAGACAAAGGCGGCGAACGCCCCGGCCGCGATCAGGCCACCGAGTAGCAGCCCTGGCCATCCACCCAACGCGGCGCGTGGCAGCAGCAGCAACGCGGCGTCGGTGTTGCCGTTGACCAGCAGCTCCGGGACGTAGAGCCGAGCGAGCCATCCGGACACCATCGGGAACAGGTAGAAAACTCCGAGCAGCGACAGCACCAGCAACGTGGTCCGGCGCGCCGCTCGGCCGTCGGGGTCGGTGTAGTACCGCCCCAGTACGTGCGGCAACCCCATGGTGCCCAGCAGCAGCGCCACGATGAGCGAGTACGTGGCCAGCAACGGATGGCTGCCGCTGCCCAGTGGACGAAGCCATTTGTCGTTGTCCAACACGGCACCTCGGATCACCGGAGTCCGACTGCCCGCGTCGAAGCGCAGTCTGGTGTTCCTGGCGACCCGGTGCTCCCCTGGCGCCCAGTACACCGTCCCGTTCGCGAATCGCCCGTCCTCGTTTCCCACTGCGTTGACCACCATCGGCGCAGCGACTTCCAGCACCACATCGTGATCAAGAGTGATATCGGCGGCATGGGAGAAGTACGGCAGCGCCGAGGCACCCAGCGAACCTCGCACACCCGGTTTCTCGCCAGCATTATGAATCAGCAGCACGAAGACCGGGATGGCGAGCGCGGTCAGCTTTATCCAGTACTGGAAGGCCTGCACGATGGTGATCGAGCGCATCCAGCCGGTGTAGATGTTCAACGTCACGATTACCATGACCACCGCCGCGCCGACCCACTTCGGCTCTCCGGTCACAGCATGGAGGGTCAGCCCTGCGCCCTGCATCTGCGGTACCAGATAAAGCCAGCCGATGACGATCACGAAAATGGTGCAGACCCGGCGCAGACCTACCGAGCCCAGCCGTGCCTCAGCGAAGTCGGGCAGCGTGTAGGCACCCGATCTGCGTAGCGGCGCCGCCACGAAAAGCAGTAGGGCGAGATATCCCGCCGTGAACCCCACCGGGTACCACAGCGCGTCCACCCCGCCCTTGAGCACCAGACCGGCGATTCCCAGGAAGGAGGCCGCGGACAGGTACTCGCCGGAGATCGCCGCGGCATTCCAGCGTGACCCCAGCGTTCGGGACGCGACCAGGAAGTCCGAGGTGGACCTGACCTTCGTCCCGTAGAGTCCGGTGAGCATGGTCGCCGCGGCAATCACGACCATCGCACCGATGGTGACGTAGAACACCGCCTGCCCAGGCACGCTGGCGATCAGTTCTCGACCATATCGGCGAAGTCCTGCTCGTTACGGTCCGCGCTGCGATTGTAGGACCAGGCCACCGCGACGAAGAACGGGTAAACCGCGAATCCGAGCAGGAGCCACGGCAGCCGTATGCCCGCGACGGTGATGGTGCCCAGCGACGGCATCAGGAACAACAGCGGGATACCCGCGAGCACCAGAACCGTGAGCAGCATCAGCCGGATCGACAAAATCAGCTGCACCCGCACCAACTGGCGCACAAGTACCTCACCGACGCTGGTCTGATCCTCCAACTCGGCGAGCGTTCGTACCACCCGGCGGCTGCTGCGCCGCTTGGCGAGCACGATCCGTTCCCGCTTGCCGAGCTTGACCTTGGCCGCGACCGGGTAGCCGTTGGCCTCCCGGGCCTTTTCTGCGGCCGCCGCGTCCTCGGCCGCCCGCGTCAGAGCCTCCCACGGGTCGTCATCCGGCCCAGTCGCGTCAGTACTCATTGGGGGACTCATGGAGACTCATCGCCGACGCATGGGCGGACTCATCACAACTCATCGGGGTTCATCGGAGCTGCTCGGGAGGTCCAGCCCTGTTTGGCCGCACGGACCAAGCGGTCCTTCAGCTCTCGAGTGTGTCTTCGGCTGACCGGTAACTCGGTGGCGTCACCTCCGTTACCCACCCGCACCACGTAACCCGACGCCGACATGCGCAGCTCTGTGACCAGCGGCAGGGCGACCAGAAAGGAGCGGTGGATCCGCACGAACCCGGCGTCCGACCAGCGATCTTCCAACTGGGAAAGCGGGATACGGACCAGGTGGCTGGTGCCCTCTCCGGTGTGCAGCCGTGCGTAGTCCCCATGCGCCTCCACCCAGCGTACCGACGAGCGCGGCACCAGCTTGGTGGTCCCGGCGAGCTCCACCGGGATGACCTCGTCCTCGCTGCCGGGATCCGGTCCCGGGGCAGACGCGTCGCGCCGGGAGGCCACGATCCGCCGCATGGTGTTGGCCAGTCGCTCTCGACTCACCGGCTTCATCAGGTAGTCGGCCGCGCCGATCTCGAAGGCGTCGAGAGCCTTCTCATCGTAGGCGGTGGCGAACACGACCACCGGTGGGTTGGGAATCGCGCCGAGCAGGCGGGCCAACTCCAGCCCGTCCAACCCCGGCATCCGGATGTCGAGGAACACGACGTCGATCTGGGGCAGCGACGACGTTCCGTTAGTGCCCCGGTTGTCAGGACGCAAGACCGACAATGCCTCGGTGGCGTTGGTGGCCGTCAGCACGGTGCCGATCCGCGGCTCGGCTTCGAGTACTTCCACCAACATGGACAGCGGACCCGGCTCGTCGTCGACGGCGAGCACGACAAGACCCGGGTTGTCGTCGTTGCCGCTCATCGACCGCCTTTCCGCCAGACCAGTGTGCCCCCACCAACCCCGGATCATCAATCCTGCACATGGCCGGTATCGCTGTCCACGGTTGGCGGACTAGTGCCATCCCTGGTACTCAGTGTGATCGGCCAGAGCTACAGCCCGAAGCGGGACCAGGTGGCGCGGTGCTCAAGCGCTTCGAGCACCGCCAACGCGGATTCCGGACCGCCACGCCCGCTCAGCGCGGCCGCTGCGGGTGCTATCCCCAGCCTAGCCAGCAATGGCCGGCGTGCCTCCACCGTGATGATCTCCGCGTCCGGGTAGCGCTTGGCGATCTCCCCACGCATTGTGCCGAGCCGGTCGACCAGACCCAATTCCAGGGCCCGGCGACCGCTCCACACCTCGCCGGTGAACAGGTCCTGCTGACCGGTCACCAGCCGATCGCCGCGGCGCGAACACACCCAGTCGCGAAACATACCGTGCAGTTCGGTTTGCATGCTACGCAACCACACCACGTCGTCCTCCCGCTCAGGCAGGAACGGGTCGAGCCGGGATTTGTTCGCCCCCGCCGTGTACAGCCGCCGCTCGACCCCGAAGCGCTCGAGCAGACCATGCAGCCCGAAGCCCTGGCTGACCACCCCGATGGAGCCGACCAGTGACGTCGGGTGGGCGACGATCTCATCGGCGGCACAGGCGAGCCAGTACCCACCGGATGCGGCGACGTCCTCGCAGAACGCCAGCACCGGCACGTTCTTAAGATCGGCGAGACCGCGGATCCGGTCCGCCACCAGTGCCGACTGGGTGGGCGAACCGCCCGGTGAGTTGATCAACAACGCCACCGCCCGCAGGCGGTCGAAGCCAAAGGCCCGGGTCAGCACCGACTCCAAGACGGACAGGTTGATCACTCCGCGACCCAGCGGTGCCGCCGTCGGTGTGATCACGCCGTGCAGTTTCACCGCAGCCACCACCGGGCCGCGCTCGCGCAGCGTGCCGGGCAGCCGCGAGGTCAGGTCCTTGACATCCATCAGGCCACCCTACGGCGGCTAACCGACATCGATCAGAACCACCGGGCACGGTGTGCCGTGAACTCGACCGCACCGACGTCCAGCCGCACTCAAAATGTCGGTGCTGTCGAGTTCACGACGTTCACCGGCATGGGTGGTCCGATCAGACGGCTAGGCGCTTACGGGGGGTTGGGTGCGGGATGCGGTTGATGTTGGTGTTGGTGGGGCGATGGCGCGCACGCCGCGACTGAACTTGGGTACCCGCATGCTGACCTTGGTGCCCATCCCCGGTCCGGTTTCGACCACGAGCCCGCATTCCTCGCCGAAGGCCCCGCGTAACCGATCATGAACGTTGCCCAGCCCGACATGCGCACCCGTGACGTGTGAGTCGGTCATCTCATCACGCAGCCGGTCCGGATCCATCCCGATGCCGTCGTCCTCGACGCTGATGAGGCAATCGGATCCGGCGTCCTCGGCGACGACCGACACGGTGCCACCGCCGGGCTTGCCCGCCAAGCCGTGCCGTACCGCGTTCTCCACCAGCGGCTGCAACGCCAGGAACGGCAATACCACCGGTAGCACCTCGGGGGCGATCTGCAACCGCACTTGCAACCGCTCCCCATACCGGGCCTTCTCCAGGATCAGGTAGCGGTCGATGTTGTTGAGCTCCTCGGCAAGCGTGGTGAACTCTCCAGCGGAGCGGAAGGAGTACCGGGTGAACTCGGCGAACTCCATCAGCAGCTCACGGGCCTCCTCCGGGTCGGTGCGGACGGTCGAGGAGATCGTGGTGAGCGCGTTGTAAATGAAATGCGGCGAAATCTGCGCGCGTAGCGCCCGCACCTCGGCATGAGCCAATCGGGATCGGGACTCATCGAGCTCAGCGAGCTCCAACTGGCTGGAGACGTACCGCGCGACCTCCGCGGCAGCCTTCATCACGCCCGCCGCGGCGGGCCGCTGGCTGACCACCCCGAAGGTCCCGACGACGCCGCCGTCGACCTCCAGCGGGCAGACGACGACAGCGCGAATCGGGCAGTCAGCGCGCCCACAGTCCATCTCACGCTGGCTTCGGACCTGCTGACGTCCGGTGCTCAGCACCTCCAGCGCCGCCTCGGCGACCCATTCGGCATGATGCTGAGCCTCCCCGTCCCAGGCCAGCATCACGCTTTCCTCGTTGGTCAGCGCGACAGCTGAGCAGTTCAGCAAGGCCCGCAGATGCGGCGCCGCGGCAGTCGCCGAGGCGGCCGACAACCGATCCCGCAGCGGTGGTGAAGCCTGCGCCATGGTGTGCAGCGCGGTGTACGTGGCGCGATCGGCGTCACTGCCGAATGGCTGGCGCCGTCGCCTCCGGAGTATCAACCCGGCAGCGATCACCACGGCGAGGACGACGACTCCCACCATCGCGAGGTGGCCGAGCTGGTTCACGAATCCATAGTCGCGGTCTCGGCCTCAGGTGACAACGGCGGGTCAGCCCGCCGTCAGCCAGGCCGGGCGCAGGATTTCCGCATGACGGTCTCGGCCGCCCTCGGCCAGTTCATCCCAGCGGTGATCCACGGCATCGCCACATCGGCTGAGTGGCCAGCCTGAACCCACCGAGCGGCCACCACCATGGGATGGTCCCACCCCGGCTCGACAACATCGGCAAGCAGCATCGCCAGCCGCATCACCTCGGGGTCACGAGTGACGTAGCCGATCAGCCGTCGGCTGCGGGTCCGTGGCGCTGGTTCGCCAGGCTCGACGGGGAACAGCAGCAGGTCACGCTCGCCGAGCAGGTCGGCGGTGTGGCGTTCCGGAGCCGGCTGCTGGGTCGGCACTCCGGAGCAGATCCACTCCACCGGGCGCCCCAGCACCCCTTCGTCGGCCGACCGGAGCTCCACCGTCCACGTCGTTCCCACCGAGCGGCACCACGACGCTGTCATCACGCACTTACCCGAGGCTCTCCGTTCAGATGGCGAGCCGGCAGGATGAGTTGGGGGGGCAGATCGAACCACAGGGCAAGCGAACCCCTACCGAACCGCGCGCGCCACCGCAGCATGGGTGAACCGACTCTGTTCACTCTGATGGCGCCATCAGCGAATCAGCCGGGACAGCCGGCGGTCGGCCAGCGGCTTGCCGCCGGTCTGGCAGGTCGGGCAGTACTGGAAGGCGCGGTCAGCGAAGGACACCTCCCGGACGGTGTCGCCGCATACCGGGCAGGGCAGACCGGCCCGGGCATGCACGGCCAGACCAGCCCGCTTCTCCCCCTTGAGCCGGGCGGCGCCCTGACCGACCGAGCGGGCTACCGCATCGCGCAGCACCCGCTGCAGCGCCTCGTGCAGCCGGTCTACCGCGTCGTCGGTCAATCTCCCAGCGGTGGCATAGGGCGACAGCCGGGCGGCATGCAGCACTTCGTCGGAGTAAGCGTTGCCGACTCCGGCGATCATCGTCTGGTCGGTCAGCACCGTTTTAAGCCGCTCGGTGCGCCCACGAAGCACCTCGGCGAGTCCGTCACGGGACAGTGTCAGAGCGTCCGAGCCGAGGCGGGCGATCCCGGGTAGATCAGAGATGCCGGCCGCGTCAGCTACCACGTACGCCGCGAGCCCCTTCTGGGTGCCCGTCTCGGTGAGGTCGAAGCCGATCCCCCCGCTGAGATGCACCCGCAGTGCGATCGGTCCCTTGCCCGGGCGCGGCGCGGCGGCGGCCAGCGCGTCCGACCAGCGCAACCAGCCGGCCCGCGCCAGGTGGAAGACCAGCGCGGGCCCGTCGGTATGCACCGCGAGGAACTTTCCGTGTCTGGTCGCGGCGGTCACCGGCCGTTCGTGCAGTGCGCTCACCGGCGGTTGCACGGTCTTGAGCACCGTCAGGGATGCAACGTCGACGCGGGTCACGATCGCGCCGACAGCGTGCTCGCGCAGATGATGCGCCAGCGCCTCGACCTCGGGCAGCTCCGGCATACGTCCCAGTGTGCGGCAATCCGATCGAATGTACGACGGATCCGATCGGACCTAGGCGCAGGGACTCAAGAATCGCGTAACGGTGAGGAGGACCCGACCCGCATAAGCGACCCGTTGCCGTCACCTGGAGTGCCTGTTCTTTTGAGGTCATCAACGATCTGGTAAACCGTCTCCCGGGCCGGGATCATGCCGCGTACGACCTCTTCCAAGTGCTCACCGTCGGTCCCCACCGGACCACTTGTGTGCACCCTGATGAGCCAGGGCCGTTGCAGCGCCCACGACACCGGCAGCATCATCAAAATCAGCAACACCAGCAGGACGAACCAGGCCGGTCTGACCACCTCGGCCGGAGTCCAGAACACCACGAACAGCGTCAGCGCGACGAGGATGATCAGCATTATGATGCCGTGGCCGAAATCAGTCATGTCATGCTCGAACTCGTCGGTCATGGCCCGTCTGGTCCAGCTGATGCTGCTCCGGACCCACCAGGTGCGCCCATCGTCGGTCCGCACCCTCCGAATCATGATCCGCCTCCGTATCTTGCGGGACACCCGCCGCCCGGCATCCTGCGGGACACCCGCCGCGTGGACACACTTAGCGTAACGTCAAACTGACCCCGGTCGACGCGGGTGCGATGCTGACCGACTATGACCCAACCACCGTCGTTCACTCGCCGCCGGGAGGACTTCACCTGCCTGCGCTGCGGGACGCCGGTGCGCGGCAGCGGCTACACTAACCATTGCCCGCGGTGCCTGTGGTCGCGGCACGTCGACATCAACCCGGGCGACCGGGCCGCCGAGTGTGGTGCAGCGATGGAGCCGGTCGGAGCGCTGTCCGAGGGAGGCGAGATCGTCGTAGTTCAGCGATGCGTGGCCTGCGGCCACACCCGCCGCAATCGCACCGCACCCGACGACGACCGCGAGGCCCTGCTGGCCCTATTCGGCCGCCCAGTCCCCGACTCCCCCTAGCTCCGACCGCGTGCTGGGCCACAACGGCTCGTCGACGACAATGCCGAGTGCCCGCAGTGCCGCCACCGTGCGCGCAATGTTGTTCACACCCGGCTCCAGCCCGCGCTCATTAGCATGGCACGGCCCGCACGGCCCACAATCCGCCGCTGCGATATCGACCTCGGCGTCGTTGTACGGGTGTGGTGGATGTAGTGCCCGGCCAAGCCGTCACAGAACTCGGTGTACTCGCGGGTGTGCAAAATGAAAATGTGCCATCCGATATCGACGAGCGGTGACGGACTGAACGTCTCGTCTGGGTGGGTGGCGCACAACCGGAGATACCCAGCGCCTGGTCCATGATGCGCTCAGCGAGCGAGCGACCCATCCACCATTCTTTGACGATCCGATCGATCAGCAATGTCCACAACCGCGCCTCGATAAGGTCCTTGTTGTCCAACCGGCCGCGTTGAGCGCGCAGCGCGCTACGCAGTGCCGCGTCAGCTCTCTGCAGCAGGTCGTCAAGCTGCGCATCTCCCGTGTCCCGTCTGCCGGCTATCCCCAGTCCGTCACGGTCATGTCGATTCCCTTCTCGCGAAATCTGGCTTCCACAGGCCAACCATCAGTTCCTGGAACTCTGGAAAAGACGACTCCGGGAATGCGATATCGATGTCTGCCGTGATGAACATCGCGGCCGGTACTGACGGCGCTGTCCGCGGAAGGCCACGCCGCAACTCGTGCGCGAACTCCTCCGCTTCGGCGAGCGTCTGCACTTCCCCAGTCAGAACCGCCGCACGCAGCGCAGGTAGGCGTCGATCCACGGGTCGCCGCAGATCGGTGACTCACTCATCGCTCACGCTGCCCGAGGTGGCGCCGTCGCGAGCAGCCTCGTCGATGTCGTCACCGTGACCGGCGACCAGAGCGCAGCACCTGTCGGCCGCTTCCTGGCCGCTGTCGGCGCAGACCGGCTCACCCGGCAGCGCCCGCCAGAGATGGTCAACGGGTCGTGTCCGGCGTGGCACACCGCGTCCCACAGGACGGCGACAGCGAGGAGCATGAAACCGCACTCGGCGCGGCAGGCACCTTTGGGGTGGTCCGCCATCTCGCCGATCGCATTGAAGACGCGCGCCAAGCAGGCTGCGACTCCATTTTATCGCGGTCGCTCGGGCCACGGGCCCCGGTGCTGTTCGTGGGTGGTTCGCGAGATGGGCCATGTTCGCTGCCTCATGTGGCGGTGGGATCCGGCCGGGCCGCCGGGAGTTGTCGGGGGCGCTGCTCAACCGGCGGCCCGGCCGGGGATCTGGAAGGGTCGGGCTCGTGGGGGTGCATGCTCATTCCTTCGGGGTGCAAGAAGGTGGTCTCCCGGACCCCTCAGAGCCGTAGCTGGCAGACCTGGCGGTAGAAGGCGCAGAATAGGCGCCTGTGTCAGGTCGTCTACGTACAGTGATGACGCTACGGCCGAGCACCTGCAAACTCCAGGAGTTTGCTAGAGTTTGCTTGATTAGGCCAGGGCAAGCGGCCGAGGTTGACCGATCTAGGCAGGTAGAGCGACTATGGAGGGGTACGAGAAAACACACGCACATCCGTAGCAGGAGGAGTAACCATGCGGCTAACGTTCCTCGGCAAGTCGACCCAAGGCGGCGGCTCACCAACGCTGTTTGCAACAGACCGGAATACGTACGTAATTCAGGGCTGGAGAGTGCAGGGACAAGAAGGAAGCGTGGAGATCCCTCACCGACCGTTGCAGCACGTCCAGCCAGGTACTTACGTTGGCGCTCTCATGGCAGACACGGGACGCGGCAGTTTCGTTCTATCAGGCCAGACAGTGAGTGATGAAGAAACGCTTTCGCAGATGGACATTCCCGGGCACGAAACGTGCGTGGAAGTTCCCAAGAAAGAGGAGGTTTGGTTCGGTGGAGTTGGTACAGGATGAGGCATTCTTTGCCTTGTTCCATTCGTACACCAGTACTGCTTTCCATGTGGAGCTGCAGGACAGTTACCACACTCCAGATGAGGCCGGACCGTTTGACCTCTTCTTAACCCAACAGGATGACGATTTGGCTTGGCATCAGCCTTGGCTGAATCTCGTTCAGAATATCACCGCAGCAGGTAAGCGCATTCAGCGCGCTCGGGTGGTAACCGTCCCTCACGTTGACTACACCCGCTGGGGCCTCACCGTAGCACCGCACAACATCGCGGCTGGGGAAGATATTCGTTGGCTTCCTCGGCACCTCATCGATGCTGACGCATTGCCAGGGGATGACTATTGGCTGTTCGATGACAATCTTGTGGTGTTTACAGTCTTTGAACCCAACGGCCGGTTTGCCGGTGGCGCTGCCACGACCGATCCAACTATTGCCTCTTACTGCCGCACGGTGCGAGATCGGATATGGGCGGCCGCGATTCCCCATAGCAAATACGTAGATAGCGAATACGTGTCAGCGTAGAGACCAGACGTGACCAGTTCGATCCACCAGGCGCGCGAAGCTCTCCGCCATCGGCTGCGGGACATCCGTATGCTCCCGTGACCAGCTCAAAGAGTATGTACCGCACGGGTTTCATATTCCGCCGTGCAGGAGCATCTGGAAGAAGTGCTCAGGCGACAGCTGACGGTCACCTGAGCACCTGCCCAAGGGCTCGTCAGGACAGCAGGTGCCCCGACAGCTCAAGGCGACGCAGCGCACCGTGCTCCTTGGTTACCTCTACCTGCTCGACCCGGCACCCGTCGTCGACGCGAATTCCCTCGGCGTGACGCCCGCGGCAAAGGGCGCCAATCCAGGGAAATGGAGGTGGCCTGGCTGTTTACTGCTGAAATTTGGCGCGCCAAATACACGGTTTCCACCACCTATCCGTGACCGTGAGCAGCGCCCTCACCTGCGCCAGGCTGGTGGGCAGGTGACGGGCTACGAGAACCGGACTCTGTCTACGGCCCCCGAACTATGCTCTACTGGTCGGGCCTGTCAAGAGTAATTATGCGGATTATTGCTAGTGAGGTGGAGGATGGGTCATGCAGAGCGCTCGCTTCGTCGAATAATGGGGTTCATGCGGCTGGAGAAGCTCGCGAAGGACCTGGACAGCGGCATCAGCGGCTGCCCAACCGTGTACCGCGGCGAAGACGGCTACCTCGCGGTGCAGGGCGACGAGGTCGACCAGGCCACCTACGGCAACGCCGAGAACCTGCTCGCCGGGGAGCGGATCGTCCGCATCAAGGCGT
>DASUII010000133.1:0-15149 GCA_036279835.1 Pseudonocardiaceae bacterium
GACCCGGAGTTCCAGCTGACCTTCGCACGGCTGGTCACGCACTACTGGAGCCAGGGCTGCTTCCTCACCGAAGGCGAGATCCTGGCCAACATGCACCGCCTGGCGGACATCCCCGCCGTGCTCATCCACGGCCGCTACGACGTTTCCGGTCCCCTGGACACCGCATGGCACCTGCATCGCGCCTGGCCGAACAGCAAGCTCGTCGTACTTGAAGACGCCGGCCACGGAGGAGGCAGCTTCACCAGCGAGCTCCTCGGCGCCCTCGACTCCTTCCACGCCCAGCTCTGAAGCCGTCCCCGCCGTCAGGGTGCCATCGCAAGCCGGTGGCCTTCACCCCCGCAAGGAGGTGAAGGCCACCGGCGACTACTTGCGGAGTCAGTTTCCGCCCAGGATCCCTAGGATTCCGTCGTCGTGACGATCGTAATGGTCGCCATCGCGGGAGCCGTGGTGGCGGCTCCAGGAATAGTCCTCATGGCGATAGCGACCTTCGTCGCCACCGTAGCCATCGCGACCGCCGCGACCACAACCGGATGAGAAGATATCTGCGATCCTCATATGTGCCTCCCCTAATTTGCCTTTCCCAGGAACATCCATTCCGAGGACGACGCGCCCATTGGGACGACATCATGACCATCATTCGGGACCCACCGACAGGCGGTTCAATCTAAAAACAGATCGTGATTAGGCTCACTGGGCCCGCCACCAGCTCTTAACGCGAAGCCACGATGGCTTAGTGATGCGTCGCGCTACCCATCCGGTGCTCGTGACGCTGAGTATCCGCTGTTCCAACTCGGCGCGCGGGATCGCTTCCGGCAAAGAAAGTCCCAGCGTGGCGCCGACCTCCTCGGTCTGCGCGGCGGTAGTGGTGCACACCGTGCAGTCAGGGAGGTGCGCCGCGGCCAGAGACTCCCCAGCGGGCTCTAACACGTGCAACGCCCACCCGACCGCCAGCTCGCGCTGCGGGCAGCCGGCGACACTGAACTGCTGGTCGTTCATCGGTTCGCCTCCCGTCCCATGTTGGCCTCGGTGACCAGGACGTCGGGTCCCAACTGGTCGGTCAGCAGCAGCCGCATCCGCCGCACCGCGGTAAACATCCGGGACTTCACCGTCCCCAACGGGACACCGGTCACAATTGCGATCTCACGTTGAGTGCGCCCACCGAAGTAGGCCAGGGCAAGCACCTGACGCTGCTCGACCGGTAGACGATCCAGCGCGGCGCGCACCTGTCCAGCCGCGATACGCGCCAGCGCCGCCCGGTCAGCGCCCGGAACCGGGGTCGGGGACCAGTCCTCGCCCGCCTCCGGCACCGCCACCGTGCGCCGACGAATCGCGCTCTCTCGTCGCACCGCGTCCACCGCCCTGTGGTGGGTCACCGTGAGCAGCCACGTCGCGAACCCTCCCCGGGATGGGTCGAACCGGGCCGAATCACGCCACAGCGTCAGAAATACCTCCTGCACCACATCCTCGGCCAATCTCTCATCGGCACAAATCCGACGGGCCAGCGAGTAACACGGCCGACCAAACCGTTGATAGAGCTGAGACAGCGCCGCTCCGTCCGCCTTCCCAACCCTTCGTGCAAGCTCGGCGTCGGAAGGACCCTCAGCGATATTGTCAGCCGGTGGCTTCGCATTGTGGCGTTCTCGATCGGGTCGCCCGGCGCTCGGTCGAGCCTCATCGACCACCAGAAGGTTCCTCACATTGTACCTACGGCCAGCCACCACCTACCGGTTCAGTTTCGTGCCCCACGGTCAGCTCACCGCAGAACGCACAATAAGCGTTCGTCAGCAGCTCACGCCGCTGGTTATCGCATTCCGCAAACACCGACGTCGCGGTTTCGTGCGGGTGACGTGCGTCAGGGGCGACCCCAATGTGGGAGCGCCCCTGACGGGTGGCAGTTAGTTACCTAGCTCAGGAAGCCGGCAGGGACAGCACCTGCCCGATGACGAACACGGTGGCGTTCTTGGTGGGAATGTTGCCGCACAGCACGGGTGCGCCGTTGACGGTCGGTGCCGCCGCGGTGCCACCGATCGTGAGCTTGGCACCTTCCAGGCTGTCCAGCGTGCCCGCCTTGACGAGGCCCGCCGCGTCGTAGCGGGTGCCGACCACGTGGTAGGTCAGGATCTTGGCCAGCTGGCTGTTCGGCGACGCCACGTCCGGAGCGGTGGTCAGCTGCTTGAGGATGCCCGGGTGCTGGGCCTCCAGAGCCTGGAACGCCGGGTCAGCCGGGGCGAACACGGTGATCGCCGGAGCGCTGTTGAGCGTGTCGACCAGGTTGGCCGCGGTCACCGCCTTGGTCAGGGTGGTCAGCAGCGGGTTGTGGCTGGCCGCGGTGGCCACCGGGTCGTTGACCATGCCCTGGGCCGAACCGGGTCCCTCGGTGGGCACCTGACTGCAGGCCGGACCGAAGATGTCACTGATCTTCGTGACGCCACTACCAGTGGGCGCAGTCGCCTCGCCGGTGGGCGCAGCCGACTCGCTAGCTGGTGCGGAAGCTTGACTTCCGGTGGCCGGCTGCTGCGAGCTGCTACATGCGCCAACCACGGCAGTCAGGACCGCCAGAGCGCCGACCGCGGCCAATCGCTGGATTCTTCTCACTCGATTTTCAACTCCTCATCGGTTGCTCGGCTGACCCGAGCCTCACAGGTATTACTTCGATAATCCCCATCGGGGGGTTCGCTATGTGCAGATCACGAATAGGACACGTTTGTGCGGTACTCCGCACGTCCTCATTAATTCGGTGATCCGCGACTGCGGGTTCACGATCTGGGATGTGGCAGGACAGTGAACCGTACCGAATGCCACCCACTGGCCCCGTCGGGAATGGGCGCAGCCCGGTCCGCGGTCTGGGTGTATCCGGTCTTGTCCGTCGCACGCACCTCGGCGACGTGGAGTCCGGGCGTCCACCGCCCCCGCAGCCGGAACATCCGCCACGTGTCCACGTTGACCTCGGTGGACAGCTCCGCTGGGAGCCACTCGCCGTGGTCGACGCGTACCTCGACCTTTTCGATGCCCTTGGTCTGCGCCCACGCGATACCCGTGATCGGGCTGTCGAAGCCGACCTTTCCGAACGCGCCGGGGCTGTCGATCCGGGACATCGTCTTGATCGGCGCCCGCTGCCCCCAGCCGCGCTGCAGCCAGTAAGCCCGCTTCGCGTCGAAGGTGGTGAGCTCCATATCGGTGATCCACTTGGTGCCGGAGACGAAACCGTACAGCCCGGGCACGAGCAGCCGGACCGGGAAACCGTGCTCGATCGGCAGCGGCTCGCGGTTCATCGCGATCACCAACATGGCTTGGCGGCCCGGGTCGGCGAGCACCGCGGTCGGGCTACCACAGGTCCACCCATCAACGCTGGTGGTGAACACCTGATCGGCGCCCCGCGCCACGCCGGCCTCGTTGAGGATGTCGGCCAGCAGCACGCCGGTGAAGTTGACGGTGGAGATGTAGGGGCCGCCCACCTCGTTGGACACGCAGGTCATCGTCACCGGACGCTCGACCAGCGTGCGCGAGGTCAGGTCCGCCCAGTTCAGGGTGATCTCCCGGTCAACCATCCCGTGCACCCGCAACCGCCAGTCCTCGGCGCGCAACTGCGGCAGCGTGAGGTTGATGTCGACTCGGTAGAAATCCCGGTTCAGAGTGATGAACGTCGGCGATCCGTCGGCGGCGAAGTCCGCCCCAGCCGGGATCGGCGGCGCGGGCACCCGGGGCACGATCCGGCCCAGCGCAGCGCGAGAAGCCTCGACGCCACCGCGCCTCGCCAGCAGCTGACCGCCGGTCGCCGCGATAGCGGCACCCGCCGCGACGACCGCCGACCCGGCCAGCACCTGGCGACGGGACACCCCCTCCGCAGCCCCATCTGCTGCCGGCACCCCGCTCGCCCGACCCCGCTGATGCAACAAAGCGAACGTCCCCGCGCTGGCGATCAGCGCAGCCAGCGGCGCGAGAAAGTCGAGCAGACCCGCATTGGGACGGGTCAGCACCGCAGCAGCAGCGACAACACCGAGCAGTAGGATCACAACCAGCCCCGGTGTTCGGGAACGCCGAGACATCAACCCCGCGGCCACCCCGACCAGCCCGATCACCACCGCCATGCCCAGCAGCAGCACCGTCTTGTCGTACGTACCGAAGGTCCGGACCGCGAAGTCCTTGACGCCAATCGGAGTGAAGTCGATCGCGGTGCCACCCACCGCGAGGAACGGCGAAGCGGTCGGCGACACGAACCCGGCCACCAGATGCCCCACCCCGAGCCCCGCCGCCACCGACAGCAGACCCACGAGAGCAGCCACAGGCGCGGACAACCGGGAGGTACTTATGTCTTTCATTATGTCCGTCATTCGGCGCCGCACCGGTAGACGGTTCAATCGGAGACCAAATTGTGATAAATACCGCCAGGATGACGCAGCTCACAGGCGCTGCTCCACCACCCGTCCAGCAGCAGTACTGCCCGTACGTAAGATCATCCAGACGACGCTTCCGTGGCGATCGTGCGGAAGTCCCGCGCTACTGTGACGGCGACCACGTGGTGGACGCGAGCACTGCGCGCGAACGAGCTAATAGCGATTTACGGAAATTCCCAGAAATGTCCATGGGCAACGTCACACACTCGCCTTGCGAGGTATTCGAACCCCCGCACGGGAAGAGGGACAGAAACGTCGGCCGCGTCGAGTTCACGGACAGCGCCTACGGCAACGGCGCCGAGCAGCTCAGAGCGCCCGCAGGTCCAACGAGCGCCACGGCACGTCAGGAGCGAGCAGTTCCGGGTCACCGGTCCACAGCTCCCCGCCGTGCGCGATGGCGGTGGCTGCGGCGAAGGCGTCTGGATAAGCCATCGGGTGCGCCGCCTTGATCGCAGCCGCCTGCCGGATCACCGATTCGGTGGGCAGTTCGACCGCCAGCGTGGCGCGGAGATCACGCACCGTCTCGGCCGCCTCTGCCTCCCCGCGCCGGCGCAGCAGGAAATAAAGGACCTCGCCGAGGTTGATCCAGCTCATCACCGGCCGATCCGCGAGCGCCTGCTCCACCCGCGCGGCACCCGGACCCTCGCCCTGAAGCAGGCAGAGCACCGCCCACGAGTCCAGTACCACTGTCACCGGCGAGCCTCGCGCGCCCGATCCGCGACCCGTTCCCGCTCGAGGTCGTCGGTCAGCCGCTCGCCACTGAACCGGCCATGGAGCGCTCGTCGTGCGCCCACTGGACGCACCGCGACATGATCGCCGTCACGCCAGAACTCGACCTCATCGCCTGGCTCGATCCCGAGCTGTACGCGCAGTTGCTGGGGAATGACGACCTGCCCCTTCGGTCCGACTCGCCCAGTCATACCGTTGAGTATAACTTCTGGAAGCCGTCACATCCGATGTGCCGGTGGGCGTGCTAGTTTCCTGCCCCACATCACCGCCGTCTGGTGGGAGGGACGTGTGACCGCCGAACCGCTGGTGTTCGTGCCGGCTCATCCCCGGCTGACTGACTACGGCAAGGACATCGGGGTCGAGCTTCGCGGAACGGATGACGGTGGCCTGGTCGGTATCGCGTTCTCGAGTCTGCAGCGGCTGGTCGCGGCGTTGGGCGAGTACCAGCCCTGGGTGGCGATGGAGCGCGAGCGGTTCACGGCGTTCGTCGGGGCGGCCGGTGCGCCGTTCGTGTGCATGGACCCGGCGCTGGAGATGGTGCAGCGGTGGAGCGCCGCTGACGTCGAGCGGCTTGGCCGGGAGGACGCGTGAGCGGCGATTTTCAGGTGGTGCTCGATTCGCTGCGAGCGATGAGCGGAAGCTTCCGGACCGAGCGTGATTCCTATGAAGCCATCAAGCCGAAGCTGACACCGCCGATCGCTGACACCGGGGACGCGAGCCTGAACAGCATCGTCGGAGTCGTCATGGAATGCCTGGACGTGTTGCACACCAAAATGGGTGAGGCCATCGGTGAGCACGCCGAGAAGCTGCAGGCCAGCCACGACACCTACGAACGCCACGAGATCGACAACCGGGCGCTGTTCGACGATCTCATGCCCGCGGACTAAGGGCGCGATATGGCGGACAGTTGGGTGGGCGGGGACATCGCGGGTCTGCACACGATGGCCACCACGACGTCGGGCGCGCCGGCGGCGATGCGCGACGTCGTGCACGCCCTGAGTAGCAAGGTCGATGCCGCGAAGGCCGCGCACAAGGGAGTCTTCGCTGAGTTCGAGCGGCTGAAGGCGGACTTGGAGGGTGCGGAACGGCTGGAGCGGAAGCTGCCGTTGTGCGCGGAGCTCAACACGAAGCTCAGCGACATCGGCAAGGCGATTCCGGAAATCGGCAAGGTCACCTCCAAGCTCCCGGACTTCCTCAAAGAGGTCCCGGTCGTCGACGTCCTGGCCACCGGGGCCGCGGTGGGTTTCCAGGTCAAAGACGACATGGAGAAAGGCTGGTCCGGTCAGCACGCCGTCGCCGCGGATGTCACGGCGGGAGCCGCCGGCTTGGGTATGGGCGCGTTGACGGTAGCGGTCGCGACCGGCCCGGGGATCTTGGTGGCCGCAGGTGCGGGAGCGGTTGCGGTCGGTGTGGGTGCGTTTGTGTACCAGGGCTTCCACGAGCACTGGAGTGAGGATGTCCACGACCACGGAGTGGCCGGAGGGATTGAGAGAGGGGTGGGGCACATGTTCCAGCACACTGGCAAGGAGTTCGTCGACATCGGCAAGGGCATCGGCGGCGCTGCCGCCAGCGCCTGGCATTCGGTGTTCGGATGATGAGCAAAAGCCACCACCCCCGATGGCGACCCCCGATGGTGAATGGCCGCGCAGGGGGCACGCGAACCGCGCCACGCGCGGACGGGTCCGGGCGCCCGGCGGCGAGCGCACCACACACGGCCCAGTCAGCGAGCGTCGACCTGGCCAAGCCCTTGCGGCTGCGCCTCGCTGGAGCTGTGGGGTTCCTCCTCATCGGGTTGATGGCTTTTCTCGCGACGATAGCTCCGGACGAGCCGTGGTGGCAGCGGGTGGTCATTGCGCTGGTCGGGGTCGCGTCCTTCTGGTTTGGCTGGTATGCGCTGTCGCTCGCCTGGTGTCGTCGACACCTGGTACTCGACAGTGCGGGCATGCGGGTGCAACTGAAGCGCCGCTGTAAGTTTGACTTCCCGTGGGAAGACGTGGCTTTCGTTGAAGTGGTGCGGCGCCCCGGCGGCTACAGCATGTCTAGACCCGGAATGGTCTGGCTGGACTTCTATCCCGGTCCAGACTTCAAAACTCGGCACCCCAAACAGGCCCGCTTGTGCAAACGGCACCCGACCGGGCAGGCCTACCGTTACCAGCTCGGCCCCATCCGCAAAACCATCCCGGCGCTCGATGAAGCATTCCGCTCAGTCCGGCCGGAACAGTACCGGGGTGTTCGGGAGCAATCCTGGGCCGAGACACCCATGTTCACTTGGCGCGTCCGCGGACAGTGACGGTCTGTACACCGCAGCCGACTTCCACGATGAGTGCGGGCGATCACCATTGACGCCGCAGGTCTACCGCCATCAGCTCGGCCCCATCCGCAAAACTATCCCGGCGCCCCATGAAGCATTCCGATCAGTGCGGCCGGCACAGTACCGGGTGTTCGGGAGCAGTCCTGAGCCGATACATCCCGCTGGGCTATCGCGTTCGCTGACAGCAAACTATTTGTCCCGACTTCGCCGTCTTGGTTCCGACGTTTCGACCGAGTTTGTCAGTGCCTCGTTGTAGAATAGCGGCATGTCGACAGCGGCGGTGTACTCACCTGCGAGTCTGCCAATGTGGCAGTGCAGTGATGCCGCATTGGTCGCCGAGCTGGGCGCGTTGGAAACCCGGTTGCATTCGACCTGGGCGCAAATGCTGTCGGTCGTCGCCGAAATCGATTCCCGGGGCATGGCTAGTGGGTTGGGATACACCACCACAACCGAACTGCTGCGGGCGGTGGCGCGAGTCCCACTGGGCGAGGCCCGGGCCCGGATCGCCGCCGCCACCGACCTGCTCCCCAGCGCTGGGCTCAACGGCACATCCGTGCAACGAAACTCCCCGCCACGGCGGCGGCCGTGGCTGAGCACGCGATCGGCGCCGCTGACGTCAAGGTGATCCGCTCTGAGCCCACTAGCCGCGCCCCGCCCGGCCACCGACACCGAGATCGACCTGCGCACCGCCCCCCAACGCGACGCCGACGCCCTGGTCGACCTTGCCCAACGATCACTGCAGGCCGGTGACCTGCCCACCGAAGGTGGGGAACGACCCCAAGTCGTGGTCACCATCAGCCTGACCGAACTCCAAGGCCGGATCGGTACGGCGTCGCTGGCGTTCGGCGGTCCGATCAACGCCGACATCGCCCGTCGCATCGCGTGGCCAGGAGTTCCTGGAGAACCTGTGGTTTGCCGACGATCGACCCGTGGACTGGACAAAGAAGGACACCTACGCCGGCATCCTCACCCTCTACCACGATCTGATCAAGCTGCGCCGCAACACCGACAACAGCACAGCAGGGCTGCGAGGCAGCGGCGTGCAAGTCCACCACGTGAACAACGCCGACAAGGTGATCGGGTACCACCGATGGGTCAGCGGGGGCATTCGCGACGACACCGTGGTCGTGCTCAACTTTGCCTATCGAAGCTACGACGCCTACACCATCGGATTTCCCCGGGCTGGCATCTGGACGGTTCGGTTCAACAGCGACTGGGCCGGCTACGATGACTCGTTCACCAGCCATCCCGCGCATGACTGCCAGACACGAGAAAGCCCCCGAGATGGACTCCCGTGGTCCGGCGATATCGGCATCGGTCCCTACACGGCGATCATCCTCTCCCAAAACCAATGATCCACACCCCTGATCACAGGAACGGCTGGCGGTCCGCGGAACAGGTAGCGCCGTCGGCTGGAAGTTGGAGGGTTATCAGATAGTTGGTCTCCGCGGCGCTGGCGCAGGCGCTGTGCACGTCCAGTGTGGTGTGCCCGTAACCGTCGACGATCAGGAGCTGGGCGTCACCGAGCTCGTCGCGGGTGGCCTGCGCGTTCCATACCGGTGTCTCGGGGTCGTAGCGATTGTTCACCACCAGGATCGGGCGCTGCCGGCGCCGGTTCCATGGCCCCGAGTAGCGGTCACTGTCGGTACCAGGCCAGGCGATGCATTGTGCCATGTCAAATAGTGCGGTCAGGCCGAAGTACGGTTGGCGCTGGCCTTCAACCGGGATGAGCCGGGTGTATGCCTGCTGGTCGCGGGGATAGTCGCTGTCCACGCATTGGACGGCGAGGAACGACGCGGAATGGCTGGGTATGTACGGGTCCAGGGTCGGGGGCTGACGATGCGCGCCAGCGCCGTCGGGCCGTATCGAGTTGTAGACAGCCTGCAGCGACGTGGCCATGCTGCTCCAGCGAGTCGAGCTCTGCAGGCCGTGGGACACGGTGCGGAGCACCGCGGCGAGCCTGCCGTCACTATTCTGTTTGAGCTTGGCGACCAGGTCGGCGAACTTCCGATGCGGGTCACCAGCTGAAAACGCGCACCTGGGTCCGGCCTGGGCGCAGCGGTCGAAGAACGCGTCGAGCTCCTCGGCCTGTGAGCGGGCGGTATCTGCGCGCACGTCGACCGGCATCTGCTCCTGACCAGGCCGCCCCGTCGAGTTCGCCACCAGGTCCAGGGCCCCGTCGAAGATCATGGCGCGGGTGCGGTCCGGGAACAGGTTGGCGTAGGTCGCGCCGACGTATGTGCCGTAGGAGTAACCCAGAAAGCTCAGGCTCTCGTCGCCGATTGCCTGCCGCAGCAGCTCCAGATCCCGAGCCGTGTTGGCCGACGAGGTGTGTGCGAGCAGCTCGCCGGACGTCGCGGCGCAGCTGCGCCCGAGCGCACCGCTGCTGGCGAAAAAAGTTGCCTGCTGCTCGGGTCGCACTGGCGAGCCCACCGGCACGTCCCCCTCGCCGCTGCCTGTGACGCAGCGGACCGGCGCGCTGCCCCCGACGCCGCGAGAGTCGAAACTGACCAGGTCGAACCGCTGGCGCAGGACGTCGGGGTATCTCGGGCCGAGGCTTTCCAGCTCACCGACGCCACCGGTTCCGGGGCCACCGAAATCGACGAACAGTGAACCGATGCGGTGTGCCGGGTCTGTCGCCGGCAGCCTGACCACCGAGAGCGTGATCGTCGCGCCGTGCGGCTGGTGGTAGTCCAGCGGCACCGTCGCAGCGGCGCACTGGAACGATCCGGCGCAGCGCCGCCATTGCAGTTGGGGCGCTACGGCGCCGTTGACGCCCAGCGGTTCCGGTGCGGCCTGCGGGCGCGCGGGTGCGCCGAGGTTTTCCTGAGGGTGTACAGGTGCCTTAGCGCTGGTAAGCTCCGGGCTGCAGCCCGGCAGAGTCAGCATGGCGACCGCGGTCAACCCGGCGGCAAGCCACGATGAGGAGCGGCTGGCGACTCGGAACGCTTCGCCGTCGCGCAACGCCGGCATCCCCTCCCCTTCGTACCCGGACATGGTCGGCGCCGTCGCGCACTCGGCCGCACTCCGGGCACCGCTCCTCGATCTTGACCGAGGCCCGTCCTCCCAGCGTCACGCGTCCAGGTAGCCTAAACTTCCCCGAGGCCCATCCTGATCCAGGTAGCCTACGCCGCCCGGAGAAGTCGTCGCCACCGCAGCAGGAACCGCAGAATGAGCTGGATACGGTGCCTGGCGGGTAATTGTGGTGGGAGCTGCGGAAGGAGGTGAATAAGGAGCTTCAGAAGGATCCGCGAAGGGAGCTGACTTAGCGACTCCGATACGTTCAGCAGCGTCGCATAACAGCGGTAGCGCATCTACCACTGTTGCACCGGTTTCGTTGATGCGTTCGATTGCAGGTCCGATTACCTGAGCCTGGCTGGCAATTTTTTTCACGTTCAGCACACAGTCGTCGAGGTTGTTTGCGGTGCGGTTGAGTAGCCCACCGATCGCGAAGAAGAAGATTGCCAGAACGGCAATCAGCAACGCGATAACGACGACCGTTAAGACGAGAAGAGTCATTCCTAATCCTTTCCCAACAGGTCCCCGGAAGCTCGGCCACGGTCACCCCGGCACCGGCCGTCGGCCCCCGCGGTGGGTCCACCATCGGGTGCGGCCGGTCGGGCTGCGTTGTCGTCGTATCGGGCAACCGACCCAGAGCGGTGGGCAGGCCGACTATGGGCAGAGCCCGGCGCGCCTTCCCGCATCTGCGGCCACCTTCCAGCTGACGGTGATCACGTCAGCTCATAGTGATACCAGCTGATGCGGTGAGTCAAGCTATTTCTTCCCGCATATACGGGTATTTCCCCCAGGAAAGATACGCAACGGCGGAGCCGAGTCATGGCGACTCTGCCGCGTACTCGGGTGTGGGTGCCGTGCGCGATGGGTGTTGTGGGCTGTGGGGATGGGCGGGGATCCGCAGAGTGAAGGTGGAGCCGGTGCCGGGCTTGCTCCATAGCGTGACCGCACCGCCATGGTTGGCGGCGACGTGTTTGACGATCGCCAGCCCCAACCCGGTTCCACCGGTGGATCGGCTGCGCGCCTGATCGATCCGAAAGAACCGCTCGAAGACGCGTTCCTGATGTTCCGGGGCGATGCCCAGGCCGCGGTCGGTGACGGCGATCTCCCCACATCGCTCACCCGCCCTCTGCTGACCGACACCGGGCTGCCCTCCGGCGAGTAGGACACCGCATTGTCGAGCAAGTTAGACAGCGCCGTGACCAACAGCGTCGCATCGCCCTTGAGCAACAACCCACTGGGCGGGTCGACGGTGATACAGATGTTGGCCGATTCGGCGGCCAGCCGGCACCGCGCCAACGCCTCGCACACCACCTCGTCGACCTCGACGGTGCCCATCTCGGGGAGCCGCTCGGCGCCCTGCAATCGGGATAAGGCGATCAGTTCGGTGACCAGGGCGCCCAACCGGTTGGCCTCGTTAAAGATCTTAGTGGCGAACCGGCGCACCTCCGGAGGGTCGTCGGTGGCATGCAGCACTGCCTCGGCCAGCAGCGCCATCGCCCCGACCGGGGTCTTGAGCTCGTGGCTGACGTTGGCCACGAAGTCCCGCCGGGTCGCTTCCAACCGGACCGCGTCCGACTGATCCGACGCGTCGATCACAGTGAATCCGTCCCCCAGCGGCCGGACCTCCCCGAGCACGGCGGTGGGCCCGCGACCGGGGCGGACACCGCACCGCAATAGTGAGAGATCAACGTGGAGGACCTCACCGGTGGCGCGCACTCGCTCAGCGGCCATGGCTGCTCGCTCATCCGGGCGCGCCGCCCCGCGGACCAAACCCAGTTCCATGGCGGCGGTGTTGGTCAGCACCACGCTGCCCGTGCTGTCAAAGCAGCACAACGCCGTTGTGCGAAGAGAGCACCACCCGCTCGACTAAATCAGCGACCGCCGGACCATCCGGCGACGGCAGCGGCGCCACGGTCCGCGCACGCCTGCTGATGAAGATCCCCACGACCAGTCCGACGATCAGCGCGCCGATCGCGGTGAGCACAACGGCGACGAGTGTCACTGCCCCATCGTGTCATCGCGACGGGCGTAACCCCTAGCCTCGGCCCGCTACGAGTCTGTCACCAGGGCGGATCTTCGTCCGTCGTTTACCGTGGATTCGGCTGAGAAGCCTCCTTGTTCAGCAAGAAGGCCAGCAGTCGGCGGCAGGTCCGGAGTCCCGCATAGAGCTGCTCGAACGGCCTTAGACCGAGCCGGCACAGGCGGCTCATCGGCGTGTCACCGAGAGCGGTGCTGCCGCGCTGCTTCCTGCGAGCCGGGGATCGGCTGGCCATCGTGGTTACCATCTCCATTGGTTCCGAGTGGGAGTTGATGATCGTCGACACCTGCCAGTGCCGTTGCACGATCTTGTGGGTCCACATCGTCAGTCTGCGCCCGCCCAACGGGATGTGTTCGAGTCGTACTGAAGAATCGCGCGCCCCAAGACAACCAGCCGCCGAGGCGGGTGATGAAGGATGGCTTAGGGCGTCTCCGCTCGATGATCAGTGCCGCTCGGAGGATCTTGTTGGCGACCTTGGCCGTCTCGAGTAGAAGCGGGAGCGGATCGCGGTCTGACAAGAACGCGCCGGTGGGTGTCCGCCTGGTCCGCAACGCGGCAAGGAGCGTGTGGCCATCGAGGCGGCGGCGGCGTGCCGCGACGAGCACCGACCGCGGAAAGGCCGTCTCATGTATCCAGATCGCCTCCCGGCTGGGTCGGCTGGGTGGCGCTGGCAGCCTGAGCGCGTCGCGATACGCCATATCCACCAGGTTCACCCCGGCGGCGGCGGCGAGTGCGGTCTGCAGGTCCGGTCGGCCCACGGTCGGTTCGGTGATGAGCATCCGCCCATCTCGAGTGCTGCGCCGAACCTCAAGCGAGCCGAAGCCGACGTGGCCAGCGGTGTCGAGCAGCCGCCGGGTCAGCTTATGCAACTCCGCGTCCTGATGAGTTACGGCAAGGGCGGTGCTGCCCGTGTCGACGCGCCACTGGGTGATCTTTCGCCCGCCTTGTGCCGCTAACTCTTCCCCGTTGCGGTTGCGGTAAGTCAGGCAGAAGTAGACGTCGCTGTCGCGGCCCGGGATCCACTCCTGAACGACGAAGCGGTCAGCGGCATCGAACGGAGCGAACGGAAGCCGTGCAAAATCGTCGGCGGTCTCGAATCGGTAGGCCGTGCCATACTTACTGAAGTCCTGCCATTGTGGTGTCCGCTCGACCGGCTTGAACACCACCGGAAAGGTCATCTCGCGCAGGGCTGTGCGCAACTGGCCAGGGTTGTGAACAATCGCTGTGTGGGGAACCGGGAAGTCGTTAGCTAGGGCCCACTCGTGGAAAACCGACTTGTCCAGCAATCGATCAACGGTCGGCAGGTCCGGCAGCACGAAGTGGAACTGCGTGGCCAGCTCGCCAGCGTGCTCGGCGACGATGCGCACCACCGTGTCATCGGCGGGGAACAGCACCATCGGGCCGTACCGCGCGTGAGCCGCACGCAGGGTCGCTAGCCATGCTTCCGTGGTTGGTGCGCTGACCTGCAAGACGCTGTGCCATAGCTTTGAGCGGCAGGTTGGCGCCGTCGGGGTGAGGGAGGCGCCAACGATGGGCACTCCCGTGCCGCGCAGGCCCCGAGCAATGGCCAGCCCGATGGCGGTCCCGGCACCTGCGATCAGCCCCGGCGGCAGCAACGGGTTCAGACGCCTTGTGGTGCTTCGGTCGACATCAGTACCCTTCTCCGTGAACAATCGGGATCCCCCCTATGCGCGGAACCGCCGCTGTAGCCTCCCTAGCCTTGGCGGTTGACCACGTCCCTGTTGCCCTATGAGTGGTCCCGGAGGGTCCACCCCACGGATCCCCGGGGATCCTGTACTGATTGTTATCGTCAGTTCGCCGAGAGTGTTACACGCGTAACCGATCGTGTGTTCAACGTCATCCCCTTGAGCACATAGCGCTACCGTGCCGGGTCGGGTCAGGTCGACGCGGCTCGCCCAGTCGGGGAACGTTGCCCCGTCCCGGGAGGATGGTGCTTTGCTTGGGATGGTGGTCTGGCGGAGCGTCCGGCCGTGCCGGTGTAGGTGATCGCCCGCAGGCGCTGCAGGCCACCGCGCAGCGGCGTCGGCCCGGCGTGGAGGATCCAATGGACGTGCGAGCGGCCTGCTACCCAAGCACACCAGATCCGTCCACGACACGACACAACTGCCGTTGCGCTACTAACTAGCCGGGCTTCGCCCCATCCCAGCCGGGCATGCTCCCTGGCTGGCTTGCCCGTGGGTGCTGTCCGTGAACTCGACGTGGCCGACGTTTCTGTACCCTCCACAGGTCGGTCTTGTCGAGTTGACGGACAGCGGCACCGGCACACACGCGACCTATCGCCCTGAAGTCGACCCAACCCTCACGGTTGACTCGAGGTTGACGGCCGTGCCGCCTCAGCTCTCTAACGAGAGATCTCGGCTTTCGGCATACGTAGCATGCGCTTGGCAAATACTCGAGCTCGGCGGTCGAGCACCGTCACAGGGATATTCTCAAATCGATACTCGAGGAAAGTCGTGGGCTGGGCCCCGAACTTGGACTTGAAGCGCCCGAGATTCTGAGAAGCTGATCGCTGCATGTCGTACTGCAGACATCCTCTCTGACACGCGGTTTCAATCGCGACTCGATGAAGCAACTCGTTCGCGCCCGTTCCTGCCGCACGCTCTATGTCCATCGCACCGCGCCAGTAGGTTGCCACGAC
>DASUII010000134.1:0-2543 GCA_036279835.1 Pseudonocardiaceae bacterium
TCAGCGACATCGTGAGCGTCACGGTCGAGGTGTTCGCGCCATAGCCGGAGGCGCAGCTCCCTGGCGAACGCCCGCGCGCCATCCCCGAGGCCGGCCGGGTCATGCGGCTCCCTGGCGTCCAGTTCGGAATCCAGCACGCCGATCGACAGCTCGCTGTCGTGGCTCCAGGAGCGCCGGTTGAGATTGTCCGAGCCGACCATCGCCCACACGTCGTCGACGATCACGACTTTGGCATGCACGTATACCGGCGTTCCCTGATGGTTTTCCAGGTCGTAGACGGCAAAACGGCTGCCGCCAGCTGCGGTGCAGGCCCGCATGACGTCGTGCCTGGCGAGCAGGCTGGGCATCCGCGTGATGGGGCCGTCGTTGTCGGGGTGGCGAGGCACGACCGCGATGACATGCAGGTCGGGCTTGTCCCGCAGGGCCGAGGCGATGATGTCGGCTGCCGGGCGCGACCATAGGTACTGATCCTCCACGTAGACCAGGCAGCGGGCACGGGCAAACGCTTTCCGGTAAGCGTGTGCGATGCTCCGCTCGCCATGTGGCGCGAACGGGTAGCGGCGGAGGCGAGCCGGGTAGGTGCGCAGTACCTGGATCGCGTGCGGTCCGCGCCGCGTCGGGTCGTCGGGGGCCGGTTCCGGCAGCGGCCTGCTCGTCATCGCCCCCATGTGGTAGGCGCGATCGTAGAGCTGGCGGAGCGGGCTGGGCACATCCAGGACGCTGCTGCCGTACCAGCGCTCCCGAAAGGTGTGCTCGAGGTCATGCACGGCTGGGCCGCGCACTTCGGCCTGAATGTCGTGCCACGGCGGCCGCTGGCTATACGCGTCGGGGAAGGTCATCACCTGCGGGTCACCGAGGTGCTGCGAATCATCATTGCGGCTATGTCCAAGGTCGATGCCGCCGACGAATGCGACGTCGCGTTCCGCAGCGCCCGGATGACGCACCACGACGAGTTTCTGATGATGGCTGCCGCCCCTGCGAGTCCTGGCGTCAAGCAGCATCTGACCGCCATCATCGTCGATCCGCCTAACGAACTCGGCGTTGGCCTCTTCGGACTGCCTCAATGCCTTGGGATGCGAGCGCCACAGAAGGCCGAAGACGCTAACTCCGCGACGCGCGGCCAGGCCGAGTATCTCGCCGACCTCTGACCCCGGACCATCGAGGCGCTCGTCCAGGTCGCCCCGGAAGTCAAGGAGGTAGACCTGGTCTCCGGCCCGGGTCGCTTCGAGTTCGGCGCACAGCTGGCCGAAATAGCTGCGGCCGTCAATGAGCGGCTTGACCAGGTTGCCGGTGGTGAACATGCGCAGATCAGTAGCCCGGTTCGCCCGGTCGCCTTCAGCCAGGAACCACGACCCGATGGCCGAGTCGTCCACCTGGTGATCGGGAGCGTCCTGCTCGAGCGGGTCATCTGGCGATTCGGCTGATTCGGGAAGCATGCCCGGATTGTGCACCCTGCCGCTCACCGGTGTCCCAGAACTCGCCCAGGTGACGTGAGAGCAGCGAATCCAGGCCGTCGAGGTCGTGCCGACATAGCCGGGCCGCCAGGCGGGGTGATGCAACGGGCTCTGGGCGGCGGAGTACTGACCATCCTCACGCACTCGCTGGCGAGAGTGTCATCGAACGTGTCCCTAACGTGACGAGCCGCTGCTGGCGCACGTCACTGGTCGGCCACGTCGCAGGTCACGGACCGCGCTCTGAACTCTGGAGCGGCAAAGGTATCCGTGTATCGGCCTGCATGGCGCCGGTGCTGTCGAGCTGTACTCCGGCCGCATACCGCCGTTCGTTTTGAGGCTCAACAGGCTGACGCTGTGTTAGGGGATGCCGAGCCGGAGCTCGATGCTCTCCGGCAGGACCTTGTCCAGCGAGTGCTCCCAGGTGCGGTGTGGCCAGTGGTACCGCGCGACGCCATCGATGGGCCGGTACTCGGCGGTGTAAAGTGTCCCGAAGCCCTCGTGGAAGCGAGTGGCGTAGAGGGGGGAGCGCAGGCAGGCCGCGATGATGCCGGCCGCGTCGGTGCCGTGCGCTAGCAACTCCTCGAGCCGCTCTTCCCGCTCCACGCTGCGGATCGCCGCTGCATACGGCGCCCATTCGACCCTGCCTTGGTGATTCGTGGTCACCGCCCGGCCGGTGACACGGACCGGCCGGTCCGGAGCGACGTACACCGTGGCCCACCCGCCACTGCGGTCCAGCACGGTGACGTTGTAGGACATGTGCACCGGAACCCTCTGCAGCACGCGCACCGCCTCATCAACGGTCCCGCAGACCTCGAGCAGGTAGCGGATCACCAGCGGGATGCCGAAGCCGTCGCCGACCTCCGGTCGGCCCCCGAACGTCAGCGAGACGGCCAGCCCGGCATCGTTGACTCCGTCGAGCAGCCCCCACAGGCAGTCGAGCATGCCGAGCACTCGGCGGCCGGTATACGCCGTCCTGGCCACGACACCGTCGAAGACGCGGTAGTCCCAGTCGTAGTTGCGGATCAGCGCCGGCCCGCCGCCTAGGACCGCGGCCTGCGAGCAGCCGGTGAGAAACGGCGGCGGGTTCCA
>DASUII010000135.1:0-7848 GCA_036279835.1 Pseudonocardiaceae bacterium
CCCCGGATAGCGGCGCTGCCCAAGGTGCGCGTCATCGAGGCGCCCGATTTGAGCGAGGCGGCTTTCCAGGCGGCTCGGGTGGAGCAGGCCAGTGCCCTGGCGCTGGTCAGCCAGGACGACGTCGGCAACATTCACGCCGCACTGCGGGCACAGGAACTCAACAGCGAACTGCGCTTGGTGATCCGTTTTTTCAATATGAGCCTCGGGCATCGCATCCGAGCCCTGTTTCCGGGCTGCGATGTGCTGTCTGATGCGGCCACCGCGGCCCCATCCTTTGTGGCGGGGGCGCTGGGGGAACTGGCGCCCAGCTATGTGCGGTTACCAGGGCGGACGCTTTATGTGGCCCGGCGAAGTGAGGTGGCGCCGGATCGGGTGATCTGCGGGCTTGCCGACACCAGCGGGGCCAAGAAGCCTGAGCTGTTGCCGATCGATCAGAACAATGCGGATCTGGTGCTCGCGTTGGCCGACGGGCGTGCCACTGTCGGTGATGCCGCGGCGCACCGCCGAGTGCGCAATGTGCTGCTGACCCTGTGGTGGCGGGTCGCCGCGTCGTTCAACCGCAAGCTCGGTATCGCCACCTTAGGATTGTTCGCGCTGTTGGGGCTCGGCACCGTGCTGTTCGCCAGCGTGGGTGGTTTCTCCTGGGGCGACGCCTTGTATGTCACCTTGCTGGATGCAGCTGGGGCGGCTCAGCCCGATTCCACCCTGAACGCTGTCAATAAGACCATCCAGACGATGGTGACCATCGTCGGAATCTCGATCATCCCGATAGTGACCGCAACCGTGGTCGACGCCGTCGTCAATTCCCGGTTGTCCACGGCCCTGGGTCGGCCCAAGCCGATCGCCGGCCATGTGGTGGTCGTCGGGTTGGGCAATGTGGGCACCCGGGTAGTGGGGTTGTTGCACGATCTCGGCGTACCGGTGGTGTGTGTGGAAAGTGATGAGAGCGCTCGGGGAGTGGCGTTGGCAAGGCGGATCGGCGTGCCGATCGTATTCGGTGACGCCAGCCGGGAGGACATCCTGCGTGCCGCTTATCTTGGCACCAGCCGGGCCTTGGTCGCCGTCACCAACAACGACGTCACTAACCTCGAAGCGGCCCTGCACGGCCGGGCGCTGCGCGAAGACCTCCGCGTCGTGCTTCGCCTGTTGGACAGCGATTTCGCCGAACGGGTGCAACGCAATTTCGGAATCACGATCTCGCGAAGCGTGTCCTACCTGGCAGCGCCGGAGTTCGCCGCTGCGATGTTGGGCCGCCAGGTCCTCGGCACCATCCCGGTCGGCCGCCGCGTTCTGCTCATCGCCGAGGTACCCATCCACGCAGGCTCCCAACTTGACGGTGTGGCCAGCCACGCTGTCAACGCACCCCGCCAGGCACAGGTGATCGCGATCCGCCGCCACGCCACCGGCACCTTCGAACTACCCCCGCCAGCCGGTCACCGGCTCGCCACCGGTGACCGGCTGGTAGTCCTCGCAACCCGCGCTGGCCTGGGTCGCGTCCTGACCCGCAGCGTCGCGCCTAGCGCCCCGCCACAAGACGTGGCCGGCTGACCCCGTCGCCGTCCCGTCGGGCGCTGGCTGTTGATCGTCGGAAGTGAGCTGTCGCAGTGCAACTCTGCACGGTCAGAGCTCAGTTTCGGTGATCTTCACGCCGCGCGCGATCCCAGTGCAGCCACGGCCGTACCATTTGGGCACGATGGCGGATAATCGGGTGCTGGTCGGCGGGCCGTATTTCGAGGAGCTGGCGCACGGGCAGGTCTTCGCCGATGCCCCGGGTCTGACGCTGACTCCGGGCTACGCGGCGCTGCACCAGGCATTGTCCGGCGACCGGCTCCGATTGCCGCTGGATCACGAGCTGTCCGCGGCGGTCACCGGCCGCGTCGAGCCGTTGGCGCATCCCACGCTGGTTTGCCATGTCGCGATTGGGCAGACCACGGCGCCGTCGCAACGGGTCCGTGGCAACTTGTTCTACCGCGGGCTGCGGCTGCTTCGTCCGGTGCACCTGGGTGACACGCTGCGCACCCGGACCGAGGTCGTCGCGCTGCGACAGAACCGTCCGAAACCCGGGCGACCGGCGACCGGGCTGGCCGTGCTGCGGGTTCAAGTCCACAACCAGCGGGCGGAGCCCGTGCTCGACTTCTGGCGCTGCCCAATGATCCCGCTGCGCGATCCCGATGCCAACACCGGCCATGCCGACAGCTTTGACGAGTTTTCCGCGGACGCCGACCCTGTCGACGACCTGCCCTGGGGCTGGCAGCTGGACGCGTTCAAGCCCACCGTGGCCGAGCCCGGCACGGTTTACGACATCGAAGTGCGTGACACCGTGACTAGTGCCCCCGAACTGGCCCGGGCCACCCTCAACCTCGCGGCCACCCACACCGACCCCGGCGCGTCGGCGTATGGACGTCGCCTGGTCTACGGCGGACACACCATCTCGATCGCCGGAGCCCATGCCACCCGGGCGCTGCCCGACCTCGTGACGATCGTGGCATGGCGCAGCTGCGACCACACCGGCCCGGTGTTCGAAGGTGATGTACTGCGGACCGAGCTGCACGTTGAGGGCGTCCACCAGCGCGATGGCTACCAACTGATCGATCTGCGAGCACTGGTGCACGGTTGCCCCGGGCAGGACGCCGGCGATCGGGCCGCAGCCGAGAAGCCGGTGCTGGATTGGAGATTTGTTGCGCTCGCACGATAAACGGGGTGAGAAATGACTGGGATCCTGACGGGGATGCGGGTGGTGGAGGGCTCGGCCTTCGTGGCGGCACCGCTCGGCGGGATGACCCTAGCCCAGCTCGGCGCGGACGTGATCCGATTCGACCCGATCGGCGGAGGGCTGGACGTCAACCGCTGGCCCCTTACCGCCGACGGCAAGAGCCTATTCTGGGCGGGCCTGAACAAGGGCAAGCGCTCCATCGCGGTCGACCTGCGATCGCCGCAAGGCAAGGAGCTGCTCACTGATCTGATCACCGCGCCCGGCGACGACGCGGGGTTGTTCCTGACCAGTTTCCCCGCCGTGGGCTGGTTGGACTTCACCGAGCTCACCGTCCGGCGGCCTGATCTGATCATGGTTAATATCGTCGGCAACCCGGACGGCTCGTCCGCGGTCGACTACACCGTCAATCCAGCCACTGGTTTTCCGTGGACCACCGGCCCCAGCATGCTGTCCATGCCGGTCAACCATCTGTTGCCGGCCTGGGACGCGATCACCGGCACGCTGGCCGCGACCGGGCTGCTGGCCGCCGAGCGTAAGCGGCGGATCGACGGCACCGGGCAGTTCGTCCGGCTCGCACTGGCTGATGTGGCGTTCGCCATGGCCGGACACCTCGGCAACATCGCCGAAGTACAGATCAACAACAGCGAGCGGCCTCGGCACGGCAACGACCTGTACGGGGCATTCGGCCGCGACTTCGCGACCAAGGACGGCAAACGGGTGATGGTGGTCGGCCTGACCCCGCGGCAGTGGCGCAGCCTGGTGGCCGCAGTCGGGATCGGTGAGTCCTGCGCCCACGTCGAAGAACTGCTCGGGGTCGACTTGGGCAAGGAGGGTGACCGGTTTGCCGCTCGCCACGTGATCGGCGCGCTCATCGAGCCGTGGGTCAGCAGCCGCACGCTGTCCGAGGTTGGCGAGGTCTTCGACGCGCACGATGTGTGCTGGGGCCAGTACCAGACCTTCGCTGAGATGGTCAACACCGATCCGCGCTGCTCTACCGGCAACCCGATGTTCGCCGAAGTCGATCAGCCCGGCATCGGCAGCTACCTGATGCCCGGCTCACCGCTCGACTTCTCCGCGGTGAAACGGGTACCGGCGGCGCCTGCGCCCCAGCTCGGCCAGCACACCGATGAGATCCTCGCCGGGGTCCTCGGCCTGTCCGGTGCCGAGATCGGGCGGCTGCACGACGAGGGCGTCGTCTCCGGGATTTCGCGCGGTTAGGCCATTCGGGTGATGGCAGGTCTATACCGTGTTAAAGGCGTCTCCAGTTCCGATTAACGAAGTATCGACCGCGACTTGGGGGGACCTCAGAGATCGCATCTGCCAGTCCCGCGGCCGTTATCCGGAGAGATCTAGACGGTAACTGGGGAGAAGCGATGACGATGGTTGACGGGGCAGTCACGACCGAGCGACAGTCAACCACCGCACAGTGGCAGAAACCGCGGCGGTTGAGCGACGGTGGGAGCGGCAGTTCTGGTGGCATCAAGCTGGCGGCCGCCGGTTTGGTAGCGACGCTCCTCGTTGTGCTCCTGCTCTGGTGGGCCGCTGCGCGCCAGCCGCAGGTTGCGGTTCCCAACGTGGTCGGCATGTCACAGGTCAAGGCCGAAGCCCTCCTCAACGGTATGGGACTGAAAGTGCGCACGACCTACGATCAGGTTGCCGGCCAGGAGGCAGGGACCGTGCTGCGGACCGATCCGTCCGCGGGACAGAGCCTTGACCAAGGTGGCGGGGTGAGCCTTACGCTCGCGAGTCCAGCGCCTGCCGTCACGCCGTCACCAGCCGTGCAGACGTCTGCGGCTCCAGAGCCCCAGGCGGCTCCTGAGAACCCCGCAGCGCAGCAGCCCGTTCCCGTTGTCGTGCCGCCTGTGGCTCGGGTGCCCGCTCCCGTGGTGGTGCCGGCACCAGTTGTCGTGCCTCCTCCCGTTGTGGTGCCGCCGCCGGTTGTCGTAGTGCCCCCTCCGGTTGTGGAGCCGCCTCCCGGCCCGGCACTACGGCAGGTTCCCGATGTGGTCGGTTTCGACCAGTACCGAGCGGGCCGGGCACTGACGCAGGACAGGCTCAGGGTGGGTTCTGTTGTCGAGGAGGAGTCCAACCAACCGTCCGGGACTGTATTGCGAACGGATCCGAGGGCGGGTACCGCAGTGTGGCCCAACAGCACCGTCGATCTTGTTGTGGCCAAGTCTCGCCAGGTTGCCGTACCCAATGTGGTCGGTGTGAAAAAGGCGGCCGCTGAACGCGTGCTGGTGAACAACGGGTTGAGGATCGGGTCGGTTATCGAGGAGGAGTCCGACCAGCCGTCCGGGACGGTATTGCGAACAAATCCGGGTGTGGGTGTCAAGGTTCGGTCTGGCAGCACGGTCAACCTTGTCATCGCCAAGCCGCTGGCGACGACCGAGCCGTCCGGGACGGCTAAGCCACCGGCGAAGACGGAGCCGTCCGCGACGACCAAGCTGCCGGCGAAGACGGAGCCATGATGAGGAGCGGGGATTCCCAAACCGGTTAGGTCACCAGCCCCTTGCCCGCCACTCCGCTAGGTGCGGGCGTTCGGCGCCCAAGGTGGAGTCCTTGCCGTGGCCTGGGTAGAACCACGTCTGGTCGGTGAGCTCGTCGAACACCCGCGCCTGGAGGTCATCCATCAGGCTGTTGAAGTCAGTGGGATTGGTTGTCCGTCCTGGACCGCCGGGGAACAGCGAATCACCGGTGAATAGGTGCGGGGTGCCGTCGGTGTCCCGGTGCAGCAGAGCGATCGAGCCGAGAGTGTGGCCACGCAGGTGGATCACGTCGAGCACTATCTGGCCGACAGCCACCGTGTCGCCGTGATCCACCAGGCGGTCTGGGGGCACCGGCAGCTGCGGTGCATCGACTGGATGGGCTACGGTCTGCGCTCCGGTTGCGCCGGCAACCGCACCGAGGGCCTGCCAGTGGTCGCTGTGCCGGTGGGTGGTGACAATCGTGCGCAGTTCGGGCCGGTCGGGGCCGTGGCCTAGCAGGTCCATCAGCCGCTCGGCCTCATTGGCCGCGTCGATCAGCAACGCCTCGCCGGTGGTCCGGCAAACCAGCAGGTAGGCGTTGTTGTCCATCGGCCCGACCGAAATCTTGGTGACGGTCAGCTCGTCCAGCGTCCGCCGCTGGCCTGGGCCCCCTGGCTCAACCGCACCGTCGTAGTCCTCAAGAATGTCCACAGTCGCCGACCGTAGCGTCCTTCGGCCTGGTCGCAAAAGGTTCTAACAGACCATCAGGACGCTCCGGCGACGTGCAATAGGTTCCAGTTGACGCCTACCGGCCGCACCGCGAGACCGGTTCTGTCAGACCAGGCGCATAGCATGGGTGGGGCCGTCAAAGTGTGCGACAGGCCGGATCCGAAGGGGAGCCAGGTGGCTGATCGACTTGTGGTGCGCGGTGCGCGGGAGCACAACCTGCGCAACGTCGATCTCGACCTGCCCCGTGACAGCCTCATCGTGTTCACCGGGCTGTCCGGTTCGGGCAAGTCCAGCCTGGCCTTTGACACCATCTTCGCGGAGGGCCAGCGCCGCTATGTCGAGTCGCTGTCCGCCTACGCCCGCCAGTTCCTCGGCCAGATGGACAAGCCTGACGTCGACTTCATCGAGGGCCTGTCACCGGCGGTGTCGATTGACCAGAAGTCCACCAGCCGCAACCCCCGCTCCACCGTCGGCACCATCACCGAAGTGCACGACTACCTGCGCCTGCTCTACGCGCGCGCCGGGGAGCCGCATTGCCCGGTGTGTGGCGAGCTGATCTCCCGGCAGACCCCCCAGCAGATCGTCGACCAGGTACTCGCGCTCCAGCCCGGCACCCGGTTCCAGGTCCTGGCCCCGGTGGTGCGGACCCGCAAGGGCGAGTTCGTCGACCTGTTCGCCGAGTTGCAGTCCCAGGGTTACTCCCGGGTACTCGTCGACGGCCATGTTCACCCGTTGACGGAGCCGCCCAGGCTCAAAAAGCAGGATAAACACGACATCTCCGTGGTGGTCGACCGGTTGGCGGTCAAGGACAGTGCCAAGCAGCGGCTGACCGACTCGGTGGAGACCGCGCTGCGGCTGGCCGACGGGCTGGTCGTGCTCGATTTCGTCGACCGCGACGAGCGTGATCCGCACCGGCAGCGCCGGTTCTCCGAGCGGATGGCGTGCCCGAACGGCCACCCCATCGGCGTCGACGACCTCGAGCCACGGTCGTTTTCGTTCAACTCGCCCTACGGCGCCTGCCCGGAGTGCACCGGGATCGGGGTGCGCAAGGAAGTCGACCCCGAGTTGGTGGTGCCCGACGAGGAGTTGTCGCTGGCCGAGGGGGCGATCGCGCCGTGGTCCACCGGGCAGACCGCCGAGTACTTCCAGCGGCTGCTGGAGGCGCTGGCCGAGACCGTCGGCTTCCGGATGGACATGCCGTGGCGACGGCTGCCGGCTAGCGCCCAGAAGGCCGTGCTGCACGGCTCCGATGTGCAGGTGCATGTCCGGTACCGCAACCGTTACGGCCGCGAGCGCTCTTACTACGCCGCGTTCGAGGGCGTCCTGCCGTTCCTCGAGCGCCGGATGAACCAGACAGAGTCGGAGTACATGCGGGAGAAGTACGACGGCTACATGCGTGAGGTGCCCTGCCCAGCTTGCGGTGGGACCCGGCTCAAGCCGGAGATCCTCGCCGTGACGCTGTCGCACGCCACGGAAGGCAAGAAGTCGATCGCTGACGTGTCCGCGTTGTCGGTCCGCGACGCCACGGCCTTCCTCGACGGTCTCGCGCTGGGTACCAGGCAAGCGATGATCGCCGGCGCGGTGCTCAAGGAGATCCAGGCCCGGCTGCACTTCCTGCTCGACGTCGGGCTGGACTACCTGTCCTTGGACCGCGCCTCAGCCACGCTGTCCGGTGGTGAGGCGCAGCGGATCCGGCTGGCCACTCAGATCGGCTCTGGGTTGGTCGGGGTGCTCTATGTGCTCGACGAGCCGTCGATCGGCCTGCACCAGCGGGACAACCACCGCCTGCTGGCCACTCTCACCAGGCTGCGGGATCTGGGCAACACGCTGATCGTGGTCGAGCACGATGAGGACACCATCCGCGCCTCTGACTGGGTGGTCGACATCGGTCCCGGGGCGGGGGAGCACGGCGGTCAGGTCGTGCACAGCGGCCCCTTC
>DASUII010000136.1:0-14978 GCA_036279835.1 Pseudonocardiaceae bacterium
TAACCACTCACGGCCGGGCTATGCCGCCTGATCCAGCAGCAATCTCAGGTTGGGCGTTACGAAGAGTTAAGCAGCGCTGCCAGCTCATCTGGACGCTCCACGGTGAGCGTGAGGTTCGGATGCCGAAGCAACCACGCGGGTAGCAGCCCCGCGATCGGATGCCACATCGTCAGGCACACTGCGCGGTCGCTGTTGGTGCCCAACGTGAGACCCTTGTCGGCCAGCGACATTCTGGGTCCTAGTGCTTTCCACGGCGCGAACGGCCCGCTCACCGTTGCGGTGCGGATGTTGGAGCGCTGCAGCGAGATCCGCCACGACCCGAAGCGGATCAGCACGTGGGTTTGGGTGACGTCAACCCCGGTGGTCGCGGGCCTCACTCCCACAAGCCGTAGTACCGGACGGATCCCCGGGGTGAAAACGAAATCAAAGCTGCTGTTGTCCCGACGGTCGCAATCGTGCCGATCGACATCAGCGCTGCGGAGAGTGACCCCTGGCGGGGGCCAGTCGAGTCGTCGGGTGTGGATGGTGACACCGCCGCGGGGCCGCCCGCAGGCGAGGGCGGCCCCGCGGACGCAGAAGTGGGTCCACATGTTCAGCTGGATCTCCTTGGCCAGCCGCAGCCGGTTGTAGAGCAGGTGGGACAGCCGGTCACCGGCTCGGGCCCAGGACTCGATCTGGAACCGCAAGTCGTCGCCGTCCTGCGCGGCCCGGAACTCGATCTGCCCTGCCTCCAGATGACCGCTCAGGGTAGCCAGTTTGAAAGAGGTGGCGTCCCGGCCGATCACCCGCACCGGGCCGTCCCACGGTCCTGGCATGCGCACCACGTATTCGTCGCCCTGGCGCAGTGGACCGTCGGTGCCGTGGGTCTTGCGGAACACCGTCATCTCGGGAGCGGCGCGGTTGAGGTTGGCCGCGACCGTCTCTATCAGCGTGGCCGGGCTCATCGGGCTGTGCCCGATCCGGACGGCGTAGCAGCGGTGCAGCAGCGGCCCGACGCCGGCCGCAAGCCCCTGCCGTCGCCCGCCGAGGTCGTCGTCGGAGTCCCAGTGCTGCGGCAGGTCCGCGGTGCTGCCCTCCTCCTCGCTGCGGTGTAGCGGCGTGGTCCGCCACAGATAGCGCCAGCTGACCAGTGCGATGCCCAGCGGCCACCGCAGCACGGTGGCCAGCCGACCCGTACGGCTCGCCGTCGTCATAGGGGTATGACACCATGCAAACCGGGGTGCCGCTCGTTGTCGGTGCGCCACGGGGAGGTCTTGAGTGACGCTCGTCGCAGTTATTCGTCGGCTCGGCCTGCACAGCACACACCTGCATGTGGCCTCGCTGGGTGCGGTCGCACTGTGCATCGGTCTGTGGATCCGCGCCAAGACCGTCGACCAGGACGAGCGCGGCAACGCCGAACGACGGGCCCTGTTCGTCGGCCTCTGGCCACCCACCTTGTGGCTGATCGGCGATTCCCTGCGGGAGCCCGACTAGGTGCGCGAGCGGCTGCTCGGTTCGATCGACGCCACAGCTGCGCTGGACGACCTGCGCTGGCGCCAGATCAACTATGACCCGTCGAGAGCGCCGCTGGACGGTCGGGCGGACGGGCACTGGCATGTCGATTCCAGCGACGCGGTGATCGGGCGCGAGCCGCCGGGGTCGCCGCTGCCCGGTGGTGTCTGGGAGAGCGCCTGCCTGCTGGTACTGCGCTACGAGTTCACCGACCCGAAAATCCTGCGCGCCGTGTACCGTCGCGACGACGAACTGCTCGGCCGCGACATGCTGCTGGAGGGACGGTTCTTCGGGCTGCGTTTCTACTTAGGGGTGCGGGTCACCAGGGTGATCGACGAAACCCGGGACAGCGGGGCCGAGGCCGAACGAGTCTGGGGCTGGAGCTACCAGACGCTTGAGGGTCATCTGGAACAAGGCCGGCTCAACTACGAGGTGATCAAAAACCTGACTTCGGGCCAGGTGGTTTTCCGAGTCAGCGGCTACTCCCGGCGGGCTCCGGTCCCCGACCCGGTGATCCGGTGGGGCTTCCGGCTGTTCGGCCGGTGGACCCAGCAGCGCTTCTACCGGGCCATCCAGGCACGACTGCGCCACCTGGTGCAGGCCACCCAACGCGGTGAGCCGCCAGCGGTACCGACGATACGGACCGACGGCGTGGCGATCGCCCCGTCCGGGGCGACCTCACACCCGCTGGAACGGTTCGCCCGCGGCTCTCATCACCCGGGAAGCTAGTCCAGACGTTGCATCAGCGCGGGACGTGGGTGGCGTCGCGGACCGTGCCGACGTACTCCTCAACCAGGTCCTCCAGCGCGACAACGCCTTCGGTGCTGCCATCGGTGCCAACGACCCGGGCGAGATGACTGCCGGAGCGGCGCAGCAGCGCCAGTGCCTCGCCGAGCTTGGCCGTGGACGCCACATCAGGGAGCGGACGAGCGATGCCCGCGGGCACCGGTGTGTCCGGGGGTTTGCCGAGCAACCCGAGCACGTCTTTGACGTGCAGGTAGCCCACCAGCTGCGAATGGCCCATCTTGCTCTCGGCGCGGAGCGGGAAGCGGGAGAAACCGGTCTGCGCTACCGCACGCTCGATGTCTCCCAAGGTGGGCTCGGCAGGAACCGTCGTCAGCCCGGATATCGGGATGAGCACGTCGGCGACGCTGCGCTGCGTTGTCGACAACGTCTGAGTCAACCTGCGCTGTTCTTGGCTGTCCAGCAGCCCTTCCCGGCTGGAGTCAGCGATCAGATTGGCGAGTTCCTCGCGACTGTAGGCACTGCCCAACTCGTCGCGAGGCTGCACGCCGAAGAGACGCAGCACCAGCCGTGCGACCCGGCTGAACAGCGCGATGACCGGTCGGGTCAGTCGCATGAAGGCGACCAGCGGGGGCACCATCCACAGCGCTGTGCGCTCTGGGCCCGCGATGGCGATGTTCTTCGGCACCATCTCTCCGAGCAGGATGTGCGCGACTGTGACGATGCCCAGCGCGATGATGAAGGCGGCGGTATGAGTTACCGCGTCGGGGACGCCGAGCGGATCGGTCAGCCGCTCCAACTGGGCGGCGACGGCGGGTTCACCGAGCGAGCCGAGCCCTAGCGAGCTGATGGTGATGCCGAGCTGTGCCGCGGCCAGCATCAGCGGCAGCTGCTGCCCGGCGCGGATCACCGTGGCAGCCCGCTGAACCCCGCGCTTGGCCATCGTCTCCAACCGGTCTCGCCGGGCGCTGATCAGGGCGAACTCGGCGCCGACGAAGAACGCGTTACCGGTTAGCAGCAACAGCGCAACGAGCAGCACGACGGCACTCATGGCACCGCCTGCTCAGCGAGCGCAGTCTGGGTGAGTCGCAAATCCGCAATGCGACGGCGGTCCATCCGCTGCACGGTCAGCCGCCACCCGTCGAGCGCAACCTCGTCGCCGACGTCAGGAATGCGGCCCAGCCGTTCCAGCACCAGTCCGGCCACGGTCTCGTAGTCGCCCTCGGGCATCACGAATCCCACCGCATCGGCCACCTCGTCGGCCCGTAACAGCCCGGAGATGATCCAGCTCTGTTCATCCAGCGCTTGGACCGGGGAAACCTCCAGCGGATCATGCTCGTCGCGGACCTCACCGACGATCTCTTCCACCAAGTCCTCGAGGGTGACGATCCCCGCGGTACCGCCGTACTCGTCGACCACGATTGCGACTTGAAGACCCTGGCCCCGTAACCGGTCGAGCAGCGCATCGCCGTCCAGTGAGCTCGGCACAGTGGGGACCGTGCTGGCCAGCGCGCCGACCTGGGACGCCGCACGTAGGCCGGCTGGCACCGCGAAGGCCTGCTTGACGTGCACCACGCCGCGCACGTCGTCGAGGTCGCTGCCGTAGACCGGGAAGCGGGACAATCCGGTCCGCCGCGCGGCGTCCACCAGGGCAAGTACCGACTCGTCCGCCCGCAGCGCCTGCACCCGGACCCGAGGGGTCATCAACTCCTCAGCGGTGCGCTCACCGAAGCGCAGCGAACGATCCAGCAAGGTTGCGGTGCCCTCGTCCAACGTGCCCTGTGCAGCGCTGCTTCGAACCAACGAACCGAGCTCCTGCGGTGAACGAGCGGAGCGCAAATCCTCGGCCGGTTCGATCCCCAGCCGACGGACAATCCAGTTCGCCGTCCCGTTCAGGATGGAGATCAACCAGCGGAAGCCGAGGGAAAACGCATTGACCGCCCCAGCGACCTGCCGCGCCGTCTGCAACGGCCTGGAGATCGCCAGATTCTGCGGCACAAGCTCGCCGAAAACCATCGACAACGCGGTCGCCAACGTTAACCCGACTCCCAGCGAGACCCCGTCGACGGTGCTTGCCGACAGTCCGACCGCTTGCAGAGCAGGCCGAATCAACCCGGCGATGGCCGGCTGCGCCACGTACCCGGTGAGCAAAGTGGTGATGGTGATGCCGACCTGAGCGCCGGAGAGCTGGAAGGACAGCGTGCTGCGAGCATGCTGGACCTGGCGGGACCGACGGTCGCCGACCTGCTGGACGTGCGCGTCGACAGTGCTGCGTTCCAGGGTGGCAAGGGCGAATTCACCGGCGACGAAGACGAAGGTTCCCGCGGTCAGTGCAGCGAGCCCGAACAGGCCCCACAAGGGGCCCAAGAAGTCCCAGATGGCACGCAGGACGCCCATCACATCGTCCGCACGGACAGCGAGTGGGGGTGGCCGGGCCCGCAGCCCGGCGACCTACAGCAGCCGGGCGTCGATGCGGCAGGCACCGAGTTCGTCACACTCCTCGTGAGCCGGATTTGGTCAATTCTACGGGTGTACTGGGTTATGTCGAGCGCACTGCGCGCCAGTGCACCGCCATTCGGGCTAACGTGTCTGTGTGCGGATCGGCATTCTCGGAGGTGCTGCGCAGTTCGCCGGCGCCGCCCGGCAATTGGAAACCGAGCTCGGTCGCCGAGCCTGGGGGTTGGTGCTCGGAGTCGCCGGGCCGGTCCCATTCGACTCCATCGGGCCGGAATCCGACGTCGTGGAAGTCTTACCGCGGGGCGCAGAACCAGGCACCCGTGCCGCCGACCGGCGGGCGGTGGACGGGCCGGTCGGACGGATGGACGCGGTGCGGTTGCTGTCTGACGCTGTTGTGGTGCTGCCCGGCGGGATTGATGTGTTAGCCGATCTGCTCACCCTGCTCACTGAGCAGGCGCTGGGGCTCAGCGACAAACCGTGTGGCGTGCTGGACCCGACCGGCTTGCTCGACCCGATGGCCGAACAGCTCGACGCATTGGTCCGAGCAGGGCTGCCTGCCGCGCGGCTGCTGCGGGCCGGCAATCCGGCCGAACTTCTTGATCAACTCGCCGCCTGGCGGCCTGACGGAGGCGGCGACGTGCGTGCCGAGGTCGCGTGGCTGCGGATCAGCGACTCCAGCCTGGCGCTGCTGCCCACCCCGGCGGGGCTGCGGTTGCCCGGTGGTCCGCGCCGATCGGGCGAGCGGGGCGCCGTGGCGCTGAGCCGGGTGATGGCCGAATTTAGTCTGCTACCGGGTGGTTCGGTGCCGCTGCGTCCCGAGCGGCTGCATCCGGTGGCCGCGCTGATGGTGCCGGACACCGACGGCGGGTGGCGGCGGGTGAGCTGTTACCGGGCCGCCGGCCCGCAACCGGTCGTTCCCGGCGCGGTCTCACACCCGTTGGGCGAGACCGCGGCCTGCGAACCGGCGGCCGCAGCGTTGCAGGATCTACTTCGTCGCGGCCGCATCCCGTAGTCGGTCCGCGGCCTTCACCAGCCTCGGGGTAGCGGGCGTCCCTCGGCGAAGCCGGCGATTGACTGCACCCCGATCACCGCCCGCTCGGATAGCTCGGGCAGTGTCCGGGCGCCGGCGTAGCTGCAGGCGCTGCGCACTCCGGCGCAGATGTAGTCGATGAGGTCCTCGACTCCGGGCCGGTGTGGGTCGAGGTACATCCGAGCGGTGGAGATGCCTTCCTCGAAAAGTGCTTTGCGGGCACGGTCGAAGGTGTCGTCGCGGGTGGTGCGGGCGGCAACGGCGCGCTTGGAGGCCATCCCGTAGGACTCCTTGTACGGCTGGCTGGTCTCGTCGCGCTGCAGCTCACCTGGCGACTCGAAGGTGCCGGCGAACCAGGAGCCGATCATTACGTTCGCCGCTCCGGCAGCCAGCGCCAGGGCGACGTCTCGCGGGTGGCGCACCCCGCCGTCGGCCCAGACGTGACCACCGGCCACGCGGGCCGCGGCGGCGCATTCGGCCACCGCGGAGAACTGCGGCCGACCGACTCCGGTCATCATCCGGGTGGTGCACATCGCTCCTGGTCCCACCCCGACTTTGACGATGTCGGCGCCGGCGTCGAGCAGGTCGCGGGTGCCTTGCGCGGAGACCACATTGCCGGCAACCACAGGCACGTCCGGCCGGCAGGATCGGACCGCGCGCACCGCGTCGAGCATCTTGCTCTGATGGCCGTGTGCGGTGTCGACGACCAGCACGTCGACCCCCGCTGCCAGTAGTGCCTCGGTCGTGGCGGTGACATCGCCGTTGATGCCGAGCGCCGCGGCTACTCGCAGCCTGCCGTCGGCATCGCACGCAGGGCGGTACAGCTCGGCGCGCAACGCTCCAGTGCGGGTCAGTACCCCGACTAATCGCCCGGTGGCGTCCACCGCGAGCGCTATCTCCTGGCGGCGGTGATGCAGCTGGTCGAAGATCTTGCGCGGTTCGGTGTCGGCGGATACGGCCACCAGGTCGGTCTGCGCCACATCGGCCAGCCGGGTGAACCGGTCCACCCCAGTCAGATCGGCCTCGGTGACCAGTCCGATCGGGCGGCTAGCGTCATCGAGCACCACCGCGGCCCGGTGGGCCCGCTTGGGCAGCAGGTTGATCGCGTCAGCGACGGCATCCTGCGGGCCCAGCGTGAGCGCTGTGTCCAGCACCAGGTGCCGCGACTTCACCCACGTCACTGTCTCGGCGACGACCGCCGGGTCCAGGTCCTGTGGCAGCACCACCAACCCGCCACGACGTGCCACCGTCTCAGCCATCCGGCGCCCCGCCACCGCGGTCATGTTGGCGACCACCAGCGGGATAGTGGTCCCGGACCCGTCCACCGTGGATAAGTCCGCATCGAACCGGGACGTTACCTCCGAGCGCGCCGGCAGCAGGAAAACATCGTCATACGTCAGCTCATAACCGAACTCGCACCCACATCCCTCCAAGAACCGCACCTTCGCGACGTTAGTCGTCCACCTCGCTTTCAGCTGGCTGAGCGTTGCTATTGCGGGCCCGGTAATCCCGCTCAATGCGGGGCGAGGTTTGCTGGGGTGATGGCGACGCGGGGGTTGTTTGTGGGGCTTGCGACGTTGGACCTGGTGCAGCGGGTGCCGCAGCGGCCGGGGGTGAACGAGAAGGTCGTCGCGCAGCGCAGCGACATCGCCGCCGGGGGACCGGCCGCGGTTGCCGCCGTCACGTTCGGTGCGCTCGGCGGGCGTAGCGTGCTGCTGTCCGCGCTGGGGCCCGGCCCGGTCGCCCGGTTGGCGGCGGCGCAGCTCAACGGCGTCGGCGTGCATATCGTCGACGCCTGGGCAGCCGGAACCGATCTGAGCATCTCGGCGATCACCGTGGTCGATGACACGGGGCAACGGTCCGTGGTGTCCCGCAATGCCGAGGACCTGATCGCTGTGCCGCCCGCCGACCTGCCAGCGCTGGTCGGGGACGCCGACGTCGTGCTGATCGACGGGCACCATCCCGAGCTCGCCGTGGCCGCCGCACGCGCCGCCCAGGCCGTCGGGATCCCGGTGGTACTCGATTGCGGCAGTCCCAAGCCGGTGTACGCGGAGCTGGTACCGCTGGCCGACGCCGTGGTGTGCTCGGCCGGCTTCGTCGCCGACGCTGACCGATCCGACGCAGCGGCTGCAACGCTGCTGGCCGACGGCGCTCGGCTGGTGGCGATGACAGCGGGTGCCGCGCCGGTGCGCTGGTGGACACGGCAGGACAGTGGGGTCCTGATGGTGCCCCGGGTTGCGGTCCGGGACACCGTGGGAGCTGGCGACGTGCTGCATGGCGCGGTCGCCTTCGCCCAGGCCCGGGGAGTGACCGACCCGGAGCGCGTCTTGAGCTTCGGCATCGCGGTGGCCGCACTGCGAGTGCAGCACGTCGGTCCGCGGGCGTGGCTAGGCGATCAGCGGTTGCGCACCCTGATAGCCGAGATCCCCACAGTTGACTAACTGGCCGCCTCGCCGGGCAACCGGCGAGCGAGTGGCTCCCGCCCTTGCGGCTGCGCGACGTGATCCGTCAACGGGACCGGCGGGATCGTCTGCACGACCGGCGCGTCCATCGTGACCGTGACGTGCTGCCCGTGGTGCCGCAGCTCCAGCCTGGCGCCCTCGAGAAGCTGGTACTCCGTGTGCCCGGGGGTGATCTCCACCCGCAGCCGCCGACCGCGCCAGCGCAACCGGAAAGTGATTCTGGTCAGTGTCGCAGGCAACCGGGGCGCGAATGCCAGACCGCCGTCATCGAGATGACGCAGCCCACCGAACCCGGCCACCACCGCAGACCACGCACCGGCCAGCGAAGCGATGTGCAGGCCATTGCTGGTGTTGTGGGCCAGATCGGCCAGATCCATCAGCGCGGTCTCGCAGAGGTAGTCGTACGCGAGGTCGAGATGCCCGGTCTCGGCGGCCAGCACCGCCTGGGTCGCTGCCGACAGGGACGAGTCACGGACGGTGATCCGCTCGTAATAGGCGAAGTTGCGGGCCTTCTGCTCGTCGGTGAACGCCTCCGGGCACAGATGCATGGCCAACACCAGATCGGCCTGCTTCACCACCTGTTTGCGGTACAGATCGAAGTAGGGGAAGTGCAACAGCAGCGGATATTGATCCGGCGCGGTGCCGGCGAAGTCCCACATCGCGTGCTCGGTGAACCCCTCAGCCTGCGGGTGCACACCGAGCTTCTCGTCGTAGGGCACCACCATGTCAGCCGCCGCGTCACGCCAGGACGCAGCTTCCTCAGCGTCGACGCCCAGGGCGGCCGCCTGCTCCAAGTGCCGCCCCACGGCGTCTGCGGCCGCCCGCAGATTCCGCTGCGCCATCAGATTGGTGTATACGTTGTTGTCGGCCACCGCGCTGTACTCGTCGGGCCCGGTGACACCGTCGATGCGGAAGTGACCCGCCAGGTCATGATGGCCCAACGAGCGCCACAGTCGTGCTGTCTGCACCAGCAGCTCCAGCGCGATATCGCGCTCGAAGTCGGCGTCGCCAGTGGCCGTCACATGGCGGATCGCCGCGTCGGCGATGTCGGCGTTGATGTGGAAGGCCGCGGTACCCGCGGGCCAGTATCCGGAGCATTCCTGGCCACGGATCGTGCGCCACGGAAAAGCCGCACCGGCCAGGCCGAGCTGGCCGGCACGCTCGAGCGCCAGTGGCAGGGTCTGCTGGCGCCAGCGGAGAACGTCGGCAGCCGCGTCCGGCACTGTGTGGCTGAGCACTGGCAGCACGAAGGTCTCGGTGTCCCAGAAGGTATGGCCGTCGTATCCAGCGCCGGTCAGGCCCTTGGCCGCGATCCCCCGCCCCTCGGCACGCGCCCCGGCCTGCAGCACGTGGAACAACCCGAACCGGACCGCCTGCTGAAGCTGTGAGTTCCCGTCGACCTCCACGTCGGCGGCGGCCCAGAAGTTGTCGAGGTACCCGCGCTGTTGGGTCGTCAGCCCGGTCCAACCGGTGTAGCGCGCCGCCGCCAGCGCTGCCCTCACCTGGTCGTTGAGCGCTGGAACCGACCGTTGCGAGGACCAGCCGTAGGAGAGGTATTTGACCACCCGAAGACGCTGACCGGGTTGCAGCCGGCAGATCACTGTGGTCCGTGCGACGTGTTCGGTCGCTGACGATTGAAATTCCGTCCGCGACGGTCCGATCACCTCATGGTCCATCGCCGCGGCCATTCGCAAGCCAGAATGGCGAGTGCTGTGCAGCAGCGTGGCGCCGGTGTCGTTGCACCGGTGCTGCTCGGCGACCAGCGGTTCGGACAGCGCCGCAGCCACCCGCGGGTCGTGCGTGGTGACGGGCAGCTGTTCGTTGGCGAACAGCTCAGACTGCACGACCAGCAGCACCGGCTGGTCGACCGGCTCGACCTCGTAGTGGATTGCGACGACAGCTCGTTGGACCAGCGACACCATCCGCTGCGAGGCGACCCGCACCGCCTTACCGGCGGGGGACACCCACTCCACCCGACGGCGCAGCGTCCCCGCCCGCAAGTCGAGCACCCGTTCGTGCGAGCGCAGCTCCCCGTATCGCACGTCCAACGGCTCGTCGTCGACCAGCAGCCGGATCAGCTTACCGTTGGTGACATTGACAATCGTCTGCCCCGACTCGGGGTAGCCATAGCCGCCCTCGGGATAGGGCAGCGGGCGCAGCTCGTAGAAGGAGTTGAGGTAGCTGCCGGGCAGCGCGTGCGGATCGCCCTCGTCAAGGTTTCCGCGCAGTCCGATGTGTCCGTTGGCCAGTGCGAAAACCGACTCTGTCTGTCCCATGGCGGCCAGATCCAGGCGGTTCTCCCGAACCGCCCATGGTTCTACGGCGAACTGGTTCTGCTCGATCACCATCGGCTCGCCAGCTCATCGAGGTCTTCGACGACGACACCGGGATCGGGCACTTCGAGCGCGCCGAGCATGCGCTTTACCACCATCCGTTTTGAGGCAGCAAGAGGCCGGAATCGTAGCGCACGGTCACTTGGCGATGATCAGGTACAAGCCGTAGCCGACCACGAGGGCACAGGCGAGCAAACAGAGCACTGCCAGCGCCGGTCGCGGGGTCACCTCCGCCCCGGCCTGCCGTGGTGCTGACGTCGGATCGGCCGCTGGTCCGGCGAGCGCTCTGATGCCGAAGGAGAACAGCACGATCACCGTGATGGCGGCCCCGAACGAGACGACGAACACCTCACCGAGGGCACCCCAGTCGATATTCATGCTTACACCTCGGCCCCAGCGGGCTGTAGCCGCCTCGCGGGCACGTCGTTGACGTTGTTCGGCCCCACCGGATCACGTCGGGACAGCGCGTAGATACCGCCGGCGATGGCTAGACCGACCACACCGACGACTACAGTCCCGGTGGTTCCGGTCTGGGCCACCTGGGCCGCCAGAGCACCGACGATGGCCGCTGACGGCAACGTCAACAGCCAGCCAAGCAACATCTGACCGGCCAGTCCCCACCGCACCGAAGCCACCCGCCGGCCGGTCCCCACCCCGAAGATCGCGCCCGAGACCACCATGGTGGTCGACAGCGGGAACCCGAGCTGCGCGGAGACCAGGATGACGCCAGTGCTGGCTGTCTCGGCGGCGAAGCCCTGCGGTGTCTCGATCTCGGTGACCCGCTTGCCGAGCGTTCGGATGATCCGCCAGCCACCCAGGTAGGTGCCCAGGGCGATAGCCAGCCCCGCCGTGAGAATCACCCAGAACGGCGGTCCGGAGCCGGATGGCAGCGACCCGGCGGTGATCAGTGTCAGGGTGATGACGCCCATCGTCTTCTGCGCGTCGTTGGTGCCGTGAGCCAGCGAGACCATCGAGGCCGAGATCACCTGGCCGGCTTTGAAGCCGCGGCCTACCGCGTCTCGGTCGGCTCGCGCCGTGATCCGGTACGCGAGGTAGGTGCCGACCAGCGCCACCACGCCGGCGACCACCGGTGCCAGGACCATCGGGATCAAGACCTTGGACACCACCGAGGCGAAGTGCACCGCGTCGCCGCCCGCGGCTACCCAGGTGGCCCCGATCAACCCGCCCACCAGCGCGTACGACGAGCTGGACGGCAACCCGACAAGCCAGGTCAGCAGGTTCCACAAGATGGCCCCGATCAGACCAGCGAAGATCACCACCGGACTGATCTTGGTGTCATCGACCAGCCCGCTGGAAATCGTCTTGGCGACAGCCACCGACAGGAACGCACCGACGAGGTTGAGCACACCCGAGATGGCAACGGCGACCCTCGGCTTCAGCGCCCCGGTGGCGATCGACGTCGCCATGGCGTTGGCGGTGTCGTGGAAGCCATTGGTGAAGTCGAAGACCAACGCGGTGATGATCACGACCAGGACGAGGACGTCCATGTCGAGCCCTTCGTCGTCGAGCGGGTCCAGCGCGTGGAGCCTCGCAGATCAAGCGGAACGGCCGGTGAACAACGGATGTCGAATCGGGGCTGTCCGGTGGCCGCGACGGGTCAAGCTCGGCGTTCGGCTGGCAGTGTGACGGTCGTGATCACGAATTCGTGGTTACGCAGCCAGCGACCGTCCAATCGGATCAGGGGGTGACCGGTGATGGTGGGCCCGGCTACCAGTAGGCGCGCCGAGAAACAGCCTTGTTCGGGATCGGTCGTGCCGGGGTTGATGGTGACGGTGGCGTCCTCGAATCCCAGCCAGCGGTAGGTCAGCGGAAACCACGTCTTGTACACTGTCTCCTTGGCGCAGAACAGGATCCGATCCCAGCATGTCGCCCGATCTGCGGCGGCCAGCTCACGTAGGTGTTCCTGCTCCTCATCGAGAGCGATGACCGCCAGTACCCCTGCCGGTAGGGGTTCGTGCGGTTCAGCATCGATGCCCACCGCACGGAAGTCGCGGCTGTGCGCGACGGCGGCGGCTCGATAACCGGCGCAGTGGGTCATGCTGCCCACGACATCTGCTGGCCACCTGGGCTCGCCGCGCTCACCGCGCAGCACCGGCACGGGGGGCAGCCCGAGCTGACGCAGCGCCTGCCGGGCGCAATGCCGGACCGTGCGGAACTCGCGGCGCCGCTTGTCCACCGCACGGGTGATCAGTTCCGCTTCGCCTGGATACAGCACCGCGTCGGGAGGGTCGCAGAACACCTCCACGCTGGCCACCCCGCGCGCCAGCACCTTCTCTATCACGATCACCGCCCATCGCCATTCGGAGCCGAATGACGCTCCTGAGCTTAGACAATTGCGCCGTTCGGAGCCGAATGGCGGGCGGACCGGTGTGGAGCATGGGTTGCGGTTACTGGAGCTGCCGCAACGGCACTCACTGGCTCGCAGGTATGTTGGTTGAGACGAATGCTGATTTCTGAGCAGAGAGGAGTGGTTCCGATGGCCCTAGACCCATCAGTTGACATCGGCCGGAAGGTCTGGCGCAGCTGTACCCACTGCCCGAACGCGGATGGCCTATACCTGCTCAAGTCCAACGCCAACCTCGTGTACGTGCAGTGCCCGCTGTGCCACAACACTTGGTGGTTGGACACCAAATTCGGCCACGGCGGCGGACCCGACAAGTCTGGCAACCCGTAGTCCCACCGCGTCGCCGGCTCGCGACCTCCGGGGTCGACCGGGCAAGCTGGCGAGATGGTAATCCCGGTCCATGATGTCAACCCGGTTGGTCGCACGCCGTGGGTTACCTACCTGCTGATCGCGGCGAACACCGTCGTTTTCCTGCTCACGCCCGCCTCGGCGACCACGGTGACGGGTGCGGCGGGTCTCGCGCAGACCTGCCAGCAGGAGGCGTTCTACGACCGCTTCGCGGCGATCCCCACCGAGCTGGTGCACAACCAGCCGCAGGCCCTGGTTCCGGATGGACAGATCGCAATCGGCGATCGAGGTCCGGGCTGCGTCCTTGCCCGCCCGGACTACTCCAAGATCCCGACGCTGTCGGCGTTGACATCGCTGTTCCTGCACGGCAGCTGGCTACACCTGCTCGGCAACATGCTGTTTTTGTGGATCTTCGGCAACAACATCGAGGACCGTTTCGGCAGGCTCCGATATCTGTTGTTCTACCTGATCTGCGGCATGGTGGCCACCTACGGCTTCGCGCTCACCCACGCCGACTCGACGGAGGTGCTGATCGGGGCGTCCGGGGCGATCGCCGGTGTGTTGGGTGCCTATATCGTGCTCTACCCGCGAGCCAGAGTCTGGAGCCTGGTGCCGCTGCTGTTCTTCATCCCGCTACGGCTGCCCGCCTGGCTCGTGCTAGGCCTGTGGTTCCTGTTGCAGTGGATCTACACCGCCGGGTACGCCGTCTCCTCAGCGGGATCAGTCGCCTACATCGCCCACGTGTTCGGTTTTGTCCTAGGGGCCCTCGTTGCGCTGACGATGCGCAGCGCAGGCGTGCACACCGCACGCCCGTGAACTCGACACCGCGGACATTCCCGGCGACGGAAACGTCCGCGGTGTCGAGTTCACGGCACTAGGGTTCGTTACGGTGTGGAGCGATGCAGCTCGTCGTCGGTGAGCAGCCGGGACCGGATCAGGAACCGCACGCCCTCGGGTGCCTCCAGCGAGAACCCGCTGCCACGACCGGGCACGATGTCGATGGTCAGATGGGTGTGCCGCCAGTACTCGAACTGCGAGACTGACATCCACACCGGTACCGGCTCGGGGAATCCTTCGATGTGCAGCTCGTCGAGCAGCACATCTGAGCCGCCGGTCCGGAATTCGCCGGCCGGATAGCACATCGGCGAGCTCCCGTCGCAGCATCCACCTGACTGGTGGAACATCAGCGGGCCGTGGGTGGCCCGGAGGCGACGGAGCATCTCTGCCGCCTCCGGGGTGTACGAGACGCGTTCCATTAGAAGAATCCGAGCGCGTTGTCTGAGTAGCTCACCAGCAGGTTCTTGGTCTGCTGGTAGTGGTCGAGCATCATCCGGTGGTTCTCCCGGCCGATGCCGGACTGCTTGTAGCCGCCGAACGCCGCGTGCGCCGGGTAGGAGTGGTAGTTGTTCACCCACACGCGGCCGGCTTGGATCTCGCGGCCCGCCTTATAGGCGATGTTGCCACTGCGCGCCCACACGCCCGCGCCGAGGCCGTAGAGGGTGTCGTTGGCGATCTTGATGGCGTCGTCATAGTCGTTGAACCCGGTCACCGACACGACGGGACCGAAGATCTCCTCCTGGAAGATCCGCATCTTGTTGTGACCCTCGAAGATCGTGGGCTGCATGTAGTAGCCGCCGGCAAGGTCACCGCTGAGCTCGGCCCGGCTGCCGCCGGTGACCACGCGCGCGCCTTCCTGCTTGCCGATGTCGATGTAGGACAGGATCTTCTCGAGCTGGTCGTTGCTGGCC
>DASUII010000137.1:0-5583 GCA_036279835.1 Pseudonocardiaceae bacterium
TCATCAAGTGGGTGCAATCGCCGCTGCTGACCACTGTTGGTCTCACCGCAACGCTGATCGTGGCGGTCGGGGGCGGCAAGGTGGACTTCCGTCGAGGCATGCTGTTCATCGCGGTGGGTCCCGGTGGCGGCGCGCTGACACTCGGTGCGGTGGCCTGGACCCAGTCCGGCTGCTTCATCCCGGACGGGACCGTGCCGGACAACCTGGCCCGGCACGAGTCGACGCACAGTCGGACCGTGGCGGCCATCGGCGAGCTCGGCTTCTACCTCAGCTACGTCACGATCGGTGCCCTCTGGGGATCGGCGCAGGGCGGCTCGTGGAACGACCTCAACGCAGCCGGCTGCGGCAACCCGTTCGAAAAGACCGCGCACATCTTCACTCGTTACCACGATCTGTAACGTGGCCCACTATGATCCCGAGCGCGAAAGATGAAGCTCTCGCTTTAATTCAATTTCGGCCGGCAACGCGTGCTGACGTGGCAAGTATCGTCTCGCTGACGGATGCGGCGTATCGCGGCGAAGGCCTCGGCGGCTGGACCACCGAGGCTCATCTCGTGGGCGTGCGTCGAATAGACGCCGAGGGAGTCGAAGAAATCCTCACTGCGCTCGAACGCATGCTAATCGTCGCGGAGATCGACGGACACCTCGCGGGCTGTGTCGAGCTGACCGAACAGGGAAACCGCGCCGCGCTAGGAATGCTCGCAGTGCGACCCGAGCTGCAAGGCCGAGGCATCGGCCGCGCGATCATTCGCGAGGCAGAACGTATCTGCCACACCGAATTTGAAACAAATGAGATTCGCCTGCAGGTGCTCCACATGAGGAGCGACATCATCGCATGGTACGACCGACTTGATTACAAACCGAACGGCGAGAAAGCTCCATTCCCCTATGGAAACGAACGTGTCGGAGTCCCGAAGCGCGACGATTTAGAGTTCATTGTGTTGGCGAAGGTGTTGTAGTCACCCCCCAGAGATCACACCGTGGCGGCAACGGGGGCCACCGCGTCGAGGGACAGGCCACGGGCCTCAACGCCGCCGCTACTGCCCCAGAGCAGCGCGGCGATGGCACCAATGGCAAAGAATATCGCGAGGATGACGAACGCGGAGACCAGCCCGAGCCCGGACACGGCATAGGACAAGCCGACCACCCCCACCATGCCACCCAGCCGGCCGGCCGCCACCGATACGCCGATGCCGGTGCCGCGCAGCTCGGTCGGAAACAGTTCGCTGAACGTGGTGTAGGCCGAGATCCACGAGCAGGTGGCGGAGAACACGCACAGCGTGAATGCGGCCAACGTCTCCGCTGGGGACTTGGCCAGCGCGGCCAGTGCCAGCAGCAGCACGGAGATGCTCGCCGTTCCATAGGACAGTCGGGTCACCGCGGTACGGCCGATCCGGTCTATCAGCGCCGCCACGGTGAAGCCCCCGACCAGCGCTCCAATGTTGCCGACCAGGTAGAACAGCGGCACCGTGGCCGGGGATACATCGACCTGCGTGGAGATCAGCACATAGGCCGACACAAAGGTGAACAACCCGTAATAGGCGGCACTACCGGAGAATTCCAGCACCATCCCGTAGACCAATCGGGCACGCCAGTTCACCCACAGCTCGCCGATCTGCGAGGCCAGCGAGCGGCGCTTGGGCGTACCCGCGAGGTCGGTGCCATCGTCGGCGATACCGGTGATCTCGGTGACGATCACGCTGGCCTCCGCGTGGCAACCCTGGGACGCCAGCCAACGGGGGGATTCCGGGATCGTGCGGCGCGCAATAAGGCCGTAGATCGCGGCGGCAGCGCCGGCAAGCAAGCACAACCGCCAAGCGGACAGCGTGACGCCGCCGAGGGCGAGCTGGTTGGCGACGAAGTTGTTGAGGAAGAAAATGCCGATCAGGCCTGCCAGGATGCCGCCGACGGACCAGAAGTTCATGGTGGCAGCCGTGGCGGCGCCACGACGGCGAGTCGGCATGAACTCGGCGATCGCCGAGGTGACGGCCGAGTACTCCCCGCCGACGCCCATCGCGGTGACGAACCGGAAGATCAGGAATGTCAGGAACGTCGGGGAAAACGCACTGACCACTGTGGCGATCGAGTACATCACCAGAGTCGCCACAAAGAGCCGTTTGCGGCCGAAGCGGTCAGCGAGCCAGCCGAAGGCCGTCGCGCCGGTCATCAGCCCGGCGAACCACACGACCCAGATCAGCGACACCGCGCCGGGCGATATCGCACCGTCCGCACCGAGCACGCCGAAGTCCTTCGCTAACGGCGTGAGCACACTGCCGATGATCTGAACCTCGAAGGAGTCCAGCGCCCAACCGATTCCCAGCGCGAGCAGGATGCGACTGTGCATCGGACGCCACGCGCTGCGGTCCAACCGGGTCTCCAACGGCATCACGCTTCTCATCCTCACGGCGCGTCGATGTGGTTGCGGACAGCACTGCCTGAAAGGCCATCTAGACCCCCGATCGGGTCTCTATTCACTCTTCAGTGTTCAAGACCGGGGAGTTCGACGCCAGACCGTGTAAGTAAACGTGCAGCGCTCATCGAGGTTGGCGCGAAGGCTGACCGTGATCAGGACGAACCGGCGGCCGCACTATCGATTCGGTCCACGTCGCGGCCACGGTCAAGGTCTGCGAGCAGCTCGGCCACCGTCGCGCGCGCGCCGCGCAGATCGCCGGTGAACACCCGCGGCCGCTGCCGGAACAACCCCTCCAAGACCGCGACCGACTCCTGCGCGGCCCTCAACGCCTGTGGTAGCTCCACCTGTCCGGCAGCTCGTACCCGCGCAAAAACCCACAATCCGCGGGCGAGGTCGGGTTCGAACGCGACGGGGTTGGCGGCAGCCAGCCGGCGGCGAATGTCCACAGCTTCGGTAGTGACGGGCAGAGCGTCGTGCCACCGACCCAGATCCGACAGGTCGGCACCGAGGTTGGTCAGCGCCCGGGCGAAGTCGGGTTCGTATGCGGTGGCGGCCCCGACCGCCAACCGGCGATAGGTCTCGACGGCTTCAGCGCTGACGACCACGGCGTCGTGGCACCGACCCAGGTTCGACAAGACGACCGACAGATTGTTCAGCGCCCTGGCGAGCCCAGGCTCGAACGCAGTGCGGTCGACCGCCACCAGCCGGCGACGAATGTCCACCGCTTGGGTACAGGCGGTCAGGGCCTCGCGCTGCAACCCCAAGTCCGACAGCATCACGCCGAGGTTGTTCAGCGAGCCGGCAAGGTCTGGTTCGAACGCGGTGCCGTTGAGCTCCGCCAACCGTCGGTAACGCCCGACGGCTTCGGTGGTGATCATCACGGCGTCCTCCCACCGGCCCAGAGCCGACAGCCGGATGCCGTGGTTGGTCAGCGCCCGGGCGAGGTCGGGATCGAACCCGGCGGTATCGCCGGCCGCCAGCCGGCGATAGACCTCGATAGCTTGGGTGCTGGCGACAAAGGCGTCCTCCAGTCGCCCCAAGTCCGACAGCCGCACGCCGAGGTTATCCAGCCGGTGGGCACGTTGGGCCGCGCCGGCAGCGGCGGGCAGGGTGTCGCACAAGCGGCGCGCCAGAGCGGTCGCTGCCCACAGCAGCTCGGTGCTATATCGAGGCAGCGCCGAGTCGACGACGGCGGCGACGTCATCGGGGGCTTGGTCGACGACCAGCTGAACCATCGGGGCGGTGGCGTACGCGCTGAGAGCGGGTCGGCGGCGCAGCAGCGCGAACAAGACGGTAGCGGCGACGGGATGCCGGGCAGCGGAAGCGGTGAGCACGATCAGACACCGCCGCACCGCCACCGCGGCCGCCGCAGTCGATGCGGTCACCGCACGCGTGCCCAGCGGGCCGACCACCGCTCACCTCCGTCTCAGGGTCATGGTTGCCGTCGCGGTGCTGCTGTTTCTTCCGGTCGGCGATGCCCCTCGCTTGGTTTCGCGAGCATAAGACCGGGTTATTCGGTTTCGTGCGATCGCCACGCCGAAGGCGGAAGCCCGAACTGAACTGAGATCATTTGACAGACACTTCATGAGACGTTTAGCGAACATCTCAGTTAAGCTCGCTTCTCCGTTACTAACAGTGCACGAACACCAGTCCACTGGTCGCGACTAGCCACCGCGTGAGGGACATATCCGGCCATCGCGTCACGGTAGGTAATAGCGGCCCACCATACCGACCGGTCCGTTTGACTGAGTGGCCACCGCCGAAGCCGGGCGGCTCTCCACTCGCCGGTTGGCGTCGGCCACCAGCCGCAACGACCTCGCGCGGCCTCCGATCGGCGCGAGAGACGCCTCCGCCGGTGCCCGATAGCCCGAGAAGTGGGACGAGTTTGTCCCCATGTCGTCGAATACCCGAGCTACTGCGCGGACCTAACATCCGACTCGGGCGACGAGCGCCATTCCCAACCCGCAGGAAGATTACTGACACAGTGCCAACACGGCGGGTGCGGCAAGCCCCGCCGGCTGGTTGGAACCCGCCGCGGCTCGTTACGTTCGGCCTCGCCCTACTGTTTTGCGATGACAGACACTTGTCGGCGCACCACTCCCGATTAGCGATTAGTACCTTACTTCGGCTTAAGCGAGATGCGCTCGGCGTTGGTCGCTGCAACGCGCCCACGCCATGGCGTGCGCCGGGCCCTTTGCACCAGGCCCTTTGCACCAGGCGTCTACTGAGAGTAATGTTCCGTAACCCAACGAATAGGAGCATCACATGGCCGTCGACGAGCGGCCTGGCCGATCAGACGGCGGCCATGAAGGCCGGCTGTCCCAAGCTGTTCGCCCAGGTCGAGACCAATCCACGCAGGATCAGCGCCACCGGCAAAGCAGTCACAGCATGACGCCATCGATCCGGCGGCAGCTTCAATCGGCGTGGGTGCACCGTCCGTACACCGTTGTACTCGCGGTCGTCTTGGTGTTCCCCGGCGCGTTAGCCATTGTTTACGGGGACGAGGTATCCCAAGCCCTGAGTAACATCGCCGCGGGCAGCATCTCGCGCCTGATGGGTGCTCTGCTCGTAGTGGGATCGGCGCTCACCCTCACCGGAATCGCCCGCAATCGGACACTGACCGAGACCCTGGGTCTGACAGTCACCGCTATCGGATGTGCCCTCTACGGTCTCGGCGTGATCCTCGGTCTCGGTTTGCACGGCGCGGTCGCCGGGAGCGGATTCCTCGCTATCGCGGCGGGCACGATCAGGCGCGTCATCACCCTCGCTGCTGTCGCCCGGGAAGTAGATCGTGCCAGTGAGTCCTGACACGCTGCGGTTCGTCCTCCAGGTCGTTGCGATCGCGCTCGGTGGCGGTAGCGTGCAGATGGGCATTTTCCTGCTCAAACGCCGCAGTGAGCTGCGTAGCTTGGATGCGACATCCGGGTCAACGGCGCTCACCTCGGCCAATGAGTACATCGCCACGCTGCAGGGCGGGGAGAAGGCGATTCGCGAGGAGTTGGACAAGGCGCAGGCCAGATCTCAAGCGATGCAGAAGGAATGGGACATCGAGCGGGCTGAGCTGACTCTGGCGTTAGAGAATGAGAGCCGGCAGGTCGCCCGGCTTTCCGGGTACTTGGCACGGTGCAAGGCGGACCTCGCGGTGGCGGAATCTCAGCTCGAGGAGCTGGC
>DASUII010000138.1:0-5912 GCA_036279835.1 Pseudonocardiaceae bacterium
GCGGTCGGCGGCGGTGGCTGTCGCCTCCAGGATGGTCCGGATGACGCGGGCGTCGGTGGCGATGTGGCGGGAGAGGACGCGGTGGGCGGACGCGGCGATGTCGGCACAGTTGAGTGCCGCATGTGTCGCGCGGATCATGTCCGCGGTGTCGTAGGCCATCATCGCGGTCGCGCAGGTAGTCGAGTCACGGTCGAGCTCCGTGAGGGCCTGCAGGACGGTGGCCAGTCCATCAATGGTGAACACCGGGTTCACGGTCAGGTCGGGCGCCTGCGTCGCCATGGCGGTACGAGCGAGCCTGGTGACGCGCGCCGCGTCGTCGGCGAACCGACGGCACGCCACACAGGTCGGCAGGTGTGCGTCGATCGAGACTCGTTCCGCCGCGCTCTCCTCGCCGTCGAGTTGGGCGGAGATGGCTTCCCTACACTGTGTGCAGTTCACGTGACGATGGTCGCGCACCGGAGCCCTGGAGTTCCAGGCAACTGTTGACTACTTTTCGCGGACGGTCTGGCGCGTCCGCCCCCGGTGCAGCTCATCTGTCGCTTCGACGCCATTCGTGCGAGAGGACGGAGTACAGGATGGAGTCGCGCCACGCGCCGTTGGTGAATACGTGATCGCGTAGCCGGCCTTCCTCGGTGAAGCCGAGTCGGGTGACGAGGGCGATGGATGCGGCGTTGTCCGGCCCGATGGCTCCGGAGATGCGGTGCAGTGCGAGCGTGGTGAATCCGAAGTCGATGAGGGTGCGTGCGGCGTCGTGGGCGTACCCGTGTCCCCAATGTGCCGCAGCGATCGCAGCACCGAGTTTGGCGGCCTGTACGCCGCTAAGCCCCAGCCGCACAAACCCGATCAGCCGTTCATCGGTGTGCGTGGTGACGGCGAGGTAGTATTCGGTGCGCGGGGTCTGCTTGGCGCGTTCGATGGCGCCGGTGAGCACCTTGGCTTGCTGCTCGCGGGTTCTGGAATCGAAAGATAGCCACCGGGTCACCCGGTCATCGCCGAGGATGGCGTCGGCGGCGTCGAGATCATCCAAGCGGAACTCGCGCAGTCGCACGCGATCTCCAACCAGCGTTACACCATGCTGCGCGGTTTCGGTCATCGTTGAAGCGCCAGACGCGTCGAGACGAAGCCTTCGATGGCGCCCGCCAGCTCCACGGCGTCGCGGCCCGGCTCCTCGATGGCGCCTAGCGCGGTGCGCACATGTTCTACCGAAGTCACGATCCCGTGAATTCGCTTCGACGGGGGGAGTTCGAGCACTGGCGCGAGCGCTTCCGCGGCGCCGTCGATCTCGCGTAGTGAAACCCGTGCGACGGCAAGGGCGCTGCGCGTACCGGATTCATCGCCGAAGGCCCGGTCCTGGTCGGGTGCCTTGGCGTAGGCGTCCAGTGCTTGCAGGGCAAGCCGTTCGGTGTCATTCGCCTCGATCGCGCCGCCCCAGGCGAGCGCGTCGGCGGCGTAGTAGAGCTGGCGTGGTCGGCTGAATGTGCACAGCCCGCCGAGGCTGTCCAACTCATCGGGCTGCACCCGTTCCCGCGCCTCGGTGGCTCGGACCAGGGCGGCACGAGCATCTTCCAGCCGGTTCAGCGCGGCCAGCGATCGAGCCTCGCTACTGCTCAGCCAGATACCGGCGGTGCCTCGGCTTCTGGCTGCGGCCTCAGCGCCGAGCTGGGCATAGCGCACCGAATCATCCAGCCGCCCCGACCAGTAGGTGATCAATGCTTGCAAGCCGCGGGTCCAGGCGCGCAACCCGTTGTGGCCAGCGTTGTCCGCGCAGGCGTAACCCGTCCGGGCATGCGTCATCGCGTCATGCGGAGCACCGAGATCGTGCGACGCCTTGGCCATCAGCCCACAGGCGATCCCTGTGAGCAGGTAGAGGTCCCGCGTCTGGGCGGGCCGCTGGCGCCCTTCCAAGAGCCCGAAGGCACGATCCTGAGTATCCACCAGATCACTGAGCAGCGTGGGCAGCGGCTGCTGCTGGTAGGCGGTAACCAGACGGCGTACGTCGTCGATCAATTGGTCGAGCGTCTCGGCACCGACGTTTGACGCCTCGATACGGGTGAGGAAGTCGCGAGCCCGGTCGGCGCTCATGGCGATCATCTGCCCTTCCCAATCTGTCCGCGCGTTGCCCCGTTCCGGCGCCGCTCCGTCACGGCGTCGGGTCGGCCGGGGTGCCCCAGTGCCGTACGGCAGTCCGAGCAACCGAGCCACCGGTTCACCGAACAGCCGCTCCAGGGCAGCCTGGGCCTGCGGATAGGGCAAGCTGCGCACTTCTCCGGCCACCCACCGGTATGCCTGCCGCTCGCTGAGCGCGGTCCCGGCGATCCGCTGGTAGTGCTTCCTGAACTCCTCCAGTGTGACGTGTCGCTGCCGCAGCAGCTGTTCTAACCGGGTCCGTGGTGAGTGCTGCTCGGCCATCCCATCCCCTCGTTCGCTCAGCCCACCGTAGATCCCCGCGGGGCGAAACGATGAGACGGACGGCAACAGATGGCACTGGCTGGCAGAGGTCGTGACCTGCCCATGGCGGCCATACCCGCAGAAGCTGATCACACCCATTGCAGGGGAGTACCGGACGGGAGTGGCGAGTGACTCAGTTGCCAGAAGTGGACGGACCGCATCAGCTGCCCTACAGCGAGCAGGAACGTTTCGCCGTGGAGGGACGCCGTATCGACGGCAGCGGTCACTGCGCAGTGGTCGCGATCCGCGACCGGACGCATCACGGATGGGTTCTCTACCCACACGGAATGGCTGGTCTCGGGGTGCTTATCGCCGACGACGCCGCACGCATTCTCGCCGGCCGCATCGGCGATCCTGGTCCCTCCGCCCGCACACCGGTAGTGCGCCGCGGTTGATCGATACGGAGAAATTGGAGGCAAAGTTAATGACTCAACTGACGTCGCTGTGGCCGAAAGCGTCACTCGACCCATTGACATTGGCGCTCTGGTGGACATCATGACGCGCACGCTGCCGGAAGGTGGCATGGACCGGATGACCAGTAGACAGATCGAGGAACTGCTTGCAGTTCCGGCGCTGACAGCCCATCTGTAGTCGGTCAGTAGCGAGCCAGTGCTGGAGGTTTCGTTGAACAACTGGGAACGCGTCAACCTACTCTTCAGTGCTGGCTCGCGGCCGATCAAGCCGGCTGACGAGCTGTCCCTGGCCGAGTTGCTGTTGGCGAATCGGTTACCACCGTCCCTCTTCCAGGCATATGTGGCTCCCGGCAATGGGAGCCTGCGCGCGATCCCGATCACTACGCCGCTTAACACTGTTCCCGACGCGCACAAGGTCATCTTGCAATGCATTCGCAACACCGACGTGGACAGTTTGCGGGCCAACGACTTCGAGACGTTGCAACGCGATCCACTGCCCATCGCGGCGCTGTTCGACTTCCATTATGGCAAGGCCAACGCGACCAACCGGGTTCATCTGGTCGACGATGATTCTCTCCGCAACGTGGTGTCCTCGAAGATCTCATCCTTCCTCACAGAGAACGAGATCACGTTGCCTCTGGTCGCCGGAATCTCGGGTGGCGGTGACAGCAATACCCTCGTGCAGGGAATCCGCCGGTATCTGGAGTCCGCATCCATGCCCACTACTCAGGTGGTGTGCTTCACGTTGGTCATGGATCCGCTTTGGCCGAAATCGGCAGCCGGACGAGCTCGCGAGCTGTGCGCCGAAGCGGGTTTCCAGCATCGAGTGCTAGGCCCAGTCGACACTACCGCTCTGCTCGGGATGCAGGGCTCTCCGACGGCGCTATGGGCGGAATTCGCCGAGCAATATGGCTCCGACACGTCCCACTTCTTCGGAACGTTCTTCGTGAACCTGGTCGGCCGGCGCATCTGCGAGGAAGTATCCGGTCGACATCTACTGCTCGGGTACAACCGTGAGGACGTTCTAGCTGAGCTGCTGTTCTGTCTCATGAACGGGCGTCGACCGATGCCCTTCCCCATCCGACAAATGAACACCGTCAAATGTGTGCTGCCGGTGTGGGATGTTCCAAAGAACCTGCTCGATGCCTGCTACCCCCACTACAGCGAGAGCAACTACACCGAGCGAGTCGACGTCACCACCGTTGCGCGTTCGTCCATCTACTTTATAGCGCATTGCCTAGACGCCCTTGTCCCCCAGCTCTCGATCTCGCTGATGCGCGGCATCCACCGGCTCATGACCGACCTCAACGGATGGCAAGAGCTGTCGCCCATCCACGGCACCCCGCTAATGCACACGGGCCAAGGTGACGAGCTGTCCGAGAGGGAGGTGATCAACATGCTGCGCCGGTTCTTCCCCGAGTGGCGGCCAGTGTCGACGCAGTAGGCCGGGTGTTGTGTCGACACACGCGGCGGGGACCACAATGGGCGGTCTGTTGCATGTCGTAGGAGGACGTATTCATGGCGCAGGCGGCCGAGCCACCATCAGGCACCAGGGATTTCCTGGCTGGCGACGTACGTCGCCGCAGAGCGGCGTTCGAGACTATCGGCGCGGTATTCGAGCGTTACGGCTTCGACCCGTTGGAGACTCCAGCGTTCGAGCGGCTGGAGGTCTTCGCCGGCAAGCTCGGCGAGGAAGCCTCATCGCTGATCTTCAAGATCCTCAAGCGCGGTGTCCATGAGGCCACCGGCGAAGCCGACCTCGCCCTGCGCTACGACCACACGGTGCCGCTGGCCCGCGTGGTCGGAACCTACGGCAACAGGCTGCCGTCGCCCTACAAGCGGTACACCATTGGCCCGGTCTGGCGGGCCGACCGCGCCGCCAAGGGCCGCTTCCGCGAGTTCGTCCAGTGCGACATCGACACCGTAGGCTCGGCATCTCCGCTGGCGGACGCAGAGATCGTGTGCGCCGTGCACGACGGGCTAGTAGCGCTCGGCATCCGCGACTTCCAGTTTCTTGTCAACTCCCGCCAGGCACTGCGTGGGCTTCTGGAGGCCTACCACGTCGACCCCGATCTGGGCGGCAAAGTGCTCGGTAGTCTCGACAAGCTGGACAAGGTCCAGCCGGACGCGGTGTGCGCCGAGCTGGTCGAGCGGGGCCTGACCATGGCCACGGCCGAGGGTCTGGTCGCCGACGTGACTGCGCCCGACACCGACCCCGTGCGCAAGCAGCTCGACACCACCGAGCGCGGCCGACTCGGCCTCGCCGAAGTGGACCGTCTGCTGGAGCTGACCGCCGGCCTGCCGGCTGACCGGGTCGTGTTCAGCCCCCGGATGGTCCGGGGGCTCGACTACTACACCGGCCCAATCTTCGAAGTCGCCGCGACCGGCTACCCCGGCTCAATCGCCTCCGGCGGACGCTACGACGGCCTCGTCGCCAAGCTCGGCGGCCCCGACCTGCCGGCCTGCGGCGGTTCGATCGGAGTCGAACGTATTCTCGCGATCCAGGCCGCCGACGGGACCGACCAGCGCGGCTTGGACGTGGCGCTTACCGTGCTCGGGGCCGAGGACGACATCATGTGGCTGGCTGGCCAAATCCGAGCACGGGGACTGCGGACCGGCGTCTACCTCGGCTCATCGGGCAAGCTCGCCAAGCAGTTGAAGTGGGCACACGACCAGCATGCCCGCACAGCGCTGATCTACGGACCGGATGAGCAGAAGGTCCGCGAGGTCACCGTGCGGAACATGGAATCGGGCGAGCAGACCCGGGTCCCGGTCGCCGAGGTAGGCGCTTATCTGCACAATCTTCATCGGGCTTCTGCACGTATAGAAACTCTGCGCAAGCACGACGATGACGAGGTGAAAGCGGAGAAAAATGGCTCGGGCACGTACGACCCGGACAAGGTCGAAGACCCCAGCAAGAACGGCAGCAGGCACGACGAGGACAAGCGTGACTGATGCCAGCGTGCTTGTCGCCGAGCTGAAGGTGACCTCGCAGTGGCGTGCGGCTTTCGGCAGCGTTCCCCGGCACATTTTCCTTCCCAGCAAATCGTG
>DASUII010000139.1:0-11455 GCA_036279835.1 Pseudonocardiaceae bacterium
GCGCTCGATGCGACCATTCAGAAACAGATACTCGAACTCATCGACGAGCTGCGCGGCCGCCTCGGTATGGCGGTGATCCTGGTGACTCACGACCTCGGCGTCATCGCCGGATACACCGACCGGGTCGCGGTGATGTACGCGGGCAAGATCGTGGAGACCAGCTCGACGCAAGAGCTGTTCGCCAACCCACGGCATCCCTACACTGAGGCACTGTTTCGTGCGCTACCGGAGAATGTGGACGCCGACCGCAGGCTTTACGCGATTCCCGGCCTGCTACCTGACCTGTCGAACCCTCCGCAGGGCTGCCGGTTCGCCGCGCGGTGCGCCTATGCCACCGAAGAATGTCGGGATCAGGACCCGGAGCTCACCGGCAACGGGCACCCGTTTGCCTGCTTTCATCCTCTCGGCGCGAAGGAGCAAGCCACACCCAACCCACACACCCCCCTCGCTGTCGCCGAGGAAACTGCACCACTGCTGGTGGTACGCAACCTGGTACGCACCTTTCCGGTCACCTCCAATGGTGTGCTGCAACGGAAAATCGGTGCAGTCAGCGCGGTGGCGGATGTGTCGTTTACCGTCCACACCGGAGAGACCTTCGGTCTCGTCGGCGAATCAGGCTGCGGCAAGAGCACCATCGGCAGGCTGCTCGTGGCCGCGGACACGCCGACATCGGGTTCAGTCACATTCGATGGCACCGAGATCAGCGGCAAGTCCCACCGCGAGCTACGCAAGCGCCGGCGAGACTTCCAGCTGATGTTCCAGGACCCTTACGCATCGCTGGATCCGCGCATGCGAGTGCGTTCAATCCTGCGCGAGCCATTGGCCATCCAACATCGCGGATCCGCCGTCGAACAGGAAAAAGCCATCGCCAAGCTCCTCGACGAGGTCGGGCTGCCCGGCGCAGCGCTGGACAAGTACCCCCACGAATTCTCCGGTGGGCAGCGTCAACGCATCGGCTTGGCGCGTGCGCTCGCCCTGCGCCCCAAGCTGATCGTGGCCGACGAGCCAGTGTCGGCACTGGACGTTTCGGTGCAGGCGCAGATCCTGAACCTGATGCGCGACCTACAGCGCGAACATCAGCTGACCTACGTGTTCATCTCCCATGACCTGTCCGTGGTGCGATATCTGTCCACCACCATCGGCGTGATGTACCTTGGCAAGCTCGTCGAGATCGGTCCTGCCGAGCAGGTGTACACGTCCCCGGCGCACCCCTACACCCGAGGCTTGATCGATACGATCCCGGTCGCCGACCCCGAGCGTGAACAGCGCAAGGACAACGCGGGAGTGCACGGCGAGCTGCCGTCGGCGATGAACCCGCCGTCCGGTTGCCGGTTCCACACTCGCTGCCCGCTGGCCACCGACAAGTGCGCCGCGGAGGAACCGCCCCTGCGCCAGTTCAGCCACCAGGGCCATCAAGCCGCCTGCCATTACCCGCTACAACAGCCAGACGTCACCGTCAAGCGAAGCCGTGCCCGATCTTGACGTAATTCGCGCGGCACGCTACTCGTTGTCGGGCCGGTAGCCGAGATTAGGTGACAGCCACCGCTCGGCCTCGGCGACCGTCCAACCCTTACGCTTTGCGTAGTCTTCGACCTGATCGCGACCGATAGCACCCACGACGAAGTACTGCGACTGCGGGTGCGAGAAGTAGAGCCCGCTGACGGCTGCGCCCGGCCACATAGCCATGCTTTCGGTCAATTCGATCCCGGTGTTGGCCTCGACGTCGAGCAGCTCCCAGATCGTTTGTTTCTCGGTGTGCTCGGGGCACGCCGGGTAGCCCGGCGCCGGCCGGATACCGACGTACCGCTCCTTGATCAGGGACTCATTGTCGAGCTTCTCGCCGGGCTGGTAAGCCCAGAACTCGGTGCGGACACGTTCATGTAACCGCTCGGCGAACGCCTCGGCCAGCCGGTCAGCGAGTGACTCCAACAGGATCGCGCTGTAGTCGTCGAGTGCGGCCTTAAACTCCACGATTTTGTCGGTAATTCCGAGACCGGCGGTGACTGCGAAGGCACCGACATAGTCATGTAGGCCGGTCTCCTTGGGAGCAATGAAATCGGCGAGCGAGCGGTGCGGGACACCCGGACGGTGCTCGGACTGCTGACGCACCTCGTGCAGCGTCGCGAGTACCTCGGTGCGGCCCTCGTTCGTGTAGACCTCGATGTCGTCGCCGTTGACCATGCTGGCCGGAAACAGCCCGATCACACCGGACGCACTGATCCAGTTCTCGCTGATCAGCTTGTCGAGCATCGCCTGGCCGTCTTTCCAGAGTCTGCGCGCAGCCTCACCCGAGGCGGGGTTGTTGAGAATATCGGGGTACTTTCCCTTCATCTCCCAGGAGTTGAAGAAGGGTTGCCAGTCGATGTACCCACGCAATTCGGCGAGCGGGTAGCTGCGGAAGGTCTTGACGAACTGCTTCGCCGCGGCAGGCTTCAGTTCGCCGTCGTGGTGGATGTCCGGCGCCTGCTGGGCGAGTAGACGGGGACGCGGCGGACGGTAGCCCGTCCAGTCGATCGGCGTTCGATTTTCGCGTGCTGCGGCAATCGGCAGAATGGTTTTCGCGTCGTTGCGGGCGGCATACCGCTCACGCAGCGAGTCGTAATCCGTCTGCAGGTTGGCAAGCAGGGCCGGTCGCTGCTCATTGGACAGCAGCGCGGCAACGACCGGCACCGAACGCGACGCGTCCTTCACCCAGATGACCGGACCGTGGTATTTCTTATCGACCTTGACCGCGGTGTGCGCGCGCGAGGTCGTAGCACCGCCGATCAGGAGCGGGATCTCGAAGCCCTGGCGCTCCATCTCCATCGCGAAGTTGACCATCTCGTCCAACGACGGGGTGATCAAGCCCGACAGGCCGATGACGTCGGCGTCGTGCTCTTTCGCGGCGTCGAGGATTTTCTGCGCAGGAACCATCACTCCGAGGTCAATGACGTCGTAGTTATTGCACTGCAGGACGACGCCGACAATGTTCTTGCCGATGTCGTGCACATCGCCCTTGACCGTCGCCATGATCACCGTTCCGTTGCTGCGGCCGGCGTCCTCGGGCGACTTGCCCGCCTCGATGAACGGGATGAGGTAGGCGACGGCCTTCTTCATCACGCGCGCCGACTTCACCACCTGTGGCAGGAACATCTTCCCGGCGCCGAACAGGTCACCAACCACGTTCATACCGGCCATCAGCGGGCCTTCGATGACCTCGATGGGGAGGCCGCCGCGCGCATCGATAATCGCCCGCAGTTCCTCGGTGTCGGTTTCGGCGTAGTCGGCGATGCCCTTCACAAGTGCATGGGTGATGCGCTCACCAACGGGAAGCGAACGCCACTCGTCATTGATTGCTTCGGCCTTCTTGCCGTCGCCGGCGAACTCAGTCGCGATCTCAAGTAGGCGCTCGGCGGCGTCGGGACGCCGGTTGAGGACGACGTCCTCGATGCGCTCACGCAGCCGTGGATCAACTTGGTCATAGGGGATGAGCGCCCCGGCGTTGACGATGCCCATGTCCATGCCAGCGGAGATGGCGTGGAACAGGAAGACCGCATGGATGGCCTCGCGCACCGCGTTGTTGCCCCGGAAGGAGAACGACACGTTGGAGACGCCACCGGAGACCATCGCGCCCGGCAGGTTCTGCTTGATCCAGCGGGTTGCCTCGATGAAGTCCACGCCGTAGTTGACGTGCTCCTCGATTCCAGTGGCCAGCGCAAAGATATTGGGATCGAAGATGATGTCTTCGGCTGGGAAACCGAGCTCGTCCACCAGGATGCGGTAGGCCCGCTCGCAGATGCTTTTCCGGCGTTCGAGGTTGTCGGCCTGGCCGTCCTCGTCGAAGGCCATCACCACGATCGCGGCGCCGTACTTGCGACACAGCCGGGCCTGGGCGCGGAACCTCTCCTCGCCCTCCTTCATGGAGATCGAGTTGACGATCGGCTTGCCCTGCACGCAGCGCAACCCGGTCTCGATGACCTCGAACTTGGAGGAGTCAATCATGAGCGGAACCCTGCTGATGTCGGGTTCGCTGGCGATGAGTTTGACGAAGCGGTCCATTGCGGCAACGCCGTCGATCATGCCCTCGTCCATGTTGATGTCGATGATCTGCGCACCGTTCTCGACCTGCTGGCGGGCCACCGACAATGCGGCGGTGTAGTCACCGTCGCGAATGAGTTTGCGGAACTTCGCCGAGCCGGTGATGTTGGTGCGCTCGCCGATGTTGACGAACAGCGACTCGGGCGTAATGGTCAGCGGCTCGAGACCGGAGAGCCGGCAAGCCCTCTCACTCTCGGATGGCACGCGCGGGGGGAGGCCGTCAATCGCGGTGGCTATCGCACCGATGTGCTCAGGCGTCGTGCCACAGCACCCACCGAGAATGTTCACCAGGCCGCTCTCGGCGAACTCGCGCATGATCGTTGCGGTCTGGTCCGGTGCCTCGTCGTACTCGCCGAAGTGGTTGGGCAGTCCGGCGTTCGGGTGGCAGGACACGAAGCAGTCAGCGATGCGGGATACCTCGGACAGGTAGGGACGCACCTCCTGCGCGCCGAGCGCACAGTTGAGCCCGACGAGCAGCGGCTTGGCGTGCCGCACGGAGTTCCAGAACGCCTCGGTGACCTGTCCGGACAGCGTTCGGCCGGAGGCGTCGGTGATGGTCCCGGAGATCATGACCGGCCAACGGCGGCCACGCTCTTCGAACAATGTCTCGATGGCGAAGATCGCTGCCTTCGCGTTGAGGGTGTCGAAGATCGTCTCGATCATCAGGATGTCGGCGCCACCATCGACCAAACCGTTCGCCTGCTCGGCATACGCCTCGACGAGTTCCGTATGGGTGACGTTGCGCGCGCCGGGGTCGTTGACATCCGGTGAGATCGACCCGGTGCGGGTCGTCGGTCCCAACGCGCCCACGACGAACCGCGGCTTGTCGGGATTCGCGGCGGTCGCGATATCACACTCAGCCCGGGCTAAACTCGCCGACTCGAAGTTGAGTTCGTAGGCGAGTTCCTGCATGCCGTAATCGGCGAGAGAGATCCGCTGCGCATTGAAGGTGTTGGTCTCGATCAGGTCCGACCCGACCTCCAGGTACGCGCGGTGGATTCCGCTGATCGCGTGCGGCTGGGTGAGCGTCAGCAGGTCGTTGTTGCCCTTAAGGTCATTCGACCAGTCGGCGAACCGCTCGCCCCGGTAGTCTTCTTCGCTGAAATCGTGCCGCTGGATCATGGTGCCTATCGCGCCGTCGAGCACAAGGATACGCGATCGAAGCAGCTCGGACAGCGCTTCGGTCGAGTCAGGGCGCAGGGACGGCGTTTCGGGCACAGGCGTATTCCTCAGTGTCAATCGGTAGGCGTTCCACAGTAGTCTCTCACTCGTTGGCGTCAGCAGTCATCATCGTGGGGACCGTCCCAGAACTGCTGACCTTGCTCGCCGACGCAGCTGCCGCCCTGGTGAAGGGGTTCGACAGCTCTTGCGAGCTAGCCTGGGAGGTCGAACCAGGAGAACTGCGCCGTGTCCCGCGCTGTCGGGCTGTGGCGGCCTGCGGGCGATCCCCCCGCTGGCCGGGCGAACGCTGCCACCGCGCCCTGCGTCGCAGCGGGAAGGCGGTGTTGCCCAGTGTGACCAACTCGGTGCTGGCTAGCCCCTGCGGCCGGGACATCGGCGTTGATTTTCTCGCGGCGGAGCTGGTCGTAGATCGGCGTCTGGCTCACGGAACGACACCGTAGGGCGGCAGATCTCCGGGAGAGGCATCAACACGCGGTGTACCGATGTTGGCTTTCTGGGGATGGCGTGCAGACGATCGGCAACGCACCCGCGCGGTGGCTCGATCACGACCGCGCTCGGGAGAGCGACCGGCCCCGCTGTGGCGGCCGACGGCTCCTGGCTGCCGGCTGACCTTGCGGTCGAGCAACCGAGGCAGCGTCGGTGAGGGCGGTGGTATCGATCCACGTCCGGGATCCGCGAACCAGCACCCGCCCGCCGGACGCGCCGGGGAAAGCACGAAGGCCGCGCAGAGCGTGAAGCTGCGCCGACCGTGGACCCTCTTGGCCAATGTCGTCGAATGCGTCGGTGCGGCCCGACCACAGGGTGGCCGGTGCAAGGCCAGTGCCCTGAGCGGCAGCTGTCGGCTGAGTCCCGCGTGACCGCGCCAGCCCGGTCTTCCCCCACGGCTTCACCACGGACAGGGCCGTCGCGGTAAACAACAGTCCCAGCGCCCCTGACCTCGCAGCCAGCGTCAGCCCCTGGGCCGGCGCTCCGTCGCCGGCTACGACCTCGGGTAGTCGGGGCAGCATCAGCGCAGCCCCGGTGGCGGTCAGCACGACAGCGATCACTGATTTAGCCACCAACCACCAGTGTCGCGTCAGACCCCACGATGTTCCCAGCGCCAGCACCAGGCCGCTGCAAAGCGAGACGAACACCGCGGGGATCAGCACCCAGCCGGCGATGACGGCCATCGCGAGGGCGATCCCGGCTCGCACCGCGGGATCACCGGAGTGCAGGCCGGTTACCTCTAACGCAACCAGCGCCCCGTCGAGTCCCAGCCATCCCGCCGACGCCACGACGTGAACCACGAGCAACGCTGCCCGGACCCGCCGCGGTAACCGCCGGGCCAAAGGCACGGACCTGAGAGGTGCGGCCTGCTGAGCGCTCACGGCGCGTTAACGAACCCCCGGACTCCGCATCACGCCGTTTTGCTCAACCACTCAGCGTGACGAGTCCGGCGAATACAGCCAACCGGCGTCGAGGCGCCGAGATCACGAGGCGGATGGCTGTCGACGATGTGTTGACTCAGACAGAGGAAGGCGTACCTGGAACCGGGTGTCGCCCGGTTCGGAGATCACTCGCATGCTTCCGCCGTGCCGGTTGACCACGATGCGCCAGGACACGTCCAGTCCGAGACCAGTGCCTTCGCCTACTGGTTTGGTGGTGAAGAAGGGTTCGAAGATTTGCTGGTGCATGTCGTCAGGAACTCCGGGGCCGGTATCACGGATCTCGACGAGCAGTTGGTCCCCGTCGCGCGCCGTGCGCAGGGTGAGGGTTCCTGAGCGGCGCATGGCGTCGACGGCGTTGTCGATGAGGTTTGTCCACACCTGATTCAGCTCGGCGGCGTAGGCGGGGACCTTCGGCAGGCTGCAGTCGTAGTCCTTCACAACCCTGACCTGGTCACCGATCTTTCGGCTCAACATGATCAAAGTCGAATTGAGGCCATCATGAACGTCAACGGATTGGTGCGACGAGCGATCCATCTGGGAGTACTGCTTGGCGGCGCCCACCAACGCGGAGATGCGACCGGTGGCGTTCTCGATCTCGCCCAGCAGCGTCTCGGTCTCTACCGTGTAAGCGAGCCACCGGAGGGCACCGTCGAGATAGCGGCCGCCCAACGCATCCGCAACACGCTGCAAATCGTCGATGCCGACCCCGCCTGCGACGAAGGTCGGCGCGATCTCCCACCCGGAGGTGGCGCCGTTGTCGTCGAGCCAGTCAGTCAGCTTGTCCTCCAGGTCGCTGGTCTGCAGCGGGGACAATTCCGGCACCGTGGACATCCGCTCGACGATCTCTTCCTGGATGGCTGTGAGGTGCTTGAGCTCGTCGGCTCGCAGCTCGGACCCGGCGAGCACTGCGAGTTTGTGTCTCATCCCGGCAACTCGTTCCCGCAGCGCCACGGTCGCCCGACCCGCAGCCGCCGCCGGGTTGTTCAGTTCGTGGGTCAAGCCCGCAGTCAGTTTGCCCAGTGACAGCAGCCGCTCACGCTGACCGACAAGCTCGTCGGCGTTGCGGAGCCCGACGAACATCCCCTGCAACAGGTGGGTCGCCATGGGGTACCACTGACGGAACACCACGGCGAAGTCAGCAGCCGGCAGGGCCAGCACAGCGCTGTCCGCGGTAGTGCGTACTGAGATGGTGTAGACCTGTGAGACCTGATTGCCCAGATAGAACTGGGTGGCTCCGGCATACACCCCGGGCTGATCACCGCGGGTGATCTCGACGTCATCGCCGCGGACCAGTTGGGAGAGCGTGATCGCGCCGGACAGCAGGATGTAGAACCACTCCGCGGGCTGTCCCTCGGTGGCGATCTCCGTGCCTGCGCGGTAATTCTCCACATGACCGTGCTCAACGAGCCACTCCAGCTGCTCGTCCTGGAGATCCTCGAACAGGAACAGCGTGCGCAACGTTGCTGGGCTGACCCGCTGTGGTGTGCTCACCGGTCCTCCAGGTAGCGATGTACCAGGGTGACGGCCATCGCGCCCTCCCCCACTGCGGAGGCGACCCGCTTCACCGACTCCGCCCGAGCGTCTCCGGCCACCAACACCCCTGGCAGACTGGACTCCAGGTAGTAGGGGTCGCGCTCGACCGGCCACCCGGGGGGCCGACGTCCGTCGATGAGCAGATCAGGACCGGTCAGCACGAAACCCCGGGAATCCCGGCGGACAGCCTCGCCGAGCCACTCGGTGCGAGGTGCGGCACCGATGAAGATGAACAGCGACCCGGCGGGCACCGTGTCCCCCTCACCGCTGCTGCGATCGCATAGCGTTAGCTTCTCGAGGTGCTCGGCCCCGTGCGCTGCCCCGACGACAGTTCTGGTACGCACAATGATGTTGTCGATCCCGTCCAACTGCTTGATCAGATAGTGCGACATCGAGCTGTGCAGTGACGCACCGCGCACCAGAACCGTCACCGTTCGCGCGTAGCGCGAGAAGAACACCGCGGCCTGCCCGGCGGAGTTCGCACCTCCGACGATGTAGACGTCTTCGCCTGCACACGACGGTCCCTGGGTCATCGCCGACCCGTAGTACACACCGCGCCCGGTGAGCTCGGCGATGCCCGGCGCCTCCAGCGTCCGGTACGACACCCCGGTTGCGAGGATGATCGCGTGAGCCGCGAGTTCGGTGCCTTCGCCGAAGCGCACGATGCGGGCGGAACCTCGAGCCTGCAGCCCGATGACCTCACGGGCCGACAGCACCTCCGCACCGAACTTCTGCGCCTGCCGGCGGGCGCGGTCGGTCAGCTGGGCACCAGACACCCCGTCGGGGAATCCGAGGTAGTTCTCGATCCGCGAGCTCTGACCGGCCTGGCCCCCGGTGGCCGCCCGTTCCACCAACACGGTGCGCAGTCCCTCGGAAGCGCCGTAGACCGCTGCGCCGAGCCCCGCCGGACCGGCTCCCACGACGATCAGGTCGTAGAAGTCGGCGGCCGGTTCGGTCGACAATCCTACCGCGGCAGCGATTTCGGCGTCCGACGGGTTCCGCAGCACCGCACCTTCCGCGGTGATCAGTACCGGAACGTCCTCCACGGCCGCGTCCGCGGCATCCAGCAGCCGCCGCCCTTCCGATTCGTCGACGCTGTACCACCGGTAGGGAACGGAATTGCGGGCCAGGAAATCCCGCGCGCGATAGGATTCGCTGGACCAGCGATGCCCGACCAGTTTCGTCTCCTCCACCGGCCGGTCACCCAGCGCACGCCACATCTCGATGAGCGCGTCGACGACGGGGTACAGCTTCTCCTCCGGCGGTTCCCAGGGCTTGAGCAGGTAGTGGTCCACGTCCACCACGTTGATCGCCTGTATCGCGGCGTCGGTGTCGGCGTAGGCGGTGAGCAGTGCCCGGCGGGCCAGCGGAAAGATGTCCATCGCCTCTTCGAGGAACTCGATGCCGTTCATCTGCGGCATCCGGTAGTCGGCGAGCATCGCCGCAACCGGCTCGCCACGCAGCTTCAGCTCCCGCAGCGCCTCCAACGCCTGGGCCGCCGAGTCGGCCCGCACCACGCGGTAGTTCTCCCCGTAGCGGCGGCGCAGGTCACGAGCCACGGCACGGGATACTCCGGGGTCGTCGTCAACCGTGAGCAGCACCGGCTTGATCATGTCGCAGCTACCTGCCGTGCCTTGGTGATCCCGTAGAACGCCGCCAGCTTGCCCATGCACCGTGCTTCCACGTACTGCAGGCCGCCCTCCTCGGCGATCTGCCGCGCCTCGGCGGAGCGGATGCCCTGCTGCAACCACAACACCTTGGCGCCGATCGCCACCGCCTGCCGGGCCAGCTCCGGAGCTTCTCGCGCCGGGCGGAACACGTTGACCACATCGACCGGTTCGCTGATGTCGGTCACGCGGCGGTACGCGCGCTCGCCCAGGATGTCGACGGCACTGGGATGCACCGGAATCACCCGATATCCGATCGCCTGCAGGAACGCAGGCACCGCGTGAGCTGCCTTTGCCTCGTTGGTGCTCAGCCCCACGACCGCGATGGTCGCGGACTCCTCCAAGATCGTTCTCGTGAGATCAGTCACCACCCCTCCCTCCCGTCAGGTGTCGGCTCAACAGCAACGCTAGTCGTGTTGGCCCCAGTCGGCGGGCGAACTCGCACTGCGGATTCGTGGTCAGGCGCAGGGGTGGGGATTGCACCGATATCGAGGCCGTCAACGGCCAATTCGAAGTGCTCGGGCCAGGTTTGGCGGGCACCCTCACCGCCGAAACAGCCCTGCGTGCGACGAGTTCGACAAGGGAGCTGCCTAGTAGCAGCGGACAGCTCTAGTGTCGAACTCGCCAACAGCAGCGTCGTTCCGGGTGGTGGTCAGAAGCTCACTCAGCGACGCCAGGTTCCGGCCGCACGGTCATTCAGAAACCTTGGCGTAGTCCCCTGCGGCGGACCAGTCGAGTGCAACGCAGGCCTCATCACCGACGATCCATCCGTCGTGACCGGGCGAGATGACGAAGGCATCGCCAGGCCCCAGATCGCCCTCGGCTCCATCATCCATCGTGACGTGCATCCGGCCGGAGATGATGTATCCGGTGTGGGCGGCCTGGCAGGACTCGGTGCCAGCGATCGGCTTGACATCCTCGGACCATCGCCAGCCAGGCTGGAAGACGGCTCGACCGACGACTGCCCCGGCTACCGTCACCACTCCGATTTCACCATGGTTGAACTTTCGAGTTTCGTCCGGATTATCCAGATTTCTCGACTGGAAGGTCATGGGTTCTCCTCTTGATCGCGGGCCCCGACCGAGTTGGTCCGGTTTGGACAGATCGCCGCGGCAGCCATCAGGTCACCACAGAGGTGAAGCGCCAAACCAGGTATGAGACGTTACGTTTGTCACCCAGCCGTAGGACAGGTCCATCTGAGTGCCCCGATGGCCTAAACGAGCGCCGAATAGCGAAACACATCGGCAATGGTTGCCGAACGTGATTGGTGCACACCTACTCGGTTAGCGTCGTACCGCGGCAGCGACCGGTCCACGCCCAGTCCGCGCAAACGCTGCGGATCGCCCGTGCAGCGATCACGCACGACGTCCGGCGAGGACACCACGTGTTAGGTGGCAACGGACTACCCGCCGCGGCGAGCACTGCCGTCAAGCCACACTCGAGCAGGTCCGCGGCAGCGATCACCTCGGTGGTCGATGGACTGCACGGGTAACGAATCCCTCGGCGTGCCCAGGATGACCTTACCTGCTCACCGTGGTGGTGGCGACGACGTCCGGTGGGTACCGATGA